>NZ_JAOPWR010000172.1 GCF_025965585.1 Pseudonocardia sp.
AGCGGCGGTGATCGAAGCGGGTCTGTGCAAGGCGGTGCTGGTGTACCGCTCGCTCAACGGTCGCTCCGGCTATCGCTTCGGTCACATCGAAGGCCCGATGCAGGTGCCTCATCACGACCAGTTCGACACCGCGTCGGGTTACATGGTGCCGCCGCAGTGGTTCGCCATGTGGGCCCGGCGTCACCAACACGAATACGGTTCGACTGCAGAGGATCTGGGTCAGATCGCGATCACCCAGCGCGCTCATGCCGGACCCAACGAGCACGCTCTACGCCGTGACCCGCTGTCCATGGACGACTACTTGGCCGCGCGCTGGATCAACGAACCGTTCCGGGTGCTGGACTGCACGTCGGAGGTCGACGGCGCGGTTGCCATTCTGATCACCGGGGAGGACATCGCGCGCAACACCAAGCAGGACCCGATGTGGTTGGTCGGCTCGTCGAACTCTCAGGGCGGGGCCGGTTGGACCGAGTGGAGCGACCCGACCGAGATGTACTCGCAGACAGCGGGTCCGAAGATCTGGGAGAAGACGGGGCTGACCCCCGCGGACATGGATCTGGCGTGCATGTACGACTGCTTCACCTACACCGTGATGGCCACGATGGAGGACTACGGCTTCTGCGACAAGGGTGAGGTCGGCGCGTTCTTCGGCGAGGGCCGGGCGACCTATGGCGGGGATGTCGTCGTGAACCCGCACGGCGGGTTGCTCTCCGAGGGTTACATCCATGGCCTGAACCATCATTTCGAGGCCGCTCTGCAGCTGCGCGGCACGGCCGGGGACCGTCAGGTGCCCGGAGCCGAGCTCGCCCTCGTCACCGCGGGCGCGGGGCCGTTCGGCGGCGCGAACATCTACAGCAAGGAGCACCCGTGAACCCGGTGACGCCGGCGCCTCCTGTACCGGTTCCCGACCCCGACACCACCGGCTACTGGGAGGCCACCCGCGAGGGCAAGCTGATGCTGTGCCGTTGCGTGGATACCGGCACCTGGATCCACCCTCCTCAGGAGCGGAGCCCCTCGGGCGGGAAGGTGCGATTCGAGGAGGTCAGCGGGCGCGGCACGATCTTCAGTTTCATCGTCGTCCGCCACCAGACCGTTCCCGGTCGTAGGCCTCCCTACGTCGTCGGCGTGATCGAACTCGACGAACAACCCGGGCTCCGGCTGACCGGGGTCATCGATGCCGATCCGCTCGACGTCGAAGTCGGGGCTCGCGTGCAAGCACGGCTCGTCGACCTTCCGCCCGCGGTGGCCGAGGCCGCCGGCGTGGATTCCGGTGTCGCAGGGCTTCGGGCTCCACAGTTCGAACTGGTCACCACGTGAGAGAGGAGCGCCAATGGGGTCGCTGACCGGGAAAGCAGCCTTCATCACCGGTGTCGCCCGGGGGCAGGGCCGAGCCCACGCCCTGCGCCTGAGTCGCGACGGCGCCGACATCGTCGGTGTGGACATCGCCCAGGACATCCCGTCGATGGACTACCCGAACGCCTCCGCCGACGATCTGGCGGAAACGGTGAAGCTCGTCGAGGGCGCGGGGGGACGGATCGTCGCCCGGCAGGCCGACGTCCGTGACCCGGACGACCTCACCGCCGCTTTCCAGGACGGGATCGCCGAGTTCGGCAGGGTCGACATCGTCATCGCGAACGCGGGGATCATCCGCCTGGGTCCGGCCGAGGACCGCCGGGCTGTGTGGCGGGACATCATCGACGTGAACCTGACCGGGGTGTGGAACACCATCGAGGCGGCGCTGCCGAGCATGATCGAGGCGGGCCGGGGCGGGTCGATCGTGATCACCAGTTCCACGGCCGGACTGAAGGCGACCGGCACCGGTACACCCGGTGGCCAGGCGTATGCCGCCGCGAAGCGGGGCCTGGTCGGGCTGATGCAGGTACTGGCCAACGACCTGGCGCAGCACTGGATCCGGGTGAACACGATCCACCCCACCGGCGTCGCCACCGGAATGGTGCTCAACCAGGCGATGCAGGAACTATTGGCTCACGGTGGGGAGGCGGTCAGCGCGATGCAGAACGCGCTGCCGATCCAGATCCTGCAGCCTGAGGACATCGCCAACTCGGTCGCCTGGCTGGTGTCGGAAGAGGCGAAGTTCGTCACAGGCATCAGCCTGCCGCTCGACGCCGGCTTCTCGGTGCGCTGACCGGGGACGTCCGAGGAGGCGACCGGCGGCAACGGGCGGCGCCGCCGCCGTGGTACGCGCACCGCGCGCGATACCGCGTGGGGCGGCGCCGCTCGACTTCCCACGGCGTCGCCAGGTGCCCATGGCAGGCCGCGCGACATGATGCTCCGTCCCCGCCGGTGCAGCCCGGTCGTCGCTGCGCGCCTCGCGTCCGGACAGCGGCACGGTAGGTGGCACGGCAGGTATCGCTCGTGCGGCCACCACCTGCTCGGCCCTGCCCGGTCGTACGGGGCATCTTCGGCAGCCTGCTGTCACGAACGTGATCGGCGGCGCACTGCCGTCGTCGACGTATGATCGTCGGATCCGCAGCCGAGCAGAGGGGGCCGTCGTGGCACTTGGTGACCGCTCGCCCCGAGCCGACCACGCGGCCCGTACCCGCAAGGCGATCATCGATGCGGCCCTCCAGCTCTGTGCGTCCCAAGGGTTCGACAATACGACCACTGATGAGATCGCTGAGTCGGCGGGCGTGTCCCCACGGACATTCTTTCGATACTTTCCGACCAAGGAGTCTGTTTTCTTCTTCGGCGAGTACGACTTCATCCGGTCTTTCGCCACCTTGTACCTGGCGCAGGCGGACGACGTGAGCGATCTCGAGGCGATGCGCGCGACGTTCGTGACGCTGGCTCCCGCCGTCGCCCGACTACGCAGGCGGATCAGCCTGTACCTGAAAGCCGTGGAGTCTTCGCCCACTCTCCGGGGCAGGGAACGCAGCAACCACCAGGAGAACGCGGCGACCCTGGCGCAGGCGATCGCGGATCGCCGAGGCCTGCTGACTCCTGACGTCGACTGCGAGCTGTTGGCGGCCGTCGGGCTGCTCGTGATGGAGCGCGCCCTCGCCGCCTGGGCCGACGGCCCCTCGAGACCGGCTCTCGGTGACGTGCTCGCGGCGGAGTTCGAACGCCTGGAGAAGCTGCTGAGCTGACGCGGGTTCCGCGGCGCTCGCCCGGACGCCTTCGGCGTCTCATCGGTCCTTCATCACAATGGGCACACCGGGTCCGGGGCAGCCCACCGGAGTCCCTGGTCCGCACTGTTGCGTGCGCAGGTGGGTGGGGTAGGGGTCGACAGGGCCGGCGTAGAGTCCGGCGACGTTGATCGGCAGGTCGTAGGCCAGGACCGCCGAGACGTGGATGAACCCGACCACGGCGAGGATGCGCAGCAGCGTTGTGGCTCGAGCGCCCACCGTGACCCGTTCGATCCCGCGCTCGACCAGCGTGAACCCGCGCTCGTCGAGATGGAACCGCAGCGCGCCGATGCCGGTGAGTACCGCCGACCACAGCGCGGGTCCGTAGAGCGGAACCTGGTAGGTGTGCCCGGCCCACAACGTCAGCTCGGGGATCGAGGCCGGGTAGGCGACGAGCCCGGTCCGCACGGCGAGCGTCTCGAGCGGCAGCTCAAGGACGAAGACGGCCGACCACCCCGCACCGAACGTGGCAGCCACGCCGAGCTGGGGCCACCGGGCGCGCGCCGCGCGCATCGCCCGTGTCGCCAGCATTCCGAAGCCGAGGGTCATCCAGACATAGGCGAGCCCGATCATCAGTAGCGGCTCGGGCAGGAATCTCGCATTCGGACTGATCCAGCCCGGAATCCGCTCGGACCAGGATCCGAAGTTCACCATCGTCGCGTTGTAGAACACGAAAGGTCGCAGCCAGTTGATCAGGGGATCGTGCCACCAGGCGGTCGTCGTACCGATGACGATCATGGCGTCGAGACAGAGCCTGCGTTCCCGAACGCATCGGTGAACGACGTGGATCAGCACGATCGCCGCCGCGATCGGACCACCGATCTGGAACACCGCGGCCCAGACCTGAGTCGTTCCTGACACCGGATCTGCGCCCGTGGGCACCGATTGTGCTTCGCCGAATGCGATCCAGGAAACGAAGAGATAGAGCATGAGGGCCAGGCACAGTGCGCCGAGGAAGGCCCAGATCAGCACGGGCCGGGTGCGCCGCGGTGCGAGACCGTCCGGTGTGCCGGGCGGGGACTGCCCGCGTCTCGTCCGGCCGCCTGGTCCGAGTCCCAGGGTCATCATGCCGCCTTCCCGGTCTCGACGGCCGCCGCGCCGATGCGCTGGCTTCTGGCAGTCGACTGTCATACTCTAGGTCCGACGGCAGCCGTGGAACAGAGGCGGCCCCAGCAGGTACCGCAATCGCGGGTACGACAGGAGACGCAGCAGTGGCACTGGCCATCACCGAGGACCATCTGGCTCTGGCGCGTGTCGCACGATCGGTCGTCCGCGACCGCGCCGTGCTCGCCGCCGCCCGGGCCGCCCTCGACGACGAGTCCGGCAAGCCGGCTCCGTTCTGGAAGGACGTCGTCTCTGCCGGTTGGACCGGTCTGCACGTCCCGGAGGAGTTCGGGGGGCAGGGTTTCGGCCTGGCCGAGCTTGCGGTGGTGACCGAGGAGCTCGGTCGCGCGGTCGCGCCCGGACCGTTCCTGCCGACAGTCCTTGCGGCCGCCGTGATCTCGGAGGCAGGCACCGACGAGCAACGACAGCGCTGGTTACCCGGACTCTGCTCGGGTTCGGCCACTGCGGCCGTCGGCGTCGGAGGGTCCGCACGGCGCACCGCCCACGGCCTGGCCGGCGATGCCGGAGCCGTGCTGGGGGCGCTCGACGCCGACGTGTTGCTGCTGGCCGACGGTCCGGATCTGGTCGTGGTGGAACCCGGTGCGGCGTTGCGGGTGGAGGCGTCCGGTGCGGTGGATCCCACCCGGCCGGTAGCGCGGGTGCGGTGCGAGAGCGCCCCGGTCGTCGACCTGTTGCCCGGAGCCACCCGTATCGCGCGCCGGGTGGGACTGATCCTCGCCGCCGCGGAAGCGGTCGGTGGAATGCACGCATGCGTCGAGATGACCGTCGCCTATGCCACCCAACGGGAGCAGTTCGGCCGGGCCATCGGCAGCTTCCAGGCAGTCAAGCACCACTGCGCCGACATGCTCCTCGACGCCGAGCTGGCTTCCGCTGCCACCTGGGACGCGACCAGGGCCGTCGCCGATCTCGACGAAGCCGATCTCGTGGCCGCCATGGCCGCAGCCTGCGCGCTGCCCGCGTATCTTCGTGTCGCGGAGCTCGCCATCCAGGTGCACGGTGGGATCGGCTACACCTGGGAGCACGACGCCCACCTCTACCTGCGACGGGCCGCTGCACTGGCTGCCGTGTTCGAGGCCTCGGAGCCGCCCACCCAGAGGGTGGCCGCGATGCGCGGCAACGGGGTGCGACGCGGGCGAAGCCTCGACCTGCCTCCCGAGGCCGAGCGATACCGGCACGACGCGCGAGCCTTCGTCGAGGAGTACTCGCGCACGCCCGAGGAGCAACGCCCGTCGTTCTTCGCCCGGTCGGGTTACCTCCTGCCCCATTGGCCTCGACCGTATGGCCGCGCAGCCGGCCCGGTGGAGCAGCTGGTGATCGAGGAGGAACTGTCCGCCATAGAGCGACCCGGCCTCGGGCTAGGGGAGTGGATCCTGCCCACCCTGCTGCAGCACGGCAGTGCCGAGCAGCAGGACCGGCTGCTGTGGTCCAGCCTGGAAGGCCGACTGCGCTGGTGCCAGCTGTTCAGCGAGCCGGGAGCAGGTTCGGACGCCGCCGCCATCTCCACCAGGGCTCGACGGGCGGACGGCGGCTGGCTCGTCTCCGGGCAGAAGGTCTGGACCAGCGATGCCAGGAACTGCCACCGAGGGTTGGCAACGGTCCGTACCGATCCCGACGCGTCCAAACACCGCGGGATCACCGCAATGATCATCGACCTGCACGCGCCGGGAGTCGAGGTCCGGCCGCTCACCGAGATCACCGGCGAGGCTCTGTTCAACGAGGTCTTCTTCGATGACGTCTTCGTACCGGACGTGGACGTCGTCGGTGAGGTGAACGATGGCTGGCGGGTCGCCCGCGCCGCGCTGGGCAACGAGCGGATCTCGATCGGCGCCGGCTCGGTCACCATGCAGGCCGACAGCCTGCTCGGTCTGCTGGACCGGCACCGGCCCGATGACGTCGGATCGGCGCGCGAGGTCGGGGCGCTCCTGGTCGAGGCACACGCCCTGCAGATGCTGAATCTCCGCCACGCCGCCAGGGCGGTCGCCGGCACCGAGCCGGGCGTCGAAGGCAGCCTGGCGAAGCTGTTCGGCGCCGAACACGCTCAGCGGGTGGTCGACCTCGGGATGCGGATCGCCGGAAGTGCAGCCCTGCTCGGAGGAGAGCCCGCGCTGGTGCACGACTTCTTCTTCAGCCGCTGTCTCACCATCGCCGGCGGCACGTCCGAGGTGTTGCGCAACCAGATCGCCGAACGCATCCTCGGGCTGCCGCGGGACCCGCGGTGACGGCGTCCGGCTCATCCGGGCGCCGGGCAGCCGCCCGGGCTGAGCATCGCGCGGTCGATCAGCGCCGCCATCAGTTCGGCCCTCCGGCCGAGGTCGTCCTGACCCGGCCGACGCAGGACCTCGGGTAGGCGCGCCAGCATTGCGCCGAGCACCGTGGCGGCGATGTCGGTGTCGAGGGGATAACGGCGGTCCACGCCCTGCAGAACCGGCGTCGAGCCGCGCAGCAGGCCGGCGCTGATGCTCGCCGCGGTGGCGGTCAGCCGGGGCTCGCGCCACGCGCCCTGCAACCAGGCGCGGATGACACCGAGGTAGCTCTCGTACACGGGCAGGAAGTCGAGCAGCCAGTCCCGAAGTTGGGGCCGTGCCTCCTGACCCGGCTCGATGAGAGCGAGCCGGCCCGTCAACGGGTTCACCGCCGCCGCGCATGCGTCGGCGAGTTCCAGCAGAAGGTTGATCTTCTCGGGGAAGTACTTGTAGAAGGCGCCGCGGCTGAGGCCCAGGTGCGCGAGGAGGTCGTCGACGCTGGTCTCGTGATAGCCGCGTTCGGTGAACAACCGGGCGCCGGTCTCGACGATCCTGCGCCGGGTCGCCCTGCCCCGCTGCCCGATCTCCCGATCCTGCCGACCGTCGCCGGGCTCGGCAGCCGGTAGCTCGCGCACTCGGAACATCGGGAAGGCGGTGTCGTCGGTCGGACGCGGCCGTCCTCCCGGTGCGATCGCGGCGAGTGCGTCGGCGGGTGTCTCGGGGAAGAGCATCAACTGCATGCACACCGCCAGCCCGTCGAGCAGGTCGTCGCGGGACAGCGGGGGAGCGAAGCCCATGTGGAGGAAGTAGTGGTACCGGTGCACGGTGCCGGTCAGGGCGATGGCCGCGTCGAGCGGGTCCAGCCCCTGTAGCCCGGACGAGGCGAGACGGTCGGCGATCCGCTCGTGGAAGGAGTGGACGAGGCGCTCCACGACCGGCCGTATCGGGCTCTCCGGAGTATCGATGTTCGCCCACTGCACATGAACCGTGGCGTACTTGTCATAGATGTAGGCCCACTCGCCGAGCCACCAGTGCAGGTCGTCGAACCCGACCCGGGTCGGCCCGAGCGGCCCGATCCGCCGAACCACGCGGTCCAGCGCGCTGCCACACTCGTCGAGGAGCTCGAGGAAGATCTGCAGCTTGCTCTCGAAGTACTGGTACAGCGCCGGGCGGGAGATGCCGACGGCCTTGGCGATGCTGTCCACCGAGGTCCCGTGGAATCCGTGGCGCTCGAAGAGGCGCAAGCTCTCGTCGGTGATGCGCCGCCGGGTGTAGGCGCCTCGCTCGCCGACCACAGGACTCGTGGGTCCGTAACCCTCCCGGCGCAGGATCTCTTCGCGTGACATCGATGCCGGATGTTACGGGGGCCGGGTCACCGCGAGCGGCGCCCTCGGCGTCCCGGCCGGGTGCCGGGTGGGATACACACCCGACCGGGATCCTGGATCAGGAGAAGACGACGGCGCGTTCGGGGCAACTGGCGGCGCCGCCTCGGGCCTCGTCCTCATGCCCGGGATCGACCACGCCGTCGTTCCGGGCCCGGCCGTAGCCGTCCTCGTCGTCCTCGAAGACCTCGGGTGCGGTCATGAAGCACATGCCGTGACCGGTGCACACGTCGCGATCGACGCGGACGTTCACGCCGACCCTGCGGGGAATGTCAGGTGCAGGCCTTCCAGGCCGATCGTGCCCCGGGGCCACTTCACGCGAGGGGTGGTGCCCGGGGTGATCCGGTAGTCGGGGATCCGCCTGTGCCACTCCTCGTAGATCAGGCGCATCTCGAGGCGGGCGAGGTGGGAGCCCAGGCAACGGTGGACCCCCACGCCGAAGCTGGTGTGAGGGTTCTCGCCACGGTGGAAGTCGACCTCGAAGGGGTTGGGGCAGCGGGCCTCGTCCCGGTTCGCGACGGCGAGGTAGGAGCTGATACGGCTGCCGGCGGGGAGGACGCGGCCGTCCACCGTGGTCTCCTCCGTGGTGACACGGGGGATGAACGGGGCGGGCGGGTCGAGGCGCACGAGCTCCTCGACCGCCGCAGGGATGATGGTGGGGTCCTCGACGAGCTCGCGGCGGCGGTCGGGGTTCTTGGCGAGACGTTCCATGCCGAAGCCGAGCGAATCCGTCACGGTGTCGAGTCCCGCGAGGATGAACAGGAAGCACAGCCCGATGGCTTCCTCGTCCGTCAGCGCGTCGTCGCCCTCGATGCACAGCAGCTTGCTCAGGACGTCGTCGCCCGGGACGCCGCGACGCGACTGGATCAGTTCGTTCAGGTAGGTGAAGAGGGCGACCGCGTGCTCCATGCCCTCCTGGCTCGCGGTCGGATCAGCCGCTCCGGAGGCGTCCGTGAGGCCGAGGATGGCGTCCTTCCAGACCAGGAAGCGGTCGCGGTCCTCCAGGGGCAGGCCGAACAGGGTGAGGAAGGTCTGGACCGGGAACGGGACCGCGACCTCGGCGACGAAGTCACACTCTCCGCGGTCGAGCAGCGGCTCGATGAGGGCGATGGCCTGCTCGCGCAGGGGCTGCTCGAGGGGGCGGATGCTGCGGGGGCTGAAGAACGGTTGCAGGATCCTGCGGTACCGGGTCTGCTCCGGCGGGTCGAAGGCGATCGGGACCATCGGCAGCGGGCTGTTGAGCGAGTCGAAGGCCTCTTTCGAGGAGAAGAGCTGCGGCTGGCGCAGCACCGTCTCCACGGTCTGCAGGCTGGTCATCGCGAGGTGGCCGTCGAGTTCCACCGACCCGCCGCGATCTCGCAACATCCGCCATGCGGCATCTCGGTCCTCGGGAACCGGTAGATCGGCCAAGCTCAACTCTGGTGATGCGGTCCGTTCGGTCATCGGTGACCTCAACTCTCACTCACGGGAAGTTCCGACGCCGCTGCGTCGAGGGTGTGCTCTACGCAACGATTCTGACAGGGTGTTCCTTTAACTTCAATCACTCTATGAGAGGAGGCGCGTCCCATCCGTCCACGATGGCGCCGTCTCGGCAGCACGACCGTCCATCGCCTGGCGCCGGCACCGCCTCCTCCGGTTTCCTTCTGGCACATCAACTCAGGCCCTGTGGATCCGGGTACGGGGTTGCGACGCAGACGGGGCACGCGTTGCTTTTGCGAGCCACTCATGCCCCGGTCCGGGTGATTCCTCAGCAGTGCGACCCGCTCCTCTCCGGGCTCCGTCTCTGACAGTGCGTAACTTGACTCGCTCCATGCAGTCCCTGGTTCGCGCCGGGTGAGCCGACATGGTGTGCGTTCCTGCCCGCGGTGAAAGCAACGAAGACCGCGTACGCCGTGACGAGGATCGGCACGAGAGCGTCGACGTCGCGGAGGTGCGCGACTGCTTCAGCCAGCGGCCGACGGGTGTGCTCGTCGGGGTCGATCGACCGGGCACCGGGCACAGCGTCCCCTGCCGAAGCGTCGAGGTCCGCGGATATCGTCCGAACCGCGGACCGCGCAGATCGAGCACTCGCGGATGCGAACCGGGTCGAGCGCAGACAGGCCCGCGGCACGAGGCCGACGCCGCCGACGACCTGATGCGCCCTGTCGCGCCCGATCCGCAGCCGTTCGCAGTCAGGAGACCGATACGCCTCTGCTCAGGACCGGACCGCGGGCTCGCCGAATCTCATGGTCGACCGTTCCGGCCTGGCGTTCGGACCGTGGCGGACGGGGGGACCCGGTGTCCGCCACCGGCGACGGCGCCGACGAGGGTCCTGTCGGCGTAGGAGTGCCGGATGGCGTGCTGCGCGGCCGCCGGCAGCGTGTGGATCATCTGCATGACCCGCTCCCGACGACGCCGCACCGCCCGCCGCTCCGGCAGCCCTGCGGTGGCCTCGAGCTGCGGCTTCAGCGGCGGCAACCCCGCCAACTCACCACCGGTCTCGGCCATCTCCCGCTGCGCCTGGGCGGTGTCCTTCTCCTCCGACATCCCGATCGGGCCCTGCCGGCGCCCGTTGAGGAACTGGGAGACCACCGGTTCCTCGGAGGTGAGGAGAACCTCGCGGGGCCCGAACATCACCAGGCGCTTGCGGTAGAGCATCCCGATGTTGTCCGGCACCGTCTGCGCGGTGTTGATGTCGTGGGTGACGATCAGGAATGTCGAGTCCGTCTGCGCGTTCAGATCGATGATCAGCTGGTTGATATACGCCGTGCGCACCGGGTCCAGGCCCGAGTCCGGCTCGTCGAACAGGATGATCTCCGGGTCCAGCACGAGCGCCCGGGCCAGGCCGGCCCGCTTGCGCATCCCACCGGAGATCTCGCCGGGCAGTTTGGTCTCGTCACCCGTGAGGCCGACGAGATCCATCTTCTCCATCACGACATCCCGGATCTGCGCCTCGGACTTCTTCGTGTGCTCGCGCAGCGGGAACGCGATGTTGTCGAAGAGGTTCATCGACCCGAACAGCGCGCCGTCCTGGAACAACACACCGAACAGCTTCCGCAACTCGTAGAGCTTGGACTCCGAGCACCGCACGAGATCGGTGTCGTGGATGACGATCGAGCCCTTCTCCGGCTTCAGCAGCCCGATCAGGGTCTTCAGGAACACCGACTTCCCGGTACCCGACGGCCCCAGCAGCACACTGACCTCACCCGGCGGCAGTGTGAGCGTCACGTCCGACCAGATATTCGCCCGACCGAAGGACTTCGACAGTCCCTCGACCTTCACCTCGACACCCGTCAACGACGCCTCCTCATCGGTAAGACCTTCATTCCGCCCCGAGGGGCCGCGTAGCGCGCGCTCACCGACCCGAGGCTCACGTCCATTCGGCGGGCGGGCCCACCGGTAGCCGGCGCTACGTCGACGAACGGCGGAGGATCCGCGCCGATCCGCACGCGAGTCGCCGACTGTGCGGTCTAGTCGTCCACATCGTCGGCGAAGCCCACCGCCTTGGTCTGCAGGTGCTGCTCGAAGCCTTCGAGGCCGTTCTGCCGGCCGACTCCGGAGGCCTTGTATCCGCCGTAGGGCGAGTCGGCGCCGTAGAACAGGCCGCCGTTGACCATCGCGCTACCGACGCGGAGCCGGCGGGCGACGGAGAGCGCTCGTCCCCGGTCCGCGGAGAACACACCGCCGGACAGACCGTAGTCGTTGTCGTTGGCGATGCGCACCGCATCGGCGTCGTCGTCGAAGGGGATGACGGCCAGGACCGGGCCGAAGATCTCCTCGCGGGCCACCGTCATGGTGTTGTCCACATCGGCGAACACGGTGGGCTCGACGAAGAAGCCCCGCTCGAGATGGGCCGGAACGCCGCCGCCGGTCGTGAGACGCGCCCCTTCCTGCACTCCCTTCTCGATGTAGCCCAGTACACGCTCGCGCTGCTTGGCGTTGATCAGCGGGCCGGCGAGGTTGGCCGGATCCGTCGGGTCGCCGTAGCTGACGGCGGCGAACGCGGCGGTCACCAGCTCGACGGCCTCGTCGTACCGGTTGCGGGGCACGAGCAGCCGGGTCTGCATGGCGCATCCCTGCCCGGCGTGCATGCACATGAAGGAGGCGCCGGGGACGGTCGCAGCGAGGTCCGCGTCGTCCAGCACGATCATGGCGGACTTCCCGCCCAGCTCGAGGAACGTCCGCTTCATCGTGGCCGCGGCCTTCTCGGCGATGCGCTTGCCGGTCGCGGTGGATCCGGTGAACGAGATCATGTCGACGCGGGGGTCGAGGACCAGCTGCTCGCCCAGCGCATGGTCGCTGGAGGTCACGATGTTGATCACGCCGGGCGGGATGTCGGTGTGTTCGGCGATGAGCCTGCCCAGCCGGGTCGCGTTCCACGGGGTGTCGGGGGCCGGTTTGACCACGGCGGTGTTGCCGGTGGCGAGGATCTGCCCGACCTTGCCGATCACCACCTCCACCGGGTAGTTCCACGGGCAGATGGCGCCGACGACCCCGACCGCCTCCTTCCACACCACCCGGTGGCTGGTCATCCCGAACAGCTCGGTGTCGGGGAGGGTTCGTTCCCACGGGAAGGTCGAGATGAGCTCGGCGGGCCAGCGCAGGGCGTCGTCGAGCGGCCAGTCGAGTTGAGGTCCGAACGTCGCGATCGCAGGACAGCCGGCCTCCGCGATGAGCTCGGCGCGCAGCTCTTCCCGCTCGGCGTCGAGCGCATGGTGGAGCTGCTCGAGGCAGCGCCTCCGGAAGGCGTGGTCCGTCGACCAGGACGTCGCGTCGAAGGCGCGCCGCGCGGCGGCGATCGCACGGTCCATGTCGCCGCTGTCGGCGTCGGTCGTCGAACCGAGGACTTCCTCGGTCGCCGGGTTGATGTTGTCGAACGAGCGGCCGGACCGGGACTCGACGAGTTTCCCGTCGACGAGCATCCGGGTCTCACCCAGCTGCGGGGACGTGCTCGTGGTCGTCGTCGTGGTGCTCACGGCTATGCCCTCGTTTCTCTCTTCGTCGAGTAGATGACGGCTGGTACCGAGCAGCTCTGGGCGTCCCGGTCGGCAGCAGGGGTGCGTCGGGAACTTAGAGCCGAACGGCGTATTGGTCAAGAAAATCTGACGTTGCGCAACCTTGATGGGTCTGGCTGCTCCCGCTTCTGACCTGTAGTTACTCACCCAGACGAAGCACGAATCTTGACCATCCGATCAGATCGTCGCTAGCGTTCTGACGGCTTGCAACGAGAGGGTTCTCGACCGACCGCCAGACGTTCGCGTCGAGCTCCGGTCCGACACCTCCTGTTGGCTCTCGACCATCGAAGGGGATGTTCATGGGCAGAATGGACGGACGCGTCGTCTTCATCACGGGCGCGGCCCGCGGGCAGGGCAGGTCGCACGCGGTGCGGCTCGCGGAGGAGGGCGCCGACATCGTCGGGGTCGACATCTGCGGTCAGATCGACGCGGTGCCGTACGCGATGGGCACGCGGGAGGACCTCGACGAGACCGTGTCGATGGTGGAGAAGCGCGACCGCCGGATGCTCGGGATCCAGGCCGACGTGCGTGACCGAGCGGCCCTGCAGGCGGCGTTCGACGCCGGTGTGGCCGAGTTCGGGCACATCGACACGGTGCTCGCCAACGCCGGCGTCATCCTCACCCGCAAGGACGAGCCGGACCCGCAGGCCGCGTGGGACGTCGGGATAGCGGTCATGCTGACCGGCGTCTGGAACACCATCCAGGTCTCCTATCCGCACCTGGTCGAGCGGGGGATGGGCGGAGCGATCGTCGTCACCAGTTCGATGGCCGGTCTCCGGGCACTGACCGACGGCGGCGCCGGGTCGGACGCCTACACCGCCGCCAAGATCGCCGTGACGGGTCTCGTCAGGGCCTACGCGCAATTCCTCGCACCCGAGGAGGTGCGGGTGAACGCAGTCGCGCCCACGGGGGTGGCGACGCCGATGATCCTCGACAACCCGGGTCTGTTCGAGGTCTTCGAATCCAGGCCGAACCTGGCCAACGCCATGCAGAACGCGCTGCCGGCGCTGATGGTCGAGCCGATCGACATCAGCGAGGCCGTGCTCTATCTCGTCGGGGACTCGGGCCGGTACGTCACCGGCGTCACGCTCCCCGTCGACGCCGGCATGAGCATCGCCTGAACAGCCCGTCCCCATCGAACTGCTGAACCGGAGGAACCACATGGGTGTCATCAGCAAGTCCGCCGTCGTGTCCGCCCCGTCCGAGAAGATCCTCGGCATCCTCCTCGACGTCGAGTCCCACCCGAGCTGGCAGAAGGAGGTCCAGAAGGTCGAGATCCTGGAGAGCGACGACCAGGGGCGCCCGAAGCAGACCAGGGTGTCCATCTCGGCCATGGGTCAGAACGGCAGCTACTCGGTCCGCTACGACTACCCGGAGCCGGGAAAGTTCGAGTATCGCCTGGTCGAAGGCGACATGATGACCAAGAACGACGCGACCTTCACGCTCGTACCTCGCGACGGCGGAGACACGGAGGTGGTCATCGCCATGGACATGGACATCAAGTGGGCGCTCCCGGAGTTCATGATCGACCAGCTGACCCTCAAGGGTGTCAAGGACATGTTGAAGGGGCTCAAGTCCAAGGCGGAACAGTCCGCATAGGACGAAGCGTGCGGAGCTGCCCGGTTCCGTTCTCGGCCAGGATTCGCCCGGCGGGCGCTTCAGGAGCCTCGTGCCGGTGATGGCGCAACTGGTCTCCATTCGCCCTGCCGGGCGCGTTTCGGGCCGAAAGTGGGCTCGGCCGCCCGCAGGCGCCGTCGCTCGGTGGCGGTGGACGGCGCGATCGACGTGCTGGCCGACACCCTGATGATGCTCGTCGGCGAGCGCGTCGCACGGGTCGGTGACGACACTTGCCTTCGAGCGCGCTCGAAGCCGTAGCGTTCCCGTCATGAGCATTCGACTCGGCTACCAGATGCCCAACTTCAGCTACCCCGGCACGGTGGCGGAGCTGTTCCCCACCGTGATCCGGCAGGCGCGCGAGGCCGAGGCCGCCGGCTTCGACGCCGCCTTCGTGATGGACCACTTCTACCAGCTGCCCGGCATCGGGAAGCCCGACGAGCCGATGCTGGAGGCCTACTCGGCGCTGAGCGCGCTGGCCGCGGCCACCTCGCGGATCCAGCTGTCCGCGCTGGTCACCGGCAACACCTACCGCCACCCACCGATGCTCGCGAAGACCGTGACCACCCTCGACGTCGTCAGCGGCGGCCGGGCCGTGCTGGGCATCGGCGCCGGCTGGTACGAGCTGGAGCACCAGCAGTTCGGCTGGGAGTTCGGCACGTTCACCGACCGGTTCGAGCGGCTGGACGAGGCGCTGCAGATCATCGTGCCGATGCTGCGCGGGGAGCGCCCGACGTTCGAGGGGAAGTGGTACCACACCGAGAACGCCATGAACGAGCCTCGGATCCGCGACGACCTGCCCGTCATGCTGGGCGGCAGCGGAGAGAAGAAGACCTTCGCCCTCGCTGCGCGCTTCGCCCAGCACCTGAACATCATCTGCAACCCGGCCGACCTGCCGCGCAAGCTCGAGGCGCTCGACGAGCGCTGCGCGGAGGCGGGGCGCGACCGCTCCACCCTGGAGACGAGCTTCCTCGCCTTCGTCATGATCGACGAGGACGGCGACCGGGCCCGCGAGCAGCAGCGGGCCCACTTCCGCCACCTCGGCGTGGACCTCGACGCACTCCCCGACGACGAGCGCGCCGCCGCGACCACCCGGCAGTTCGTCGGCACCCCCGACGACGTGGCCGCCGACCTGCAGAAGCGCGTCCTCGACCCGGGCGTCGACGGGCTGATCGTCAACCTCGTGATCAACGGGCACGAGCCGGGCGTCGTCGACCTCACCGGCCGGACGCTGCGCAAACTCCTCGGCTGAGGGATCACGGGAAGGCCGGGGCGTCCGGTTCCGACAATCCTGGATCCGTCCTTTC
>NZ_JAOPWR010000202.1 GCF_025965585.1 Pseudonocardia sp.
GGACGTCGAGGAGGCCCTGCGCAGGCTCGGGACCTGGATCAACCGGTAGCGCGAGCCCTACGCTCCGCCGCATGGCCGCCGTCGACACGCCGGGCGCTGATCCGATCACCGGCGAGCCGCGGATCGCCGCCGGGGACCGCCGCGTCGACCGGCCGCTCACCTGCAGGCCCAGCGCGGCGCCCCCGGCGCGTCGATCACCACGCTCGGCGAGGCCGTCTGGTGGACGATCACCACGACATCGACGGTCGGCTACCGCGACAGCTACCCCGTGACGTTCGAGGGCAGGCCGGCCGCGGCGCTGATGGTCGCCGGGATCGCGCTGCTCGGCGTCGTGACGGCGCCGATCGCGAGCTGGTTCGTGGAGAACCTGCGTCGCACCGTTCGTGACGTGGAGCAGGGGATCGAGCAGGACGCCGCCCGCACCGAGGTGCAGCTCGCGGAGCTGCGGACGGTCAGCGCGCGGCCGGTCGAGCTGGAGCGCGACCGCCGCCCGACCTGTCCGCGGGGCCGCCGTTGGTGCGCGGCGGCGGCACGATCGGGCCGATGCGGTCGAGCGCCACGGTGATGTCGGCGTCGGTGAGATCGGCGTGGGTCATCAGCCGGACCTGGCCCGACATCGTCGACACCCGCACGCCCGCCTCCTCGAAGCGGCGCAGCGAGCCGTCGAGATCGGCGACGGCCACCAGCACGATGTTGGTCTCCGGCGTGGACGCGCGCCAGCCACGCTCCTGCAGGCCGCCGGCCAGCGTGCGGGCGCGGGCGTGGTCCTCGGCGAGGCGGTCGATACGGTCCAGCGCGACGAGGCCGGCCGCGGCCAGCACCCCGCCCTGTCGGACCCCGCCGCCCAGCATCTTGCGGAGCCGCCGTGCCTCCTCGACGAACTCCACGGAGCCGGCCACCACCGAGCCGACTGGGGCGCCGAGGCCCTTGCTGAGGCAGACCTGGACGGTGTCGGCGCCGACGGTCAAGGCGGCGGGAGGCACGCCAAGCGCGACGGCGGCATGCCAGAGCCGGGCGCCGTCGAGGTGCACCTTCAGCTTCGCCCGCCGGGCCGCGGCCGCGACGGCGGCGTGCTCCTCGGGGGCGGTGACGGTGCCGCCGGCGGCGTTGTGGGTGTTCTCCAGGCACAGGAGCGTGGCGCGCAGCGTGTAGTAGGGCCCGGTCGAGCCCGCGGCCCGGCGCACCGCGTCGGGGGAGACCTTGCCGGGGCCGGCGTCGTGCGACAGCGGCTTGGGCATGCCGCCCGCCAGCCACGCGGCCGTGCCGAGCTCGGCGTCGAGGACGTGCGACCCGGTGGGCGCGAGGAACGTGTCGCCGCGGCGGATGTGGCTCATCAGCGCGATGAGGTTGCCCATCGAGCCGCTCGGCGTCCACAGCGCGTCGGCGGCACCGAGCAGGCCCGCCACCCGTTCCTCCAGCTCACGCATGGTGGGGTCGCGGTCCAGCACGTCGTCGCCCACCTCGGCGGCGGCCATCGCCGCGCGCATCTGCTTGGTGGGCTTCGTGACGGTGTCCGAACGGAGGTCGACAGGACCGTCGTGGGTCGCCGCTCGCCGCGCTCGCGATGTGGGTCGCACGAACCCTGATTCAACCAGGAGGCGGCCAACGGATTGCGGCAGGGTCACGGAACGATCACGGCGTTGGGCCGTTCGGGTCACGGTGGGTCCGACGTGCAACCGTGTCGCGTCCTCCCCGTCCTGGGACCGACCGTGAGAAGGGGTGACGTGGACGACGACGCCGAGCGCGAGTTCTCGGAGTACTTCCGCGCGCGCCGGGACGCCGTCCGCCGCACGGCCTACCTGCTCTGCGGGGACTGGCACCGCGCCGACGACCACGCCCAGGCCGCGTTCGTCGCGCTGCACCGGAGCTGGCGGAAGATCCGGGACAGGGCAGCACTCGACGCCTGGATGCGCCGCACGCTGGTGCGCGCCGTCGTGGACGAGTCCCGGCGGCCATGGCGACGGGAGCGGTCCACGGCCGAGCCGGTCGAGGTGGGCGCCGCCGCACCGGCCTCGGACGGGGTCGCCACGCGTCACGTCCTCGTGGACGGGCTGCGCTCGGTGCCGCCACGGCAGCGGGCCGTGCTGGTGTTGCGCTACCTGGAGGGACTCGACGTCGCCGGCACCGCGGCGGCGCTGGGGTGCTCGGAGGGCACCGTGAAGAGCCAGACCGCCCACGGCCTCGCCGCGCTGCGGACAGCACTGGGCGACGCGCTCGACGACCTGGCGGAGGGAGCGGCATGAGCACACCCGCCGACGTCCTCGTTCCCGCGGAGGCTGCGACATGACCGACGACGAGAAGCTCACCGCGCTGTTCCGCGACGCGGCCGGCGGGGACGCGCCCCCGCCCGGGTTCGGCTACGGCGAGGTCACCGCGGCCTCACGGCGGATCACGATCCGCCGGCGGGCGGCGCTGGTCGGCGGCGCGGTCGCGCTCGTGGCCGTGGCCGGGATCGGGTCCGCCGTGGCGCTGCCCCGAGGCTCCGAGGGCACGGCGAGCAGTGCCGCGGCCCCTGCCAGGGCGCCCCAGGCCGAGGGCGCGCCGGAGACCGAGCGGCAGACCGCGGGCACCGCTGTTGCGCCGCTGGGCCCGGGCACCACCGGGTGCGCGAACCGGCAGGACCCCGCGCTGCGTGCCCTCGTCGACCAGGCGCTGCCCGCACTCACCGGTGCGACGGAGGCCGCCACCACCGACGTCTGCCTGCCCGGGACCCAGCGCGGGGTGAACCTGGAGGTCACGGACGGCGGCTCGACGGGACTGATGACCGTCACGTACCTGCCGCCGGGCACGCAGGCCTCGCTCGTCCACGGGGCGATCAGCGCCCCCACCGCGTCCGGCGGCACGGTGATCATCAGCTCCGAGGCCGTCGGCTCGGAGCGGCCGGCGCCCTTCGCCGGCCGGCTGCCGTCCGTTCTCGCTTTTCTCGCCGCACGCCTGTAGAGAAGGCTCCACCCGTGCCGGGAGGATCGACATGGCCGGACGAAGGGCCGTTGCCGTGCTGCGGTGGCCGTTGCCGTGACCGGTGTGCCGGCCGTCGTGGAACACATCGAGGGCAGCGGGTACGCGCAGCCGGGCTGACCACGGGCTCCGCTACAGCTCCCGCCTGCGGGGAGCGGACAATGGTCACGTGGGCACGGCGAAGGGTGAGCGCCGGCGGCAGGAGCTGGTGACGGCCGCCGCCGAGCTGCTGCGCTCCGGCGGCTTCGACGCCGTCCGCCACCGGGCCGTGGCCGAGAAGGCGGGCCTGCCGCTGGCGTCCACCACCTACTACTTCGCGTCGCTCGACGACCTCGTCACCGCCGCCGTCGAGCGCACCAGCCGCGATGAGCTCGCCGAGGGCCACGAGCAGCTCGCCGCCAACCCTGGCGACCTGGCCGAGGTGGTGCTCGACCTCCTGCTCGGCCCGGAGTCGCGCGGCGGCGGCCTGGAGGCGGTGCTGCTGCGCTACGAGCGGCTCGTCGGCGCCGGGCGGCGCCCCTACCTCGCCCCGCTCATGCGCGAGCTGCGTGGCGAGCTGGACGCGCTGCTCGCCGAGATCCTCGCCCGCTCCGGGCGCCCGCTGGACGAGGTGGCGCTGCGCGACCTCGTGTCGCTCGTCGACGGCGCGGTGATCAGTGCGCTGATCGAGGCCGACCCCGACCCCCGGGCCGCCGCCCGCGAGGTGCTGCTCCGCCATCTCTAGCAGTCCGATCCGCGCGCCGTTTTGCGTCCGCGCACCGTCCGTGGACGGTGCGACGACGCAAAACGACGCGCAGATACGGTGCGCGACCGGGGCGCCTAACATTGCTGCACGTGATCCCCAACGTGCTGGCCGCCCGCTACGCGAGCCCCGAGCTCGTCCGGCTCTGGTCGCCCGAGTACAAGATCGTGCTGGAGCGCCGACTGTGGATCGCGGTCCTCCGCGCCCAGCGCGACCTCGGCATCGACGTCCCGGACGGCGTCGTCGAGGCGTACGAGGCCGTTGTCGAGGACGTGGACCTCGCCTCCATCGCCGCCCGCGAGCGCGTCACGCGCCATGACGTGAAGGCGCGCATCGAGGAGTTCTGCGCGCTCGCCGGTCACGAGCACATCCACAAGGGCATGACCAGCCGCGACCTGACGGAGAACGTCGAGCAGCTGCAGATCCGGCTCTCGCTGGAGCACATCCGCGACCGGGCCGTCGCGATCCTGGCCCGGCTCGCGCGCCGCGCCGCCGAGAACGCCGAGCTGACGATGGCCGGCCGCAGCCACAACGTCGCCGCGCAGGCCACCACGCTCGGCAAGCGCTTCGCCTCCGCCGCCGACGAGCTGCTCGTCGCGTTCGCGCGGCTGGAGGAGCTGCAGGCCCGCTACCCGCTGCGCGGCATCAAGGGCCCGATGGGGACGTCGCAGGACATGCTCGACCTTCTCGGCGGCGACGCCACCAAGCTCGCCTCGCTGGAGTCCCGCGTGGCCGAGCACCTCGGTTTCTCCGGGGCGCTCACCAGCGTCGGGCAGGTCTATCCGCGCTCGCTCGATTTCGACGTGCTGTCCGCGCTGGTCCAGCTGGCCGCGGGCCCGTCCTCGCTGGCCACGACCATCCGGCTGATGGCGGGCATCGAGCTGGCCACCGAGGGCTTCCAGCCGGGGCAGGTCGGGTCGTCGGCGATGCCGCACAAGATGAACTCGCGGTCCACCGAGCGCATCAACGGGATGATGGTGCTGCTGCGCGGCTACGCCGGGATGGCCGGCGAGCTGGCCGGGTCGCAGTGGAACGAGGGCGACGTCTCCGACTCGGTGGTGCGCCGGGTGGCGCTGCCCGATGCGTTCTTCGCCCTCGACGGCCTGTTCGAGACCACGCTGACCGTGCTCGACGAGTTCGGCGCCTACCCGGCCGTGATCGCCCGCGAGCTGGACCGCTACCTGCCCTTCCTCGGCACCACCGCCGTGCTCATGGCGGCGGTGCGCGCGGGCGTCGGCCGTGAGACCGCCCACGAGGTGATCAAGGAGCACGCCGTCGGCGTCGCGCTGGCGATGCGGGAGAAGGGCCAGGTCGAGAACGACCTCATCGCCCGGCTCGCCGGCGACGACCGGCTCGGCCTGCCCGCGGGCCTGCTCGACGGGCTGCTCGCCGACCCGCTGAAGTTCACCGGCGCGGCCGTCTCCCAGGTCGCCGCCGTCGTCGCGCGCGTCCAGGAGGTCGTCGACGCCCACCCCGACGCCGCCGCCTACACCCCCGGAGCCATCCTGTGAAGCTGCTGCACTCGGGCAAGGTCCGCGACGTCTACGAGGACCGGGGCGACCTGATCCTCGTCGCGTCCGACCGGATCTCGGTCTACGACGTCGTGCTGCCGACGGCCGTGCCGGACAAGGGCGCGGTGCTCACGCGGCTGTCGCTGTGGTGGTTCGACAAGCTCGCCGACCTCGTGCCTCATCACGTGATCTCCGCCACCGACGTGCCCGCCGAGTTCGCCGGCCGGGCCGTGCGGTGCCGGAAGCTGGAGATGCTCCCCGTCGAGTGCATCGCGCGCGGCTACCTCGCCGGCCTGGGGCTCAAGGAGTACCAGAAGCAGGGCACCGTCTCGGGTGTGCCGCTGCCCCCCGGACTCGTCGAGGGCTCGAAGCTGCCGGAGCCGATCTTCACCCCCACCACCAAGGCACCGGTGGGGGAGCACGACGAGTTCATGACGTTCGACGAGGTCGTGGCCCTGATCGGCGCCGATCGGGCTCAGCGGCTGAAGGAGCTCACGCTCGCCGTCTACGCGCGTGGAGCGCAGACGGCCGCCGCGAACGGGATCCTCGTCGCGGACACGAAGCTGGAGTTCGGCCTCGACCCCGAGGGCGCGATCGTGCTGGGCGACGAGGTGCTGACGCCGGACTCGTCGCGCTTCTGGCCCGCCGACCGCTGGAAGCCCGGTGGCCCGCAGTTCTCGTTCGACAAGCAGTACGTGCGCGACTGGTCGTCCACCCTGGACTGGGACCGCACCGCCCCCGGCCCCGAGGTGCCCGCCGAGGTCGTCGACGCCACGCGCGCCCGCTACGTGGAGGTCTACGAACTGATCACCGGAAGCGACTGGGCGTTCACGTCGGTGTGAGTTCATTCCGGGTGTGGCCGCCCGACTGATCGTCTCGCTCTCCGGACTGTCCGACGACTCCCCTGAGTCGCTGCGCCGCGGCGCAGCGTTCGCCGCCGAGCTCGACGCCCTGGGCGTCGCCGTGTCGCACCTACTGCGCCCGCGCACCGGGAGCGGTCCGCTGCGGCCCGGCTCCCCGCTCGTGCGCTGGATGCACGAGCGCCGTGCGGCCGGCGATGTGCTCGTCCTGCACGGCTACGACCACATGCCCGACCCGATCGGGAACTGGCAGGGCTCCGCGCTCGCCCGCGTCGGACGGCGCGCCGAGTTCGCGACGCTGCCCCGGCACGAGGCCGGGCTGCGCCTCACGGCCGCCCGCCGCGTGCTGACGGCCGTGGGCCTGCGCACCGACGGGTTCGTGCCGCCGCGCTGGCTCGCGTCCGAGGGCACGGTGGAGGCGTTGCGCGAGCAGGGGTTCGGGCTGCTCGCCGACGAGACCGGCGTGCGCGTGCTGCGGGACGACGCGGCGACGACGCGGTCCCGCGTGCTGGGCTTCCGGGTCTCCGGCGAGCGCCGCCCGGTGGCCGACGACCAGAAGGCGGCAGAGGCCTGGCGCTGCCGGCTGCTCGAGGCGGAGGTGGCCCGCACGGTCCGCCGCGGCGGGCTGGTGCGGATCAACGTCCGGGCCAAGGACCTCAAGCGCACGCCCCGCCGCGACGCGGTGCTGGCCGCCGTCGGCGCCGCGCTGGACCTGGGCGCCCTTCCCGCCACGTACGAGGCCGCGACGCTGACCCACGCCGCCTGAGCCCCGCGGGCCGGCACGACGCGCGAGTCGGCACGGGCTGGTGCGCGAGTCGACACCGAACGGCGTGCGAGTCGACACCGAACGGCGTGCAGCCGGCTCAGATCGTCGTCGTCTCGGAACGGTCGAGTACGCGGACCTCGGTACCGGCGGGCTTGAGGCTCTCGAACATCCCGTAGTGCATCTGCGGCATCGCCAGCACGGCCTCGTGGATCGGCACGGCGGTGCGGGGTGCCACGGCACGGAGGTAGTCGACGGCCTCGGCGACCTTGAGCCACGGTGCGCCCGTCGGTAGGAGCAGCACCTCGACCGGCGACGGCGGCAGCTGGAAGGCGTCGCCGGGGTGCAGGAGCGTGCCGTCCACCAGGTAGGAGTTGTTGGCGATCACCGGGATGTCCGGGTGGATCACCGCGTGCTCCCCGCCCAGCACGTCGATGTGCGCGCCGGCGACGTCGAACGAGGTCCCGGGTGCGACGACCTCGTGGTCGAACCCGTCCAGCAGGGCTGCACTCTGGGCGTCGACGATCAGCCGCGCGTCGGGGTTGGCCCGCAGCAGCACCTTCAGCTTGTCGGTGTCGAGGTGGTCGAAGTGCTGGTGGGTGACCAGCACGGCGTCCAGGCCGGTGCTGGTCTCGAAGTCGGTCGAGAAGGCGCCGGGGTCGATCAGCAGGCGTGCAGCACCGGTGTCGAGGAGCACGCAGGCATGGCCGAAGTGGGTGATCTGCACGACGCCACTGTGCCACCGCAGAGGCGCCGGCGCCTCGACCCGCGGGGCCTCATGAGAGGAGGAGCTCCTCGTCCTCCGGGGTCAGGCCCGCCACACGGGGGCGGTCGGGGCCGAGGGCGTGCTCGTGGGCCAGGGAGTCGCGCGCCGTCTCGGCGATCGGGCGGCAGCGCAGGCCGGCCGCCGCCGCGGCGGAGGTGTCGTGGGCCGTCATCCCGCGGTGGGTCGGCGGGAGCCACAGCGGCAGCGAGCGCGGGCCCGACCACGGTGTCACGCCCGCTGCCGTGAGGGTCTCGGGCGTGACGGGCACCCGTTCCAGGTCCGGCGCCCCGACCGCGGCGGCCACCTCGTCGAGCAGCGCGCCGAGCGTGGTCCGCGGGCCGCTCCCGTCGAACGTGCCGGTCAGGCCGTCCTCGCCGGCGCGGACGATCCAGTCGGCGAGGTCCCGCACGTCCACGATCTGGGCGGGCTGGCCGGGGTCGTCGGGCACCACCGCCCGCCCGCCGCGGGCGAACCGCTGCGGCCAGTAGCCGAAGCGGTCGCTGCGGTCGCCGGAGCCGCAGATCAGGCCGGCCCGCACGACGAACGCGCGGTCGCCCACCGCGTCCCGGACGGCGTTCTCGGACGCCACCTTGATGGCGCCGTAGGCGTCGGGGTCGTCGGCGGCCGAACGGCCGTGGGCAGCCTCGCGGGGCGGGAGCAGCGGGGCGTCGACGCCCTGCCCGACCGGCCCCGGATCGGCGTAGACGCTGATCGACGACACGAACGTCCAGTGGCCGGCCGTCGCGCCCAGGGCGTCCAGGGCGTCGTGCACCCACGGCAGCGACATCGTGGCGACGTCCACCACGGCGTCGAACCGCTCGCCGCGCAGCGGGTCGAGCGCTTCGGGCTCGTCGCGGTCGACCGGAACGAGCGTGGCGCCCTCGGGCACCGGGCCGGACGCTCCGCGTGCCGCGCACACCACCTCGTGGCCACGTCCGAGGGCGGCCTCCGCCACCGCTGCGGACAGGAAACGCGTTCCTCCGAGCACCAGCCAACGACCCATGCGGCCAGGCTCACCGACCGGGACGCCGGGGGTCAACGCCGTTCGCTGTCGGCGCGACGCCGCGCCCCCGTGCAGCTCCTGGCGACCCTCCTCGACCGAGAACGTAGGCTCACCCCGTGGTCAGAGTGGTGGTGGACGTGATGCCCAAGCCCGAGATCCTCGACCCCCAGGGTCAGGCAGTGGCGGGGGCGCTGGTGCGGCTCGGTGTCGCCGGTGTCGCGGACGTGCGGCAGGGCAAGCACTTCGAGCTCGAGGTCGACGACGCGGTGGACGATGCGACGCTGCACCGCATCGCGGGTGAGCTGCTGGCGAACCCCGTGATCGAGGACTGGGTCGTGAGCCGGGTATGAGGATCGGCGTCATCACCTTCCCG
Organism: Pseudonocardia sp.; assembly: GCF_025965585.1. Taxonomy (GTDB): domain Bacteria; phylum Actinomycetota; class Actinomycetes; order Mycobacteriales; family Pseudonocardiaceae; genus Pseudonocardia. The sequence continues at coordinate 8,977 of NZ_JAOPWR010000202.1, forward strand.
GGCACCCTCGACGACGTCGACGCGGCCCGTGCCGTGCGCTACGCGGGCGCCGAGGCCGTCGCGTTGTGGCACGCCGACCGCGACCTCAAGGGCGTCGACGCCGTGGTCGTGCCCGGTGGCTTCTCCTACGGCGACTACCTGCGCGCCGGCGCCATCGCGAGCATCGCCCCGATCATGACCGAGGTCGTGGCCGCGGCCGGGCGCGCGATGCCGGTGCTCGGCATCTGCAACGGCTTCCAGATCCTCTGCGAGGCGGGGCTGCTGCCCGGGGCGCTCGTGCGCAACGCGGGCCTGCACTTCGTCTGCCGCGATCAGAGGCTGCGCCTCGAGACGAGCTCCACCTCGTGGACCGGCGACCTGACCGCGGGCCAGGAGATCCTCGTCCCCATCAAGAACGCGGAGGGCCGCTACGTCGCCGACGCCGCCACGCTCGCTGAGCTCGAGGACGCCGGCCGCGTGGTGTTCCGGTACGTGGGCGGCAACCCGAACGGTGCGATGAACGACATCGCCGGGATCAGCTCGGCCGACGGCCGCGTGGTGGGTCTCATGCCGCATCCCGAGCACGCCATCGACACTCTGACCGGCCCGTCCACCGACGGTCTCGGACTGTTCACGTCCGTGCTGCGGGCCGCTGCAGCGGCGTGATCCGCGCTCCGCGCTGCGCGTGGGCGGCAGTGGGCCCTACTCTCACCTTCCCGCCGTCCGACCGGTGCTGATGCGGGTGCCGCGAGGAGGCCGCTGAGTGAGTCGTAGTGAACGGACCAGCCGCGTCCACCACGTGCTGCTGGTCGAGGACGACCCGGGCGACGCCTTCCTCGTTGCCGAGCTGCTCGCCGAGGTCGATCCGGAGCTCGCGCTCACCATCACCGAGTCGATGCCCGACGCGCTCGAACACGTCGCGAAGTGCGACTGCGTCCTGCTCGACCTGAACCTGCCCGGCACCCAGGGGCTCGACGGCCTGCGGGCGGTGCTGCGCGCCGACGACAAGGCCGCGGTGTGCGTCCTGACCGGTCTCGACGACGAGCACCTCGGCACCGCCGCGGTGGCCGCCGGCGCCCAGGACTATCTCGTCAAGGGGCAGGTCGACGGCCCGGTGCTGATCCGTTCCATCCGCTACGCCGTCGAGCGGAGGCGCGCGGAGAGCAGCCTCCTGCGTCTGCGCGAGGAGGAGCTGGCCGCCGCGGAGTCGGTACGGCTCGAGCGCGGCCTGCTGCCCTCGCCGCTGCTCGCGGGCAGCGCGGTGCAGGCGCGGTCGTTCTACCGCTCCGGGCGCACGCGGGCCGTGCTCGGCGGCGACTTCTTCGACGCCGTCCTCGGCCCGAACGGCACGGTCCACGCGATCATCGGCGACGTGTGCGGGCACGGGCCCGACGAGGCCGCCCTCGGGGCACTGCTGCGCGTGTCGTGGCGGGCGCTGGTGCTCGCGGGCGTCGACGAGGCCCAGGTGCTGCCGAAGCTGCAGCAGGTGCTGGTCAGCGAGCGGCACGAGCAGAACCTGTTCACCACCGTGTCCACCGTCGCGATCACCCCCGGTGCCGGCGGCCGGGCCGAGGCGCTCGTGCGGCTCGCCGGGCACCCACCGCCCGTGGCGCTGCGTCCCGCGCCACTCGCGCTCGCGCCCACCGTCGGGCTGCCGCTGGGCATCCACCCCGAGGCGAGCTGGGAGGCGCTGCACGTGGTGCTGGACGAGGATTGGGTGCTGCTGCTCTACACCGACGGGCTGATCGAGGGCGCCGGCCCGGTCCCGGGCGAGCTGCTCTGGCCGGAGGGACTGGTCGAGCTGCTGCGCCAGAAGTGCGACACCGACCTGGATGACCTGCCCTCGCGCCTGGTCGAGGACGCCGTGCGGTTCAACGGCGGCCCGCTGCTCGACGACGTCGCGATCCTCGTGCTGTCCGGCCTGCCGGTGGTGGGCCCGTGACCGTCGACGCACCTGTCCGGCGGCGGGTGCTGACGCCGCGCCGCACCGGGGCGGGCGAGCGGCGCTGGCCGTTGTCGCGGATCTTCATGGTCGGCGCGTCGGTGGCGGCGCTCGTCTCGATCGCGGCCGTCGTGCTGGGTGCGCTGGCGCTGTCTCGCCTCACCGCCGCGCGCAGCGCACTGCTCGACGTGGCCGTCCCGGCCGTGATCTCGGCCCAGCAGCTCTCCGGTGCCCTGGTCGACCAGGAGACCGGCGTGCGCGGGTTCGGGCTGACGGGCCGCCAGGACTTCCTGGACCCCTACCGGTCCGGTCGGAGCACCGAGGGCGCCCAGGTGGCCGCTGTGCGGAGCCTCGCCGCCGCCGGAGGGTTCCGCCAGGTCCTCACCGATCTCGACTCCGTCGAGCAGGCGATGACGGACTGGCGCACGGGCTACGCCGAGCCGGTGCTCGCAAAGGCCCCTGCCGCCCCGGGACCCGACACCGGGCGGACGCTCTTCGACCGGGTGCGATCGGCGGTGAGCACCCTGCAGGCCGACCTCGACGTGCAGCGCGTGGCCGCGCGGGACCGGCTCAACGCGGCGGCGGCGTTCCTCACCGGGGTGGGCATCGCGATCGCCGTCGTGTTCGCCGTGTTCCTCGCGGCCGCCGCGGTCGGGCTGCGCCACGCAGTGCTGCGCCCCGTCTCGGACCTCGCCGAGAAGGTGCGCGCCGTCGTCTCCGGTGACGTCCAGCGGCCGGTGCGGGCCACCGGGCCGCGGGAGATCACCGAGCTGGGCGAGGACGTCGAGGCGATGCGGGTGCACATCCTCGCCGACCTCGACGACGTCCAGCGGGCCAACCGCCGCCTCGACGAGCAGACGCGCGAGCTGGAGCGCTCCAACCGCGACCTCGAGCAGTTCGCCTACGTCGCCAGCCACGACCTCCAGGAGCCGCTGCGGAAGGTGTCGAGCTTCTGCCAGCTGCTGCAGCGGCGGTACGGCGGGCAGCTCGACGAGCGCGCCGACCAGTACATCGAGTTCGCCGTCGACGGCGCGTCCCGGATGCAGCGGCTGATCAACGACCTGCTCGCGTTCTCCCGGGTCGGCCGCACCACCGAGGGCTTCGTCCCCGTCGACCTGGGTGCGGTGGCCAAGGCTGCCGCGACGCAGCTCGAGAACGCCCGCGCCGAGGCCGACGGCGAGATCCGGATCGGCGAGCTGCCCACCGTGTCCGGCGACCTCTCGCTGCTGCGCCAGCTGCTGGTCAACCTGGTCGGCAACGCCCTGAAGTTCCACCGCGCGGGCGTCCCCCCGCTGGTCGCCGTGTCGTCGCAGCCCGTCGAGGACGGCTGGGAGATCGCGGTGGCCGACAACGGCATCGGCATCGAGCCCGAGTACGCCGACAAGGTGTTCGTGATCTTCCAGCGGCTGCACGGCCGGGACGTCTACCCGGGCACGGGCATCGGGCTGTCGCTGGCCAAGAAGATCGTCGAGTTCCACGGCGGCCGCATCTGCATCGATGCCCCCGACGGGCCGGGCACGGTCGTCCGTGTCACCCTGCCCGCTGTCCCTGCTCCCGAGGAGAGCCCATGACCGACCCCGACCCCCGCGTCGTGAACGTGCTGCTGGTGGAGGACGACCCCGGCGACGTCCTGATGACACGCGAGGCCTTCGAGGAGTACCTGCACAACCGGCTCGACGTGGTGACCGACGGCGCGGCGGCGCTGTCCTACCTCCGCAAGGAGGAGCCCTACACCGACGTCCCGCGGCCGGACCTGATCCTGCTCGACCTGAACCTGCCGCGCCGCGACGGGCGCGAGGTGCTGGAGGAGGTCAAGGCCGACCCGGCGCTCCAGCACATCCCGGTGATCGTGCTGACCACCTCGCAGGCCGAGGAGGACGTGCTGCGCAGCTACCAGTTGCACGCCAACGCCTACGTCACCAAGCCCGTCGACTTCGACAGCTTCATCGAGGCGATCAAGCAGATCGACCACTTCTTCGTGAGCGTGGTGCAGCTGCCGTCGGGCGGGGCGTGACGCGACCGGAGCCGGTCTCACCGTCCCGAACGGGCCGCTGACGGATCCGGGTCACGCAGGGCGTCCTCGATGTCTGGCGGTGTGCGCCTGTCGCACGGTGCTCCTGTTCGCCGGGCTACGGCGGTATGTCGGGACACGCTCCGGGGCCTGTCACCGGCGCGGAACCGCCGTCATCAGTCCTGACGACCACGGTCAGACGCGGAGCGCGCGCAGCGGTTCCGTAGGCTGGGGAGTCGTGACGACCGTTGTTCCTGCAGACACCGTCGAGAACGCCACCGCGACCCCCGACCAGCCCCAGCCCTACAGCGAGCTGGGCCTCAAGGACGACGAGTACGCCCGGATCCGGGAGATCCTCGGCCGCCGCCCCACCGATGCCGAGCTGGCGATGTACTCGGTGATGTGGAGCGAGCACTGCTCGTACAAGTCCTCGAAGGTGCACCTGGGTTACTTCGGCGAGACCACCACTCCGGAGATGCGCTCCACGATGCTCGCGGGCATCGGCGAGAACGCCGGCGTCGTGGACATCGGAGACGGTTGGGCCGTCACGTTCAAGGTCGAGTCGCACAACCACCCGTCCTACGTGGAGCCCTACCAGGGCGCGGCCACGGGCGTGGGCGGCATCGTGCGCGACATCATGGCGATGGGCGCGCGGCCGATCGCGGTGGCCGACCCCCTGCGCTTCGGCCCGGCCGACGCGGCCGACACCAAGCGGGTGCTGCCGGGTGTCGTCGCCGGAGTGGGGGGCTACGGCAACTCGCTGGGCCTGCCCAACATCGGCGGCGAGCTCGTGTTCGACGCGAGCTACGCCGGCAACCCGCTGCTCAACGCCATGTGCGTCGGCGCCATGCGCGTGGAGGACCTGCACCTGGCGTTCGCGTCCGGCACGGGCAACCAGATCGTCCTGTTCGGCGCCCGCACCGGCCTCGACGGCATCGGTGGCGTGTCCGTCCTGGCCAGCGAGACCTTCGCCGCGGACGAGTCGGCTACAGCCGAGGGCGGCGGCGGCCACAAGAAGAAGCTCCCCGCCGTGCAGGTGGGCGACCCGTTCACCGAGAAGGTGCTCATCGAGTGCTGCCTCGAGCTGATCCGCTCCGGGATCGTCGTGGGTATCCAGGACCTCGGTGGCGCCGGCCTGTCGTGCGCCACGTCCGAGCTGGCCAGCGCCGGTGACGGCGGCATGCACATCGACCTCGACGCCGTGCCGCTGCGCGCCACCGGGATGACCCCGGCCGAGATCCTCTCCAGCGAGTCGCAGGAGCGCATGTGCGCGGTGGTGGCGCCGGAGAACGTCGAGGCGTTCATGGCCGTCTGCGCCAAATGGGACGTGCTGGCTTCGGTCATCGGTGAGGTCACCGACGGCGACCACCTCGTCATCACCTGGAAGGGCGAGACGGTCGTCGACGTGCCGCCACGCACCGTCGCCCACGACGGCCCCGTCTACCACCGGCCCGTGCAGCGCTCCGACGACCAGGACGCGCTGATCGACGACGTCCCCGACCATCTGCCGCGGCCCGCCGCTCCGAGCGAGCTGCGCGACACCGTCCTGCGGATGGCGGCCAGCCCCAACCTGTGCAGCCGCGCCTGGGTCACCGACCAGTACGACCGCTACGTCCGCGGCAACACCACATCGGCCCAGCCCGCCGACGCCGGCATGGTGCGCATCGACGAGGAGAGCGGCCGCGGCATCGCGGTCGCCACCGACTGCAACTCCCGCTTCGTCGCCCTCGACCCGTACGCGGGCGCGCAGCTCGCCCTCGCCGAGGCCTACCGCAACGTCGCCACGTCCGGTGCCGTGCCCGCGGCCGTCACCAACTGCCTCAACTTCGGCTCGCCCGAGGACCCCCACGTGATGTGGCAGTTCCAGCAGGCCGTCCACGGCCTGGCCGACGGCTGCGTGACGCTCGGCATCCCCGTCACCGGCGGCAACGTCAGCTTCTACAACCAGACCGGTGCGCAGGCGATCCTGCCCACGCCGGTGATCGGTGTCCTCGGCGTGATCGACGACGTCGCCACGCGGGTCCGCTCGGGCTTCACCCGCGACGGCGACGTCGTGATCCTCCTCGGCGACACCCGCGACGAGCTGGGCGGCAGCGAGTGGGCGCACGTCGTCCACGGTCATCTGGGTGGCCGCCCGCCCGCGGTGGACCTCCTCGCCGAGCAGCGCCTCGCGGGGGTCCTCGCCGCCGCGGTGGCCGCGGGGCGGCTCACCGGTTCCCACGACCTGTCCGACGGCGGGCTCGCCCAGGCGCTCGTCGAGGCCTGTCTCGTGGGTGGGCGCGGCGCCACCCTCACGCTCCCGGCAGCGCTCGACCCGTTCGTCGCGCTGTTCTCCGAGTCGGCGGGCCGGGTGCTCGTCACCACGGCGCCCGACCAGGCCGGCGCACTGCTGGCCGCGGCGGAGTCCGCCGGCGTGCCGGCCCGGGCGCTGGGCACCACCGGCGGTGACGCGCTCGTGGTCGGCGAGATCCCGGCGCTGCCGCTCGACGAGCTGCGCGTCGCGTGGGAAGGCACGTTGCCCGCGCTTTTCGGATGACCCGTTTCCGGGCACCTGTCCGAACGGACGGGTGCTCCCGCTCTCGGTTACCGTCGCGGGCGTGGTTGCCGAATCCGCCGACGCCGACCGGGACGGCGTTCTCGCGTGGCTGAACGGGGGTCCGACCCCCGACAGGCCGGTGCTGCGTGCGGCCGTCAAGGAGAGCCTGGCCGCCCTCGTCGAGGCCGCGCCGGGACGCAGCGTCGAGGTTCGGGTTCCGCCGTTCGGAGCAGTGCAGTGCGTCATGGGCCCGCGGCACGGCCGCGGCACCCCGCCCAACGTGGTGGAGGCCGATCCCCGTACCTGGCTCTCACTGGTCACCGGTCGTATGACCTGGGCCGATGCCCTGGCAGGCGGATGGCTGAGCGCATCCGGTACCCGAACGGGTGAGGTCGCCCGGCTGCTCCCGCTGGGTTGATACGAACGGGTTGCCCCGCGTTCCCCAGAGGTGGACACGGACAACACGTGGTGGCGCAAACGGCCGGTGGCGCGGAAACTTGCTCCGATCAGGGTATGCCTTGACCGATCGGGCGACGGGAGGTGGCGGTGTGGTCGCGCCGCGAGGCCTTCCTGATCCCATCCGCGTCACGCCGCCGGTGCCCTTCCCCCGTCTCGCGGACGATCCCGCCCCCCTGCCCGACGCGATCGCGCGGCTGGCGGTGCGGTGGGCGGCGCTCGCCCCGCCCGGTCCCGAGCGCCCCGATGTCGCCGAGCACCTCGCCACGGTCCTGCGCAAGCTGACCGCGGTGCTGCGCGCCGAGCCGTTCCGGGCGCCCGCGGCACGTGACATCGGGGCGGACGTGCTGGCCTCGGGCGTGTGCGGGGACCCGCTCACCGACCCCGTCGAGGACCTCCTGCCCGCCTGCTCCCGGCTGCTGCGGGGCAGCGCGGTGACGCTCGGCGCGTCCGGTCCGGAGGGCGGCACGAGGCTGATGGAGGCGCTCGACGAGATGGTGGCGGGCTTCGCGCGGGCGCTGGCCGGCGCGGGCTCCGGCGTCCGTCCCCCGCCGGAGGCCCTCGGCGGCGTCGACCCGGTGCTGATGGTGGACGACCGGCACTACCGCGCCCTCTACGAGCAGGGCGCGGTCGGGATGTGCTTCGCGACGCTCGACGGCCACGTCGTCGACGCCAACCCGGCACTGTGCCGGATGCTCGGGATGGACGCGCTGGTGCACCCGCAGCCGCTGTCGGACTTCATCCACCCCGACGACCTGCCCGACATCATCGAGCGCTACCACCGGATCGTCCGGGCCGAACCCGAGACGATGCGCACCGAGGTGCGGCTCGTCCGGCCCGACTCCGGCGTGATCTGGGTCCAGATGACGGCGTCGCTTGTGCTGCACGACGACGGCACCCCGTCGCACCTGATGGCCGTCGTCAAGGACACCTCCGAGCGTCGGCGCCAGCGTGCCGGGGTGCCCCGCGCCTCGACACGCGACCAGCTCACCCGGCTCCCCGGGCCCGCGCTCGCCGAGCAGTGGCTGCACCGCGCGTACGCGCCGGGCGGCGCCACCCGCGTCGGCATCTGCGCGCTGGACCTCGACGGCTTCCAGGCGGTCAACGACGCGCTCGGCGACGACATCGGCGACCGGCTGCTGCTCGCCGTGGTGGGCAGGCTGCAGCTCGCAGCGGGCGACAACCTCGTCACGCGCGCGGGCAGCGACGAGTTCACGGTGCTGATGGCCGACCCGGAGAACGTCGCGGACGTCTGCCGCTTCGCCGACCGCCTGCAGGCCACGCTGGCCACCCCGTTCGTGATCGGCGGGCACACCGTGGGGGTCACCGTCAGCATCGGGGTGGCCGAGGGGGCCACGGCGCGGACGTGTGCGATGGAGATGCGGCGCTCCGCCGAGGTGGCCCGGTCCTGGGCGAAGGCGATGGGCGGCGGGCGCCGCGTGGTGTTCGACCACCAGCGCGACGCGGGGGAGGCGACCCGGTTCGCGCTGTTGGGCGGACTCCGGGGCGGCATCGACCGCTCCGAGTTCCGGCTGGACTACCAGCCGCTCGTCCGCCTGTCCGACGGCAGGCTCACCGGCGTCGAGGCGCTGGTGCGCTGGCACCATCCCGAGCAGGGGCTGATCGGCCCGGGCCGGTTCATCGAGCTGGCCGAGTACAGCGGCGCGATCGTGCCGCTGGGGCGGTGGGTGCTGCGCACGGCCTGCGAGCAGGCGGCGGTGTGGTGGGGGGAGCTCGGCGACGAGGCGCCGTACGTCAGCGTCAACGTCTCGCCCGTGCAGCTGGCCGAGTCCGGCTGGCTGGACGAGGTGATGGCGGTCCTCGGGTCCACCGGGCTGCCACCCCGCAAGCTCCAGCTGGAGATCACCGAGCAGGCGGTGCTCGGGGACGACGCGTCGGTGACGGACGCGCTGGTCGCCCTGCGCGACGCGGGCGTCCGACTGGCGCTCGACGACTTCGGCACCGGCTACTCCAGCCTGGCCTGGCTGCGCAGGCTGCCGGTGCACGCGCTGAAGATCGACGGCTCGTTCATCGACGGGCTGCGCAACGCCGCAGCCGACCCCGTCGACACCTCGATCGTGCGGGCACTGATCGACATGGCCCACGCGCTGGGCCTGGAGGTCACCGCGGAATGGGTGGAGACCACGCTGCAGGGCGACCGTCTGCGCTCGATGGGCTGTGACGTCGGTCAGGGGCGCTGGTTCGGTGACGCCGGTCCCGGAGAGTGGGTGCCCGGGCTCTGGCGGCGTAGCATCGGCGATTGATTCGTCCTGCGTCGTCGCTGTGCCTAGGAGTCTGTCGTGCGCCCGAGTTCCACTCGGAACAGCCAGCCCACCGACCCCGATCTCGACCCGGACGCCCTCCATCCGGACAGTGACCCGGCACCCCGCGAGGAGTGCGGCGTGTTCGGCGTCTGGGCCCCGGGTGAGGACGTCGCAAACCTCACCTACTACGGCCTCTACGCACTGCAGCACCGCGGCCAGGAGGCGGCGGGCATCGCCGTGTCGGACGGGCGCCGCATGGTGGTGTTCAAGGACCTCGGGCTGGTCAGCCAGGTCTTCGACGAGCAGATCCTGTCCTCGCTCAAGGGACACGTGGCCGTCGGGCACTGCCGCTACTCCACCACCGGGTCCACCACCTGGGAGAACGCGCAGCCCACGTTCCGCACCACGGCCACCGGCAGCGGCATCGCCCTGGGCCACAACGGCAACCTCGTCAACACCGCCGAGCTGCGCGACGAGGTCATGGCGCTGGTCGACGGCGGCTCGAAGTCGGGGCGCACCCGCATCCAGGCCAGCACCGACTCCGACCTCATCGCCGAGCTGCTCGCCGCCACCGCCGCCGACATCGGCGTCGAGGAGGCCGCGATGCGGCTGCTGCCCCGCGTCCGGGGCGCGTTCTCGCTGGTCTTCGCCGACGAGCAGACGCTCTACGCCGCCCGCGACCCCCACGGCGTCCGCCCGCTGGTGCTCGGTCGCCTCGAGCGCGGTTGGGTCGTGGCCAGCGAGACCGCGGCGCTCGACATCGTCGGCGCCTCCATGGTGCGGGAGGTCGAGCCCGGCGAGCTGCTCGCCATCGACGCCGACGGGCTGCGCAGCTCCCGCTTCGCCGCGCCCGAGCCCAAGGGCTGCGTCTTCGAGTACGTCTACCTCGCCCGGCCCGACACCTCCATCTCCGGCCGCTCGGTGCACGCCACGCGCGTCGAGATCGGCCGCAGGCTCGCCGCCGAGCACCCGGTCGAGGCCGACCTGGTGATCCCCGTGCCGGAGTCGGGCACGCCCGCGGCCATCGGCTACGCGCAGGGCGCCGGCATCCCCTACGGCCAGGGGCTGGTGAAGAACCAGTACGTCGGCCGCACGTTCATCCAGCCGAGTCAGACCATCCGCCAGCTGGGCATCCGGCTCAAGCTCAACCCGCTGCGCGACGTCATCCGCGGCAAGCGGCTCGTCGTCGTCGACGATTCGATCGTCCGCGGCAACACCCAGCGCGCGCTCGTCCGCATGCTGCGTGAGGCCGGCGCACTCGAGGTCCACGTGCGCATCGCATCACCGCCGGTCAAGTGGCCGTGCTTCTACGGCATCGACTTCGCCACCCGCGCCGAGCTCGTGGCGAGCGGCGTCGACAACGAGGGCGTGCGCCGCTCGATCGGCTCCGACTCCCTCGGCTACGTCTCGCTCGAGGGCCTCATCGCCGCGAGCGAGCAGCCGAAGTCGCGGCTGTGCTCGGCCTGCTTCGACGGCGAGTACCCGATCCCGCTGCCCAACGAGGCGCGGCTCGGCAAGCACCTCCTCGAGGAGCTGTCGGCTCCCGCCACGGCGCAGAGCGCCGTCGCCCCCGACGTCACGGGGGCCGCGTCCGGCGATGCCGGACCGCTCGCCGTCGGTTACGGTGCCGCGGACGCCCTGCGCATACCCTGACGCAGCGCACCTCGGCCCGGCGGGCCCCACCAGCGGTCCGCTCCAGCACCATCCGCCTTCGGCGGCCACCGCCGACACCACGATCCCCGGGAGCCCTACCGACCATGTCCCCGACCACCGCGAGTCCCGAGGGTGCGGGCGCCAGCTATGCGTCCGCCGGAGTGGACATCGAGGCCGGTGAGCGTGCGGTCGACGCGTTCCGGCCGTTCGCCGAGAAGGCGTCCCGTCCCGAGGTGATGGGGGGTATCGGCGGGTTCGCCGGCCTGTTCGCCCTCAAGATCGGCAAGTACACCGAGCCGGTGCTCGCCTCGTCCACCGACGGTGTGGGCACCAAGGTCGCCATCGCGCAGGCCATGGACAAGCACGACACCATCGGCCTCGACCTCGTCGCGATGGTGGTCGACGACCTCATCGTCTGCGGGGCGGAGCCGCTGTTCCTGCAGGACTACATCGCCGTCGGCAAGCTCGTGCCCGAGCACGTGGCGATGGTGGTCAAGGGCATCGCCGAGGGCTGCCAGCTCGCCGGCTGCGCGCTGCTCGGCGGCGAGACCGCCGAACACCCCGGGATGATGGAGGACGGCGGCTACGACGTCTCCGCCACCGGCGTGGGCATCGTCGAGGCCGACGCGATGCTGCGGCCCGACCGTGTCCGCCCCGGTGACGTGCTGGTCGCGATGGGGTCGTCCGGCCTGCACTCCAACGGATACTCGTTGGCCCGGCACGTGCTGCTCGACATCGCGCGGATGCCCCTGGAGGGGCACGTCGAGGAGTTCGAGCACACACTCGGCGAGGAGCTGCTCGTCCCCACCACGATCTACGCCCGCGACTGCCTGGCCCTGGCCGCCGAGACCGGCGTTCGCACGTTCGCCCACATCACCGGCGGCGGGCTCGCGCGCAACCTCGAGCGCGTCCTGCCCGCCGGCCTGGAGGCCGTGGTCGAGCGCAACACCTGGACCCCCGCACCGGTGTTCAAGCTGATCGCCTCCCGCGGCCGCGTCGAGCGTGCCGAGATGGAGAAGACGTTCAACATGGGCGTCGGGATGGTGGCGGTGCTGCCCGCCGACGACGTCGACCGCGCGCTGGCGATGCTCACCGCCCGCCACGTCCCGGCGTGGGTGCTGGGCGAGGTGCAGCGGGCGGGCGATCAGCCGGCGCCCACGGGCATCGGCGCGCGGGTGCACCTGGAAGGCGAGCACCCCCGCTTCTAGTCCCCCCGCAGCATCGGGGGGTACAGGCTCGTCGCCGCGCCCCGCCGGAACAGCTGCGCCGGGCGGCCGCGGCCGGTGCCCACCGTCTCGGCCGTCGGGATGAGGAAGTCGGGGGTGCTGGTGACCTTGCGCTGGAAGTTGCGCGGGTCCAGCTCCGTGCCCCACACCGCCTCGTAGACGCGGCGCAGCTGCGACACCGTGAAGGCCGGCGGGCAGAAGGTGGCGGCCAGCGTCGTGTACTCGAGCTTGGCCCGCGCCCGCTCGACCCCCTCGGCGAGGATCCGGTCGTGGTCGAACGCCAGGCCCTCCACCGCGGCCACCGGGTGCCAGGCGCTGACGACGGCGTCGGACCCGGCCTGCGGCTCGGGCAGGTCGGGCACCAGCGCGAGGTGGCCCACCGACAGCACGCGCCCGCGCGGGTCGCGGCCGGGCGCGGCGAAGCTCGCGAGCTGTTCGAGATGGTGGCCGGTGATCGTCAGCCCGGTCTCCTCGACGAGCTCGCGGACGGCGGCGTCGAGCAGGTCCTCGTGCGGGAGCACGAACCCGCCCGGCAGCCCCGGCTCGCCGGCGAACGGCGGGACGCCGCGCCGGACGAGCAACGTCGACAGCTCCCCGTCCCGGACGGTGAGGATCACCAGGTCGACGGCCACGGCGAACAGGTTGCCCCGCACAGAACCCCTCACATGTCACCTCGACGAGAACTGGCCCGCCGGTTTATCGTCATGCTGACGAGATCGAAGACTACGGAAAGCGGCGACGGCAGAGATCACCGGGGGGCCTGTTCCTGCGCGCCCTGCACAGCGGACCGGCGAGCCGGGGCACCTGACGGAGATCGGCCGACCGACGATCAGCCGATGTCCTGACGGGCCTGGTCGCGCAGCCGGCGGTCCCCCGAGGAGCGGTCAGGGAAGACCGCCGCGCACTGGTGCTGCGCCCGACCGGACTCATTGAACCCTCGCGCCCCGATCACCCCACGCCCGCGGGTCGGGATCCCGCGGCGCGCACAGCGCCCGGAGTCGACGGTGGCGTCGGCGCACTGCCGTCGACCGGTCGGCGCCCGACCTCACTCTGCCGCCTCCCGCAGCAGACCGACCAGCTCCTCGTCGTCCAGGTCGATCCGCCGCCCCGCCTCCACCAGCCGCCGCGGTACCGAGCGGCACCGCGGCCGCGTCCTCCGGCTCGCCCTCAGCTCACCTCGTCGATCCGGACCGGACGGTGCTGGTGCAGCGACAGCGTCGCGGCCTCCGCGATGCGGGCCACCGCCACCGCGTCCGCCACGGTGCACGGCGACGGCCCGCCGGCCACGACGTCGGTGAACGCGGCGAGCTCGGCCCGGAACGCGGCGGCGAGGCGGTCCATGAAGAACCCGTGCGGCGGCCCGGCGGGGAACGTGACGCCGGGCTGCGTGGAGCGCAACGGCAGCCCGTCGTCGAGACCGGCGGCGACGCTGTCGAGCGATCCGTGCACCTCCAGCCGGACGTCGTAACCGCGGGCGTTGTGGCGGCTGTTGGAGACGACGCCGATCGTGCCGTCGTCGAGCGTGAGCAGGACCGATGCCGACGCGACGTCGTCCATCTCGGCGAGAACGCCTCACCCCGGTTGGCTCCCACGGCATAGACCTCCACCACCTCGCAGCCGGTGACCCAGCGGACCGCGTCGAAGTCGTGCACCGAGCAGTCGCGGAACAGCCCACCCGAGGTCGCGATGTAGGACGCGGGCGGTGGGGCCGGGTCGAGCGTGGTGGAGCGGACGGTGTGCAGCCTCCCCAGCTCCCCGCTGACTACGGCGGCGCGGGCACCGAGGAACGCGGCGTCGAAGCGGCGCGGGTAGCCGATCTGCACGACGGCGTCCCCGACCCGGCGGGCGACGGTCACGGCGTCGGCGAGGTTGCCGGCCAGCGGCTTCTCGCAGAACACCGGCAGCCCGGCCTCCACGGCGGCCAGCAGCAGCGCGGGGTGGGCGGCGGTGGCGGCAGCGATCAGCACCCCGTCGACGCCGGCGGCGAACAGCTTCTCCGGCGAGTCGACAGCCTCGGCGCCTACGCGCGCGGCGACGGTGGCGCTCACGACCGGGTCGGCGTCGGTGACCACGAGCGAGTCGACGCGGTCGAGGTCGGTGAGCGTCTGCGCGTGAAAGGCGCCGATCCGGCCGAGGCCGACGAGTCCGAGTCGCATGGGTGTCCGTTCGGTGAGGAGGGTGCCCCGCGTGGGAGGGGACGTGACGGGACTCGGCGTCCGGCCGGCCCGATGGTGTGCACCTCACGTGGGGCGCCGTCGGTGGAGGGAGCTGTCAGTCGAGGCCGCCGAAGACGTTCTGGTCCCAGTCGATGACCGAGCCGGTCACCACGCCGCTGCGGGCGCTGAGCAGGAAGACGACGAAGTCGGCGATCTCGTCGACCTGTCCGAGCCTGCCCATCGGCACCCGCGCCGAGGCCTGGTCGAGCCAGGTGTCGTCGGCGTCGTGGAAGGCGCGCTGGGTGGCGTCCTCGCCCTCGGTGGCGGTCCAGCCGATGTCGAGGCCGTTGATGCGGATGCGGTCGAAGCGGTGGGCGTGGGCGGCGTTGCGGGTCAGGCCGGCGAGCCCGGCCTTGGCCGCCACGTACGGCGCCAGGTACGACTGCCCGCCCAGCTCCGACGACGAGATGATGTTGACGATCGACCCGGGTGCCCGGCGCGCCAGCATGTCCCGCACCGCCGCCTGCATGACGAAGAACGGTGCGCGCAGGTTGACCGCGACGTGCCGGTCGAACAGCTCGGGAGTGGTGTCGAGCAGGGTGCCGCGGTCGGTGAGCCCCGCGGAGTTGACCACGGCATCGACGCGGCCGAACTCGGCGATGACTGCGGCGACGGACGCCTGGGCCTGGGCCACATCGGCGACGTCGGCCCGGACGAAGAACGCGCCCACGTCGGCGGCGACCTTCGCGCCGAGCTCGTCGCGCCGTCCGGTTATCGCGACGGTGGCGCTCTCCCGCACGGCCGCCCGCGCGACCCCGGCCCCGACCCCCTGGGTCCCGCCCGACACCAGCACGACCTGCCCGTCGAGCAGCCCGGTCACGCCGTCGCCCCCTTCGCGGCGTCCGCGTCGAGGGCCGACCAGAACGTCGTCTCGTCCCAATCCTCCGCCAGGGCCCGGCGCACCAGGTCGGCCTGGGTGGGCGGGGCGAGGCCGTCGACCGGCTGGTCGCGGTCGAGGTTCGTGGGGAACGCGTAGCCGTCCGCGGCGGCGGCGATCGCGTGCTCGGGGTGCGTATGCGTGCGCAGAGCCTGGTAGACGGCCGCGCACACGCGCGTCCGGTCGACGGCGTCCATCGCGCGGCCGAACGCCGAGGAGACCTGCAGCAAGTTGGCCATCCGGTGGATGTCCGCCGAGCGGTTGGTGCCCGCGCCGTGGATCACCGCCGGGTTGAAGAACGCCGCGTCGCCCTTCCGCAACGGCAGCTGGACGTGGTGGTGGTCGAAGTAGGCGCGGAACTCCGGCCGGTTCGTGGCCAGGTAGCCGGGGCCGTACTTCTGCGAGTGCGGCAGGTACAGCGTCGGCCCGCTCTCCAGCGGCATGTCGGAGTGCGCCACCGCGCCCTGCAGCGTCAGCACGGGGGAGAGCCGGTGGACGTGCTCGGGGTACTGCTCGATGACGTCGGGGGCGAGGAACCCGAGGTGATAGTCGCGGTGCCCGACCTGGGCCTTCCCGCCGGGGTTCACGACGTTGACCTGCGAGGTCACCTGGTAGCCCGGGCCCAGCCACGCGTGGGACACCAGGGCGATCACGTCGTTCGCGTAGTACTCCACGAACACCTCGGGCGCGTGGACCGCGAGCTTCTCCAGCGCGTTCCAGATGCGGTCGTTCGAGCCCGGGGTGGCGAAGTGGTCGCCCGCCACCGCGCCGCTTGCGCGCTGCGCGGCGATGAGCTCGTCGAACGCCGCGGTGGCGCGGTCCACCACGGAGGTGTCCGGGAACGCTCCGCGGATCACGACCACCCCGGGCCCGTCGGTGAACGCGCGCACGAGCTCCTCGGGCGGGGCGGCGCGCAGCCCGTCGGCGTCGTAGACGAGCACCTCCTGCTCGACGGCCGAGGCGTGCGGGAAGTCGGCGAGGTCGGTTCGCTCGGACAGGACGGCCTGCAGGTCGTCGATGCGGCAGCCTGCCTCCGTCCACCTGCTGCTCAGCGTCTGTGCCATGCGTCGACGGTAGGAGCTACAGTCCCCGCTGATCCGCCAGAAACCCTTCAAAAAACCTTCATCGAGGTGTCCGTGGGCCACCCTCATCCGCTCCGCGAGATCGCCCGCCAGGCCGGGGTCAGCGAGTCCACCGTCGACCGGGTGCTCAACGGGCGCGGCGGCGTGCGCGCGGGCACGGCCGAGACCGTGCGACAGGCGATCGCGGACCTCGACCGCCAGCGCACCCAGGTGCGGTTGACCGGTCGCACGTTCCTCGTCGACCTCGTCATGCAGGCGCCCGACCGCTTCTCCTCCGCCGTGCGCGCTGCCCTCGAGGCCGAGCTGCCCTCGCTGCGGCCTGCGGTGTTCCGCGCCCGGTTCCACCTGCGGGAGACCGCGCCCGTCGAGGAGATCGTCGCGATCCTGGACGGCGTCGGCCGCCGCGGCTCGCAGGGCGTGGTGCTCAAGGCACCCGACGTCCCGGAGGTCAGCGAGGCGGCGGCGCGGCTGGTGTGCGCAGGGATCCCGGTGGTCACGCTCGTCACCGACCTGCCCGCGAGCGGTCGGCAGGCCTACGTCGGCATCGACAACCGCGCCGCCGGCGCCACGGCTGCGTACCTCGTCGGGCAGTGGCTCGGGCGCGATCCCGGCGACGTGCTGGTGACGCTGTCCCGCACGTCGTTCCGCGGAGAGGAGGAGCGGGAGATGGGCTTCCGCGTGGCGCTGCGCGAGCGCGATCCCGGCCGCGCGGTCGTCGTCCTCACCGAGACCGACGGGCTCGACGCCACCATGCGCGACCGGGTGGCGGACGCGCTCGACCGGCATCCCGGGATCCGCGCGGTGTACTCGGTGGGCGGCGGGAACATCGCGATCCTCGACGCGTTCGCCGCACGGGGCCGGGAGTGCGCGGTGTTCGTCGCCCATGACCTCGACGGCGACAACACCCGCCTGCTCCGGGCCGGCAGGGTCTCCGCGGTGCTGCACCACGATCTCGCGCAGGACGTCCGCCGGGCCGCTCACGTGATCATGCAGGCGCACCGCGCCCTGCCCGGTGGGATCCTGACGTGGCCGTCGAGCATCCAGGTGATCACGCCGCACAACACCCCGTCCGCGCCCCCGCCCGGCCAGTGGCCCACGACCGCCGGGCCCGCGGCACGCCCCCCACGGTGATCAAGGCCTCGATGTCGCTCCGGAAGATCCACTGACGACATCCGCGCCTTGGTCGTCAAGGGGGTGTGGCGCCCGCGATGAGTTCCGGGGCTCGGCCCGGTCTACCGGTCGTACATCTCACCCCGACCGAGGAGCTCCTCATGCCCGCTCGCCCCGCCGCCCCCGCCGGAACGCCCGTCTGGATCGACCTGTTCAGCTCCGACGCCGCCCAGGCCGAGCAGTTCTACGGCGCCGTGCTCGGCTGGGAGGCCCAGCACACCGGCCCCGACTTCGGCGGCTACATCAACTTCACCCGCAACGGCGCGATGGTCGCCGGGATGATGCACAACGACGGCACGGCAGGCACCCCGGACATGTGGAACACCTACCTTTCCGTGCCCGACGCAAAGGCCACGACCGAGGCCGCGCGGGCCGCGGGCGGCCAGGTCCACATGGAGGCCATGCAGGTCATGGACCTGGGCACGATGGGCATGGTCGCCGACACCGGCGGCGCGGCCATCGGGCTATGGCAGCCCGCCGCGCACGTCGGCTACCAGATCTTCGGCGAGCACGGTGCGCCGTGTTGGCACGAGCTGCACACCCGCCACTACGACGCGGTGCTCGACTTCTACCGCGCCACCTTCGGCTGGACCACCCAGGTCATGAGCGACAGCGGCGACTTCCGCTACACCCAGGTCATGGTCGACGGCGAGGCCTACGCCGGCGTCATGGACAGCTCCGCGTTCCTCCCCGAGGGCATGCCCTCGACCTGGCAGATCTACTTCGGTGCCGTGGACGTCGACGCCACCGTCGCGCAGGTGGTGGAGCTGGGCGGGCAGGTCGTGCAGCCCGCGGAGGACTCGCCGTTCGGCCGCATGGCCGGCGTCACCGATCCGACGGGCGCGTTCTTCAAGCTCGTGAGCGTCCCCGCCTGAGGATCAACGGCCCGAGGCGGCGAGGAGGGTCTGCGCGGCGAACCGCAGGCCCTCCAGCTGCCCGAGCTCGGCGTCCTCGTGCTCGATGTTGACCGCCATGGTCGGGTCGATCTTCTCGATCGCCGCCAGGAAGTCGGCCCAGAACGCCACGTCGTGCCCGCGGCCGACGGCCACGAAGTCCCACGAGGACTGCTCCGGCCAGCGGCTCAACGTGTACCTCCCGCCGAGGGAGATCGCGGCCGGGTCGTCGCGCCCGACGCGGCCGAACCGGTCGTCGAGCACGCCGTTGACCTTCGCGTTCTCGTTGATGCGGGTGTCCTTGGCGGCAGCGTTGTAGACGAGCCCCCCGAGCGCGCCCAGCGCGGTGACGGGGTCGATGCCCTGCCAGAACAGGTGGCTCGGGTCCATCTCCGCGCCGACGTGCGTGGCATCGATCTCCTCGGCGAGCCGCAGCATCGTGGCCGGGTTGTAGACCACGTTGTGCGGGTGCATCTCGATGCAGACCTTGACGTCGGCGTCGGCGGCGCGGGCCTGCACGTCACGCCAGTAGGGGATCGCCACCTCGTTCCACTGGTAGTCGCGGGCGTCGAGGTAGGACGAGTCCCACGGCAGCACCGACCACGCCGGGAGCGTCGCGCGGGCGTCGGTGCCGGGCAGCCCGGACATCGTCACCACGCGCCGGACGCCCAGCAGCGCCGCCAGCTCGATCGCGTCGAGCACGTCCTGGCCGTGCTTGCCGCGCACCTCCGGGTCCTGGTGCAGCGGGTTGCCGTTGCAGTTCAGGGCGGTCAGCGTCATGCCGTGCTCGGCGAAGACGCCGAGGTACTCGGCGCGGGCGTCGGCGCTGCTCCGGACGTCGGCGATCGGCAGGTGCGGGGCCGGCAGGAAGCCACCGGAGTTGATCTCGGCGGACTCCAGGCCCATCCCCCTCAGGATCGCCAGCGCCGCGGGCAGGGGCTTGTCGTGCAGGACGGCGGTGTAGGCCCCGAGCTTCACAGGTCCAGCACCAGACGTGCGCAGCTCGCGCGGGAGACACAGATCATCATGCAGTCGCCTTCGGATTGTTCGTCGGTGGTCAGGACGGAGTCGCGGTGGTCGATCTCGCCGTCGAGCACGGCGGTCTCGCACGTGCCACAGGTGCCCTCGCTGCACGACGACAGCACGGTCACCCCGGCCTCCTCGACGACGTCGAGGATCGAGCGGTCCGCCGGCACGGTCAGGGTGACGCCGCTCTGCGTGAGCTCCACCTCGAACGACGTGCTCGCCCCCGCCACGGGCTTGGGCGCGAACCGCTCCACCCGCAGCGACCCCGCCGGCCAGCTCGCACACCGCTCCTCGACGGCGGCGAGCAGCGGCTCGGGCCCGCAGCAGTAGACCAGCGTGTCGGCCCGCGGCTCGCCGAGCAGGGCGTCGAGGTCGAGCAGGCCGGTCTCGTCCTGGGGCGCGACGGTGACGCGGGGGTCGGGCTGCAGCGCGTCGAGGAACGCCATCGACGTCCGGGTGCGGCCGCCGTAGACGAGCCGCCAGTCGGCGCCTGCGGCGTCGATCATCGGCAGCAGCGGGGTGATCCCGATCCCGCCGGCGATGAAGAGGTAGCTCGGCGAGGGCAGCAGCGGGAAGTGGTTGCGTGGGCCGCGGACCCGGACGGTCGCCCCCGGCAGCAGCTCGTCGTGCACGAAAGCCGATCCGCCGCGTCCGTCGGGCTCGCGGAGGACGCCGATCCGCCAGACGCCCTCGTCGGCCGGGTCGCCGCAGAGCGAGTACTGGCGAGGGCCCTCGGGCGTGACCAGGTCGACGTGCGCGCCGGGCTCCCAGGGCGGCAGGTCGCCGCGCAACGTCAGCACGACGACGCCGTCGGCGGCCTCGTGGCGGTCGCCGACGACCGCGGTGGTCTCGACCTCGGCAAGGGCTCCGGCCGTCAGGGTCACGATGCGCTCCCGGGGGTGAAGGAGACGGGCAGGCGGTCGAGCACGCGCATGTTGGGCGTGGAGCGGTACTGCACGAGCGGGCCGGAGATCGCGTAGTCGCCGAGCCGCGGCAGCGCGACCTCCAGCGCGACGCGGGCCTCCAGCCGGGCCAACGGCGCGCCGAGGCAGCCGTGCAGTCCCTCGCTGAAGGACATGTGCCGCTTGGGGGCGCGGAAGACGTCGAAGCGGTCGGGGTCGTCGAACTGGCGCTCGTCGCGGTTGGCGGAGCCGTGGATCAGGAACACCCGCTGCCCGGCCGGGATCGTGACGCCGTGCAGTTCCACGTCGCGGGTGGTGGTGCGGCCCGAGACCTGCAGCGGGGCGTCGAAGCGCAGGGCCTCCTCGACAGCGGCGGGGATCCCGGAGGGGTCCTCGACGAGGGCCCGGCGCTGGTCGGGGTGCAGGGCGAGCTCCCGGAACGCCGTGGACAGCAGCGCCGACGTGCTCTCCACCCCGGCCATGAACAGCACGAACGCCAGCCCGACGATCTCGGAGTCCCGGTCGATGGTCGGCGGGGCGAACGGCGTGCTCTCGTGGTCCTCGACGGACGCCGTGGCCAACGTCGAGAGGAGGTCCTCGCGCGGCGAGCGGCGTCGCTCGGTGAGCACCGCGGCCAGGTAGTCCTTCGTGTTGTGCAGCGCGTCCCACGCGACGGGGGTCAGGCGCGGGTCGTCGTTCTCGCGGTCCTTGAGCCCATGCGACCAGCGGACGAGGTCCTCGCGGTCGGAGCCGGTGACGGGGAGCCCGAGCACGTCGAAGAAGACGGCGTAGGGGATGGGCCAGGAGAGGTCCTGGGCGATGTCGGCCTCGCCCTCGTCCGCGAAGCGGTCGACCAGCCCGGTGATCACCCGGCGGACGTCGTCCTCGAGCTTGGCGATCGTGCGCGGCAGGAACGAGCGCTGCACGATCCTCCGCAGCTGGTCGTGGCGGGGGTTGTCGACGTCAGGCAGGAAGCCGGGCGAGCTCATGTCCTTGGCGGTGTCGTCGATGTCGATGCCCTCGAACGACAGGAAGGTCTCGTGGTCGCGCGCCGCGCCGCGGACGTCCTCGAAGCGCGACAGCGCCCAGAAGCCCCACTTCTCCGAACGGTAGACGGGCGCGTGGTCGCGCAGCTGTCGGTAGACGAGCCAGGGGTCCGCCTTGAAGGCGGCCGAGTACGGGTCGTACACGACGGTGTCGGTGAGCATCAACGCCTCCGGTCTTAAAGCGCTTTAATGACGGGTACTATCCGAGCCTGTGACGGGTTCTGTCAAGAGGCCGCGGCTGGAGGACGTGGCCGCGGACGTCGGCGTGTCGACGGCGTCGGTGTCGCTCGTGCTGCGTGGCGTCGCCGGTCCCAGCGCCGAGACGCGCGAACGCGTGCTGGAGGCGGCGTCGCGTCTGGGCTACCGGCCCGACCGCACCGCGAGCCTGCTCGCCAGGCGGCGCACCCACCTGATCGGCGTCCCGGTGTCACTCCGCGACGCCTACCGCGCCGAGCTCGCCGAGGAGGTGCAGGTCGCGGCCGACCGGCGCGGCTACACCGTCGCGCTGAGCGCGATCACTCCCGTCCACGACGAGCAGCGGGTGGTCGAGACCCTGCTCGACCTGCGCTGTGAGGCCCTGATCCTGCTCTCTCCGGACCTGCCGCCCGCGGCGCTCGCCGCCCTCGGCGCCCGCATCCCGCTCGTGGTGGTGGGCCGGCGCGTCGAGCCCGCCGGGTTCGACGTCGTCCGCGCGGCCGACGACGAGGGCATCGGCGCCGCCGTGGACCACCTCGTCGCGCTCGGCCACCGTGATCTCGTGCACGTCGACGGCGGTGACGCTCCGATGGCCGCCGACCGCCGCTCCGGGTTCCGGGCCGCTCTGGAGCGCCACGGCCAGGAGGGGCGGATCGTGCCCGGCGGATACGTCGAGGAGGCGGGCGCCCAGGCGGCCCGCACCCTGCTCGACGGGCCTGCCCTGCCCACGGCTGTGATCGCGGCCAACGACCGCAACGCCGTCGGCCTGCTCGACGTGTTCATCCGGGCGGGCGTGCGGGTGCCCGAGGACGTGTCCGTGGTCGGCTACGACGACGGGGAGCTCGCGCGGCTCACCCACATCGACCTGACGACCGTCAGCCAGGAGGCGGGGGAGCAGGCGCGGCAGGCGGTGGCGGCGGCGCTGGAGCGCCTCGACGGCGACCGCCGGGCCGGGGTGGAGGTGGTGCTGCCACCGCGCCTGGTGGTGCGCGGGACGACGGGCCCCGCACGCTGATCGTCAGGGGGCGTGCCCGCGGCGCCGCCCTCCCCGCCGTCGAGCAGATACGACGCGTTCGAGGCCCGCATTGCCGTCGGGAGGCGGAGGGCGCGGCCTCCCCCGCCGCTGATCACGGCCGCACGGTCGTTGCTGGAGATCAACGGGCGACCATGTCGCCGTGATCGGCGTCGCGGGGCGGCTGCCTCAGCTCGCGCGCCGGGGCTCGCGCGGGGAGTTCGGGTTCCGGCCGAGCTGGCGCATCTGCTCCGCGATGGCCGCCTCGACCGCCGCGTGGACGGCGGCGGGTGAGACGTCCGGGTCGACCATGCGGGCCGCAGCCAGCGATCGGGATGACACGGCTATGTTGATCATTTCGATCGCCTCCTCAGGGCGTCGGGCGGAGCGGCCATTCGGCGGTACCCCGTCGGTCTCGTCACGCTCTCAACGCGACGGTAACCCTCCGGTATGCCCGCGCGCCATCATCCCGCGGGCCACATTTCCCTCACCGGCGGGACAGGGTTTCTCTCACCGGCTGGACAGGGTCGTGCGAGGTCGCGGGGCGAAGCCGGCGGCCCGGTAGACGGCCTCGATCAACTCCGCGGTGTCCACGGCGTCGTCGACGTCGAGCGGGAACGGGGCTCCGTCGCGCAGGTGCGCGCGGACCGCCTCCAGCTGGTAGAGGTAGGTCGAGCGGGTGCCGAGATGCTCGGTGCGCTCGCCGCCGGCGCAGGCCACGACGATCCTGTCGTCGCGCTGGGGGAGCACGACGTTCATCGCGGTCGCCTCCCCGCGGTCGCCGACCACCCGGCAGGTGATGCACCAGTCCGCCGCGGCCATGTCGCAGTGGGCCTCGCCCGTGGCGCCGCCGGGGAAGGCCAGCTGCGCGGTGATCCGCTCGTCGACGCCCGGGCGCCCGGCCCGCTCCTCACCGGTGGCCGACACGACCTGCGGCGCCCCGCCGGCCCACCGCGCGAACATCCGGTGGCAGTGCAGCGCGTAGCAGCCCAGGTCCATCAGCGCGCCGCCGGCGAGATCGAGCGACCAGCGCGGGTCGTCGGCGGGCGGGGCGGGCATGGTGAACCGCGACTCGATGCGTCGCAGCTCGCCGAGCTCCCCGGAGTCCACCAGCGCCTGCAGGCGCTGCAGCACCGGATGGTGCACGTAGTGGAAGCCCTCCAGCACCGTGACACCCGCCGCGACGGCCGCGTCGCGCACCTCCCGCGCCTCCTCGGCGTCGCTCGCGAACGGCTTCTCCGAGAGCACGTGCTTGCCCGCCGCGACGGCGGCGAGGTTCCACGGGCCGTGCAGGCTGTTGGCCAGCGGGTTGTAGACGATCTCCACGTCCGCGTCGGCGATCACGTCGGCGTAGGAGGAGAGCACCCGCTCGACGCCGTGCTCGGCCGCGAAGGCCTGCGCCCGCCGCGGGTCCCGTGCCGCCACGGCGACGAGCCGGTCACCGGTGGCGTGCGCGGGGTCGACGATCGCCTGCTCCGAGATGCGCGCCGCACCCAGGACACCGATGCGCAGCGGCTCCGTCATGACGCCTCCGCGCAGGAGCGCACGTCGGCGGTGGTCACACCGCACCCCGCAGGATCGTGCGCAGCTCCTCGACGCTGGTGCGCACGTCCGTCAGCGGGCCCTCGCCCGACGGCTCCTCGGTGAGGATCGTGTCCTGCTCCAGCACGTACCAGCCGCCGTAGCCGTGGCCGCGCAGGTGCCCGACGATCGCGGCGAAGTCGACGTCGCCCCGGCCCACCGGCCGGTACATGCCCGCTCGCACGGCCTCGGTGTAGGTCCGCCGGCCGTCCTGCACCTGCTTGGCCAGGCCGGCGTCCACATCCTTGATGTGGGTGTGCGCGACGCGCTCGGGGGCCTGGCGGGTGAGCTCGGCGGGGTCGGTGCCGCCGATGAGCAGGTGGCCGGTGTCGAGACACAGCGCCACCGACGAGCCCTCGAGCACGCGCTGCACCTCCTCGCCGTTCTCCACCATCGTCCCGACGTGCGGGTGCAGCACCGCCTTCACCCCGTGCTCGGCGGCCATGGCCGAGAGCCGGTCGAGGTTCGTCAGCAGCGTGCGCCAGCCGGCGTCGTCCAGCTCGGGACGGGCGTCGTAGCCCTCGAGCCCGCTGACGGCCGAGAGGACGAGCGTGTCCGAGCCCGTGGACGCATACGTCCCCAGCAGCTTCTCGACCGCGGGCACCGGGTCGTGGCCGGGCACGTGCAGCAGCAGCGGGGTGAAGCCGCCGATGGCCTGCAGGTGGTGCCCTGCGAGGACCTCGCGGGGGTCCTCGGGGAGGAAGCCCTCGGGCCCGAACTCCGTGGCGGCCAGCCCCACGTCCTGCATCTCGGCGAGCACCCGCGACGGCGGCAGCTGGTAGCCCCAGCCGGGCACCTCGCAGACGCCCCAGGAGATGGGGGCTCCGGCGATGCGGTCGGTCGGGCCGGTCATACGAATACCTCCGGGGAGACGGGCCGCCCGGTCCGCCAGGACTCGTCGGCGGCCAGGGCCAGGTCGAACGCGGCGAGCGCGTCGCGGCCGGTCACAGGGGGAGGGGTGCCGTCGCGGACGGCACGCGCGAACGCGTCCAGCTCCGCGGCGTACGCCCAGGGGTAGCGCTCCTCGAAGTCGCGTGCGATGTCCCGCGACGCGAGCCCGGGCGTACGCCACTCGACGCCGCGCACGTGGGGCGCGTCGATCCGCGCGGTGGCCAGGGTGCCCATGACCTCGGTGGAGCACTCGTAGCCGTACCGGGCCGACCGGCTGTTGTCGATCACGCCGAGCGCGCCGTTCGCGAAGCGCAGCACGACGACCGCGGTGTCGATGTCGCCCAGCGCGGCGAACGCCGGGTCGGACGCGGCGCCGTGCGCGTGCACCTCGACGACCTCGCCCACCAGCCACCGGGCGACGTCCAGGTCGTGCACGGTGACGTCGAGGAAGAACCCGCCCGAGCCGGAGAGGAACGCGGGGTTCGGTGCCGCCATGTCGCGCAGCGACGTGCGGAAGAAGGTGACCTCGCCCAGCTCGCCGGCGTGGATCCGTGCGGCGGCGGCCGCCCAGTCGGGGTCCGACCGGCGGTGGAACCCGACCTGGAACACCACGCCCGCCGCCTCGACCGCGTCGAGGGCGGCTACGGTGGTGGCCCGGTCCAGCGAGATCGGCTTCTCGCAGAACACGTGCTTCCCCGCGGCCGCGGCGATGGTGGTGAGCGGTGCGTGCGTGCCGGTGGGCGAGGCGATCGCGACGGCGTCGACGCGGTCGAGCAGCTCCTCGTAGGACGCCGTCCAGGGCACGTCGAGCTCCGCGCCGACGGCCCGCGCCGCGTCCGGGTCGGCGTCGTACACGCACGCCAGCCGGGCCGTGGAGCAGCGCCCGGCGAGCGCGGCGGCGTGGATCCGGCCCATCCGCCCCAGCCCGGCCAGCCCGACTCCCACCTGCCCCGTCACGACGCCAGCTCCGCGGTGACCCGCTCCAGCATCCGCCGGTGGATGTCGTCGGCGGTCTCCTCCCAGCCGAACACGCAGACCGTGGCGATGCCGTCGAACTCCATCTCGCGCAGGGTCGAGAAGAACTCGTCCCACGGCACCTCGCCGTGGCCGATCTCGCTGTGCTGGTGGATGCGGGCGTCCACACCGGGCGGGTTGAGGATGTAGCGGTTGCCCACGTTCGCGCGGTGGTTGTAGCAGTCGGCGACGTGGACGTGCTTCAGCTTGGACCCGGCGTAGCGCATCATCCGGCTCACGTCGCCCACCCCGTCGGAGAGGTGGAACGCGTGCGGGGCGCAGAAGACGTAGTTCACCCACGGCTTGTCGAGCCCGCGGATGATCTGCACCGCGTCGTCGTTGGTCTCGGAGAAGTCGTACGGGTGGGCCTCGATGTTCAGCCCGATCCCGTAGCTCTCGAAGACCGGCGCCAGCTCCTCCATGGACCGGTAGAACGCGTGCTCGGAGCGCCTCGCGTCGTTGGGGTCGCCGGACAGCTCGGAGTTGACCACCGTGCACCCCAGCTCCGCGGCGATCTCCAGCAGCCGCCGCCAGTTGCGCACCTGGGCCTGGCGCTCCTGCTCGTCCGGGGACGACCAGTCGAACACCGGCACCAGCGTCGCGATCTCCACGCCGGTCTCGGCACAGGCCTTGCGGACCTCGGCGATCGCCTCGCGGTCGGCCTTCGGGTAGCGGTGCCAGAAGAACCAGTCGGCCCGTGGCGAGAGCTCAAGGTGCCGGTAGCCCAGCTCGGCGGCCTTGTGCACCTCCTCGGCCACGGACAGCTCCGCGTGGTACATCGCGGGGTCGAGGGCGATCTTCAGCATCACAGCGCCTTGTAGAGGTCGGGCTTCTCCCGCAGGACGACGGGCTCGCGCGTGCCCGAGCGCAGCGCCGCCAGCCCCGTGTCGCAGACGACGGTGGCCGCGTAGCCGTCCCACGCCGACGGGCCGGTGGTGCCACCCGCCGTCACGGCGTCGATCCACGCCTGGAACTCGGCGTCGAACGCCAGCACGAACCGCTCGCGCCAGTCCTCCGGCACTCGCGCGGAGACGCTGCCCGCCCGCTTGACGAGCGCGCCCGCCGACTCGGTCAGCTCCACGGTGCCGTCCTCGCAGACGACCTCGCCGCGGATGTCGTAGGCGAAGCCGGCGTTCACCGACGCCTCGACGTCCACGAGCACGCCGGAGGACATCTCCAGCAGCACGAGCAGCGGGTCGTTGAAGCCTTCCCGCGCCTTGGACGAGCGGCGCGGCTTGAGGACCGTGACCGCGGCGATCTCCTCGTCGAACATCCAGCGCGCCACGTCGATGTCGTGCACGGTGGAGTCGTTGATGATCATGTCGCTGGTGAAGAAGTCGGGCACCGACGGATTGCGGTGCGCCGCGTGCATGAGCAGCGGCTCGCCGATCTCCCCGCCGGTGACGACGGCCTTCATCGCCCGGTACTGTGCGTCGTAGCGGCGCATGAAGCCCACCGACACGAGCCGGCGGCCGGCGGCGAGCTCGGCGTCGACGATGCGGTCGCACGCCTCGCGGGTGGTGGCCAGCGGCTTCTCGCAGAACACCTGCTTGCCCGCCGCGATGCAGGCCTGCACGTACTCCTCGTGCGTGGGCCCCCAGGAGGTGACGACGACGGCGTCGACACCCGGATCGGCGATCAGCGCGGCGCCGCTCTCGTGGAGCATGGCGCCGGGCAGGTCGTCCGCGACCGTCCGGGCTCGGTCGAGGTCCACGTCCGTGACGGCGCTGACGCGCACCCCGGACAGGACATGCGTGAGCCGGCGGATGTGGTCCTGGCCGATCATGCCCACGCCGATGACGCCGACGTTGAGTGTCACGTCGAATGCTCCTTGTTCGCAGATTGTGGGACGCGCAGAGAGGGGTCTAGCGCTTGAGTTCGTGCTGGAGCTGCTCGAGCTCCTGGCCGCCGGCCATCTGGGTGGTGAGCTCCTCGAGGCTGACCTCGGAGCGCTTCTTGTCGAGCACGCAGCGGCCCAGCTTCAGGATGATGAAGTGGTCGCCGACCATGTAGGCGTGGTGCGGGTTGTGGGTGATGAACACGACGCCCAGCCCGGCGTCGCGGGCGGCGGCGGTGTACTTGAGCACCACGCCCGACTGCTTGACGCCCAGCGCGGCCGTGGGCTCGTCGAGGATCAGCACGCGGGCGCCGAAGTACACGGCCCGCGCGATCGCGACGCACTGGCGCTGTCCGCCGGAGAGCGTGCCGATCGGCTGGTTGATGTCCTTGACGTTGATGCCCATCTTCTTGAGCTCGTTGTCCGCGATCTCCCGCATGCCCTTGATGTCGAGCGGGGCGCCCGGGTACTTGCCGTTGCGGATCTCGGAGCCGAGGAAGAAGTTGCGCCAGACCTCCATGAGCGCCACCACCGCGAGGTCCTGGTAGACCGTGGCGATCCCGTGGTCGAGTGACTCGCGCGGCGACGAGAACTGCACCTGCGCGTCGTCGACCTTCAGGGTGCCCTCGGTGTGCGGGTGCAGGCCGGAGATGATCTTGATCAGGGTCGACTTGCCGGCGCCGTTGTCGCCGAGGACGCAGGCCACCTCGCCCGCGTTGACCCTCAGGTTGATGCCCTCGAGCGCGCGGATCGCCCCGTAGGCCTTGCCGATGTTCTCCATCTGGACGAGCGGCGTGCCGGCGTGCAGGTCCGGTGCTGCGTGCTCCGCAATCGTGTCGGTCATGGTCACGTCACCTCCGTTGGCTGGCGTAGTTCTTGACGTACAGGTTGACGAGCACGGCGAGCAGCAACATGGCGCCGAGGAAGGCCTTGAACCAGTTCGGGTCCCAGCCCGCGAAGACGATGCCCTGGGTGACCATGCCGAAGATGAAGGCACCCAGCGCCGAGCCGATGGCGGATCCGTAGCCGCCGGTCAGCAGCGCGCCACCGACGACGGCGGCGATGATGTAGATGAACTCGTTGCCGACGCCCTGGCCGGCCTGCACCGTGTTGAAGTTGAACAGCAGGTGCTGGCCGAGGAACCACGCCAGGAACGCGACGCCCATGAACAGGCCGATCTTGACCTTGGGCACGGGCACGCCGACGGCGCGGGCGCTGTCGGCGTTGCCGCCGGAGGCGAAGATCCAGTTTCCGGTGCGGGTACGCAGCAGGATCCAGGTCGCGACGGCGACGAACACCAGCCACCACACCACGGTGATCTTGAGCGTGATGAAGCCGAGGTTCAGGTCGCTGGCGAAGATCGCGTGCGCCGACGAGAAGCCGTCGAGCCCGCTGATGTCGGTGGTGGCCACCGTGCCGGTGATGAGCTTGGTGACGCCGAGGTTGACGCCCTGCAGCACGAAGAACGTGCTCAGGGTGATGAGGAAGCTCGGGATGCCGGTCCGCACCACCAGGTAGCCGTTGACGAACCCGATCATCAGCGCGATCACCAGGCTGATGAGCACGCCGACCCAGGCGTTCAGGCTGAACTGGTAGGAGATCATGGCCGACGCGAGCGCCGCGGTGGCCACGGCGACACCGGCCGAGAGGTCGAACTCCCCGCCGATCATGAGCAGGGCGACGGCGACGGCGACGATGCCGATGGTCGAGCTCGCGTAGAGCACCGTCGACAGGGCCGGGAGGGTGCGGAAGGGCGGGGCGATCACGAAGAAGAAGATGAAGATCGCGATTGCGGCGGCGAGCGCTCCGATCTCCGGGCGGCCGAGCAGGCGCGACACCAGTGAGCGCTGTACTCGCGCCGGTTCGGTGGTGGTCGGCGGTTGTGGCGGCGGCGATGTCGTCACGGCTGAGCTCATGACTGGCTCCAGGGGTGGGCGGTGTCGGGGGGAGCAGGGGACCCGCTCCCCCCGACGGGTGGAACTAGCGGGTGTTGTTGTTCGCGTAGGTCACGATCTTGTCGATGTTGGACTTGTCGACGAACGACGGTCCGGTCAGCACGGGCTTCCCGCCGCCGATGTCGTTGCCGTTGGTCAGGTTCAGCCAGAGCGACTGGACGGCCATGTAGCCCTGGACGTAGGGCTGCTGGTCGATCGAGAAGGCGATCGAGCCGTTCTGGATGTCCTTGGCCACGTCGGCGTTGAGGTCGAACGTGACGATCTGGGCCTTGCTGCTCGTGCCCTGCTTGGACTGCAGCGCGGCCAGTGCGATCGGGGCGCCGAGGGTGACGACGTAGGTGATCGACGGGTCCTGCTGCAGCTTGGCGTTGATCGTCTGCTGGACCGACGGCAGGTCGGTGCCGTTGACCTGAAGGTTCTCGGTGTTCGGGAAGGTCTTCTTCACACCGGCGCAACGCGCCTCGAGCGCGACGCTGCCCTGCTCCTGGACGACGCAGAGCGCCTTGCCGCCACCGGCGGCCATCATCTTCGTGCCCGCGGTCTGGCCGGCGAGGTCCTCGTCGGAGCCGAAGTACATCGAGATGCCGTACTTCTGGTAGTCGCTGATGCCCGAGTTGAACGCGACGGTGGGAATGCCCGCCTGCACGGCCTTCTGGGCGGCGGGCCCGACCTGGTTGGCGTAGGCGAGGGTGACGGCGATGCCGTCGACCTTGCTGTCGATCGCGTTCTGCACGAGCGTGGCCTGCTGGCCCGCGTCGTTGTTGTTCGAGTACTTCAGGTTGACGTTGAGCTCCTTGGCCGCCTCCTGGGCGCCCGCGCGGACCTTGTCCCAGAACGAGTCTCCGGGAGCCTCGTGCGTGACCATCGCGATCGTGTACTGCTTGCCGCCGGCACCGCCGACGGCGGGCCCGCTGTTGCCGGCAGTCTGGTTAGCGCCGCCAGAGCTGCTGCACGCAGCCAACGCCACGCTGAGCGCGCCGGCGACGGCAAGGGCGCGCATCACCTTCCGGGTACTCCTCATCGAGCATTCCTCTCTTCGGTGCTGCTGCCGTCCGGGGGGCCGGCTGCAAGTTCGGGGATCAGTACGGCCAGCGCCGCGTCGGGCCGAGGCCGCAGCCGGCGAAGTAGCCGGCCGTACGCGCCCCGATCGGGAGCGGGATGTGCGGCTCGACGGGATAGAGGTCCTGCTCGACGATGGTGAACAGGTCGGTGTCGATCGCGGCGAGGGCGTCGAGCAGCGGGGGCATCTCGGGGACGCCGTAGGGGGGCTCGCACATCACGCCGAGCGGCACGGCCTCGGCGAGCGAGAGCTTCTCCTCGGCCACGCGGCGCCGGATCGCGGGATCCACCTGCTTGAGGTGCACGTAGCGGATCCGTTCCGGGAAGCGCTCGATGATGGCGATGTTGTCGCCGTCGCAGTAGGAGATGTGCCCGGTGTCGAGGCAGAGGTTGACGTACCGCGGGTCGGTGTCGGTCAGGAAGCGCCCCACACGCTGCTGCGTGTCGACGTGGGTGTCGGCGTGCGGGTGGAACACGAGGTCCACGCCGTACTCCTCGAAGAGGATCTTCCCGAGCCGGTCGTAGCCCGTGGCGAGGTTCTTCCACTGCTCGGGGTCGATCTCGGCACTCTCCAGCAGCGAACCGCCGTGCATGTCCGTGTACTGCTCGGGCAGCAGCACCAGGTGCCGGGCGCCGAGCGCGGTGAGGAGCCTCGACTCCTTGCCGCACGCGGCGACCGCGTCGTCGAGGGCCTCGGCGCCGCGGTGCAGGCCCGCGAAGATGGTGCCGCCGGCCAGCTTCAGGCCGCGGGAGTCCAGCTCGTCGCGCAGCTGCGAGGGGTCCTGCGGCATGAAGCCGGACGGCCCGAGCTCCGTCCAGGAGTAGCCGGCCTGCCCGATCTCGTCGAGATACTGCTTCCAGCCGACCTGGTGGTCGTCCTCGGGGAACCAGACGCCCCAGGAGTCGGGGGCCGTGCCGAGAGTGAGCTTGTCGAGGTTCACGCCGGCCTCAGTTCGCCGTCGGGAAGTGGAAGCTGGAGTCGCTGGCGGCCTCGACGCGCGGCCAGCGGGAGGTCACGACCTTGGCGCGCGTGTAGAACGAGACGCCCTCGGGACCGTGGATGTGCTTGTCCCCGAACAGGGAGTCCTTCCAGCCGCCGAAGGAGTAGTAGGCCATCGGCACCGGGATCGGGACGTTGATGCCGATCATGCCGACGTTGACGCCGCGCTGGAACCGCCGGGCCGCCTCGCCGGAGGAGGTGAAGATCGCGGTGCCGTTGCCGTAGGGGTTGGCGTTGATGATCGCGATGGCCTCGTCCACGGAGTCGGCGCGGACCACCGACAGCACCGGGCCGAAGATCTCCTCGGTGTAGACGTCCATGGACGTCGTGACGTCGTCGATGACGGTCGGGCCGACGAAGAAGCCGTCCTCGTGGCCGGGGACGGTGAGGCCGCGGCCGTCGACGGCGAGCCGCGCGCCCTGGGCCTCGCCGGTGCCGATCAGCCCGACGATCCGGTCGCGGGCGGCCGCGGTGATGACCGGGCCCATCTCACTGTCGGCGTCGCGGCCGGGGCCGACCTTGGTGGCCAGCGCCTTCGCGCTGACGGCCTCGACGATCGCGTCGGCCGCCGACCCGACGGCCACGGCCGCCGAGATCGCCATGCAGCGCTCGCCCGCCGAACCGAACGCGGCCGCGACGAGGTGGTCCGAGGCGTAGTCGATCGGGGCGTCGGGCATCACGATGGCGTGGTTCTTCGCCCCGCCCAGGGCCTGCACGCGCTTGCCGTTCGCCGTGCCGCGCTCGTGGATGTACTTCGCGATCGGCGTGGAACCGACGAACGACACCGCCGCCACGTCCGGGTGGTCGAGCAGCGCGTCGACGGCGGTCTTGTCGCCGTGCACCACGTTGAACACGCCGTCGGGCAGACCGGCCTCGGCCCACAGCTCAGCGGCCAGCACGGACGCACTCGGGTCGCGCTCGCTGGGCTTGAGCACGAACGTGTTGCCGCATGCGATCGCCACCGGGTACATCCACATCGGCACCATGGCCGGGAAGTTGAACGGCGTGATCCCGGCGCAGACCCCGAGGGGCTGCCGGAACGAGAACAGGTCCACCCCGCCGGAGACCTGGTCGGAGTACTCACCCTTGAGCAGCGACGGGATGCCGCACGCAAACTCGACGACCTCCAGGCCGCGCTGCACCTCGCCACGGGCGTCCGACAGCACCTTGCCGTGCTCGTCGGAGATGATCTCCGCGAAGTCGCCGATGCGGGCGTTCACCAGCTCGCGGAACGCGAAGAGCACCTTCACCCGCTGCGACAGCGACGACTGCGACCACGTCTCGAAGGCCGCCGACGCGGCACTCACGGCAGCGTCGACGTCGGCGACGCTCGCGAGCGGCACCTCCGCCTGCTGTGCGCCCGTGGCCGGGTTCCACACCGGGCTGGTGCGGGTGGAGTCGCCCGTGACCGGCTTGCCGCCGATCCAGTGCGTGATGGTCCTCACGAGTCGTTCCTCCCGATCAGGGGGCGCTGGTCTGCCTTGTGCGCCTCGTAGGTCTTGCGGGCCTGCTGCGTGCTGTCCAGCGCCGCCACCTCGGAGACGGGGACGTCCCACCAGCTCTCCGAGGACGGGACGGGGGCGAGCGGGTCGGTCTCGATGTGGATGGCCGTGGTGCGGTCCGACGCGCGGGACGCCGCGATGGCGGCGCGGAACTCGTCGATCGTTCCCACACGGATGACGTGCGCGCCCAGGGACTCGGCGTTGGCGGCGAGGTCGATCGGGAGTTTCGCGCCGTCGAGCATCCCGCTCCCGGTGTCGCGGTAGCGGTAGTTCGTACCGAATCGTTGTGATCCGAGCGACTCCGAGAGCGCCCCGATCGAGGCGAAGCCGTGGTTCTGCACGATGACGAGGTTGAGCTTGATGCCCTCCGAGACCGCGGTGACGATCTCCTGGGCCATCATCAGGTACGAGCCGTCGCCGACCAGGGCGAAGACCTCCCGGTCCGGGGCGGCCATCTTGATGCCCAGGGCGCCGGCGATCTCGTAGCCCATGCAGCTGTAGGCGTACTCCACGTGGTACTGCTTGGCATCCCGCGCGCGCCAGAGCATCTGCAGGTCACCGGGCATGGAGCCGGCGGCCTGGACCACCACGTCGCGGGCGTCGGTCTCCTCGTTGAGCGCGCCGAGCACCTCGGTCTGCGCCGGCAGCGGCTGGTGGTCGAGGTGGAAGGCCTGGTCGACCGTGCGGTTCCAGTCGGCGGCGTGCGTCGCCCAGGTATTCGTGACGTGGTGGCCGGCGAGGGCGTCGGTGAGCGCGTCGAGGCCTTCGCGGGCGTCGGCGACGAGCATCTCGCCGGCGTGCTTGGCGGCGTCGAGCGAGGCGATGTTGAGGTTGACGAACCGCACGTGCGGGTGCTGGAACGCGGTGCGCGACGCGGTGGTGAAGTCGGAGTAGCGGGTGCCGACGCCGACCACGACGTCGGCGTCGCGGGCCAGGGCGTTGGCGACGGGGGAGCCGGTGGACCCGATTCCGCCCACGGCGTGGGGGTGGTCCCACAGGACAGCGCCCTTGCCGGCCTGGGTGTCGGCGACGGGGATGCCGGTGGCGTCGGTGAACCGGCGCAGCGCCTCGGTGGCCTCGCTGTAGTGCACCCCGCCGCCGGCGACGAGCAGCGGAGCGTTCGCGGAGCGGATCACGGCGACGGCGCGGGCCAGTGCCGCCTTCTCCGGCAGCGGGCGGGGGATGTGCCAGACGCGCTTCGCGAACAGCGCGTCCGGCCAGTCGTGCGCCTCGGCCTGCACGTCCTGGGGCAGGGCGATCGTCACGGCGCCGGTCTGCGCCGGGTCGGTGAGTGCGCGCATGGCGCCGAGCAGTGCCGACGGGAGTTGTTCGGGGCGCCAGACGCGGTCGAAGAACACCGACAGTGGTCGGAACGCGTCGTTGACGCTGACGTCGTAGCCCGTGGGGGTCTCCAGTTCCTGCAGGACGGGGGAGGCGGCGCGGGTGGCGAAGATGTCGCTCGGCAGCAGCAGTACCGGGATGCGGTTGGTGGTGGCCAGCGCGGCGCCGGTGAGCATGTTGGTGGAGCCGGGTCCGATGGACGCGGTGCAGGCCATGGCCTGCAGGCGGTTGCGCATCCGGGAGTAGCCGACGCCGGCGTGCACCATGCCCTGCTCGTTGCGGGCGAGGTGGTAGGGCAGCTCGCCGGTGGGGGCGACCTCCAGCAGCGCCTGCCCGACGCCGGCCACGTTGCCGTGGCCGAAGATGCCGAAGCAGCCCGGGATCAGCCGCTGCTCGACGCCGTCGCGCTCGCTGTACTGGTTCGCCAGGAACCGCACGAGGGCCTGCGCCACCGTCAGCCTTGTCACTGGGACTTCTCCTCGGTGCTGGTCATCGGCAGGCGGGGGTCGATGTCCTGGCCGTCCCAGGTGCCGCGGACCCACGCGTGCGCGGGGTCGTCGCAGATCAGCCAGGCGCGGTCGGGGCTCGGGCCCGCCATGACGTTGAGGTAGTAGAGGTCGTAGCCGGGCGCGGCCATCGACGGGCCGTGCCAGCCGTGCGGGATGAGCACGGTGTCGCCGGTGCGCACCTCAGCGCAGACGTCGATCTCGCGGCCGGGGCCGGAGGTGTAGACGCGCTGGTAGCCGGGACCGTCGTTCCCGACCTCGAAGTAGTAGATCTCCTCGAGCACCGACTCGCCCTCGCGCTCCTCGTCGTGCTTGTGCGGGGGGAACGACGACCAGTTGCCCCCCGGCGTGAGGACCTCGACGGCGATGAGCTTCTCGGCCTCGAAGGACGCCGGATTGCAGAAGTTGTTGACCTGGCGGCTGGCCTGACCGGCGCCGCGCAGCTCCACCTGCACACCTTCGGCGGGTCCGTAGCGCGCCGGGAGCCGCTTGGTGGCGCGGGCGGCGGGCAGCGCGAAACGGCCGCCGGCCTCGGAGGACACCGTCACCTGCGCGTCGCGCGGGACGTAGGCGAAGTCCGTGACGCGGGAGAACACCGACCCGCGGCCGGCGAGCTCGAAGCGCTCGCCGTCGCACTCGACGACGCAGGCGCCCGCCAGCGGCAGCACCACGGTCTCGTCCTCACCGGTGGGGAAGGTGACGCTCGCACCGGCGGCCAGGTCGAGGACCCGCAGCGAGCTGTGGCCCCAGCCCGCGGTCTTCGGCGTGATGACCAGGGAGAACGGCGGCTCGGCCGTCTCGCCGGTGCGGATGACGTGCTCGCTCACCAGGCACCTCCGGTGGTCGTGCGCGCTGGTCGGGGCCAGGACGGTGTCGTCCGCGCACGGGCGGCGGGGCTGCTCACAGGAGTCCCACCGCCGCGTCCACGGCCTTGGCCACGTCGTCGTCGGGCGGGTAGAGCAGCGAGCGGCCGATCACCAGCCCCTGCACCGTCGGCAGCGCGAGCGCCTTGCTCCAGCTCGCGAACACCGCATCGGGGTCGGTGGAGACCTCGCCGCCGAGGATCACCGCGGGCAGCGTGGTGGCGCCCATCGCGCGTTCCATGTCCTCGACGATGGGCACCTTCAGCCAGGTGTAGGCCGAAGTACGGCCCAACCCGGCGGCCACCGTCATCGCGCGGATCATGGCGTCGGCGGTGAGCTCGTTGCGCACCCGGCCGTCCACGCGGTGGGAGATGAACGGCTCGACCATCGCCATCAGCCGGTGCTCGGCCAGATCGCCGACGGCCCGCGCGCAGGACTCCAGCGTGGCGACCGTGGCGGGGTCCTCGGCGTCGATGCGCGTCAGCATCTTCCCGCCCTCGTACCCCGACGCCGCGATGCTCGCCGCGTCGTAGGCGGTGAACCTGTCGTCGATCTCGAACGCGGTGCCGGCCAGGCCGCCGCGGTTCATCGACCCCACCACGACCTTGTCGTCCAGCGCGCCGAGGAGCAGCAGGTCCTCGAGCACGTCCGGTGTGCCGAGAACGCCGTTCACACCGGGACGGGACAGCGCGAGCACGAGCCGGTCGAGCAGGTCGCCCCGGTCGCCCATCGCGAACGGGCGGTCACCTGCTCGCAGCGCCCCGCGGGCGGGGTGGTCGGCGGCGATCATCATCAGCTTGCCGTGCTCGGCCAGCACCGAGGTGGGCCTGCGCCGCGCAACCGTGGCCTCGGCGATGGCATGGGGCCGTCGCGCCCGGGTGTCCACCAGGTGGCGGAGCTGGTCCTCACGCACGGACGGCCTCCTCGAGCTTGGCCTCGACCTCTGCGGCCGTGGGCATGGCGTCAGCACAGGCGAGGCGCCCGGCGACGATGGCACCGGCGGCGTTGCAGAACCGCATCGCGCGCTCGAGTTCCCATCCAGCGAGAAGTGCGTGGCAGAGCGCCCCGCCGAACGCGTCGCCGGCACCGAGGCCGTTGACCACCTCGACCGGTACCGGCGGCACCTCGACCTCTTCCGTGCTGTTGGAGGCCAGCACGCCCAGCGGGCCCTGCTTGACCACGGCCAGCTCGACGCCCGCGGCGTGCAGAGCCTTCGCCGCGGCGTGCGGATCGCGGACCCCCACGGCGGTCTCGCACTCATCGAGGTTGCCGACGGCGACCGTCACGTACGGCAGCGCCTCCTGCACCCATCGACGCGCCTCCTCGCGGGAGGACCAGAACATGGGGCGGTAGTCGAGGTCGAGGATCGTGATGCCGCGCCTGCCCCGCTCCCGCAGCGCGGCGAGGGTGGCCTCGCGGCTGGGCTCCTGCGACAGGCCGGTGACGGTGACCCAGAAGACGTCGGCGTCGCGGATGGCGTCGAGGTCCAGCTCGTCGGCGCGGATGCGCATGTCGGGGGCCAGGGCGTCGCGGTAGAAGTACAGCGGGAAGTCGTCGGGCGGGAAGATCTCGCAGAACACCACCGGCGTCGGCACGCCGGGCACGGCGGTCACGTAGCGGTCGTCCACACCGAAGCCGCGTAGCGCGTCGTGCAGGTACGCGCCGAAGGGGTCCTCACCGGTGCGCGTGATCACGGCGCTGCTCCGGCCGTACCTGGCCGCCGCCACCGCCACGTTGGACGGGCTGCCGCCGAGGTACTTGCCGAACGAGGTGATCTCTCGGAGCGAGACGCCCACCTGCAACGGGTACACGTCCACGCCGATGCGGCCCATGGTCAGAACTTGCACCGTGTCGGTCGTCACGCCAGAAGGTGTACTCTCGTGAAACATGTACGTCAACACTTTGTCCTGACAAAGTGCAGCGCAGACAGGAGAGCACGCGGTGCCGGAAGAGCTGTTCGCCGAGGGTCTGGTCCCGGACGTGGCGCTCGACAGGACGAGTCCCGTCCCGCTCTACTTCCAGGTCGCCACGCGCCTGCAGCAGCTCATCGAGAACGGTGAGATGCCGGTCGGAGGCAGGCTGGAGAACGAGGTGGACCTCGCCAACCGGCTGGGCGTCTCACGGCCGACGATGCGGCGCGCGATCCAGTACCTCGTGGAGCGCGGCATGCTCGTGCGCAAGCGGGGCGTGGGCACGCAGATCGTGCACCCCAAGGTGCGCAGGCCGGTGGAGCTCTCGAGCCTGTACGACGACCTGGCGAAGAGCGGTCAGCGTCCGCAGACCGAGATCCGGCTGTTCGAGGTCAAGCCCGCGCCCGACCACGTGGCCGAGGCCCTCGGCGTGCCCGACGGCACCGAGGTGGCCTGGTTCGAGCGGCTCCGTCACGCCGGCGGTGAGCCGCTGGCGATCATGCGCAACGCCGTGCCCGTGGACGTCCTACGGCTGCGGCGCGAGGACCTCGAGAACCACGGGCTCTACCAGCTGCTGCGGGCCGCCGGCCGTGTCCCGCGTATCGCCAACCAGGTCGTGGGTGCGCGAGCAGCGACCACCGCGGAAGCCCGCATGCTCGGGGACTCCCGCGGTGCGCCGGTGCTCACGATGACGCGCACGGCATGGGACGAAGCCGGGCGCGCCGTCGAGTACGGCTCGCACCTGTACCGGGCGAGCCGTTACTCGTTCGAACTGACCCTCACCAGCTGAGCGGGTGAGGGGTCTGACTCAGTAGCGGCTGCGACGCTCGCCGGGACCCTCGTCGTCGAGATCGGCGGGGGCGTACGGGTCGTCGTAGTCGTCATCCGCCTTCCCGTCGTCGTGGAGCACCGTCCCACTACCGATCTCGCGCTGTAGCGCGTCGAGATCCATCGTGGGGGAGCTGTACTTGAGCTCGCGGGCCACCTTCGTCTGCTTGGCCTTGGCTCGTCCGCGCCCCATGGCTGGTCCCCCTTACAACAGGGAAGGGGCGGCCGGATGTCTCGGCGGCCCCATTCATCTCATCAATGTCCTGGTGCCCACCGTACCTTGCTGACCGCCCGGTGTGCGACGTGGCACCTCCTGGTGAGACGACTCACGCAGTCCCGACGCGG
Organism: Pseudonocardia sp.; assembly: GCF_025965585.1. GTDB lineage: Bacteria > Actinomycetota > Actinomycetes > Mycobacteriales > Pseudonocardiaceae > Pseudonocardia. The sequence continues at coordinate 48,095 of NZ_JAOPWR010000202.1, forward strand.
ATCCGACGCTCCGGGCGCGCTTGCTAGGGCCGCGCGGACGCACTCTCGCCCACCTCGGTGGCGCGGCCCGCTTCGGCGAGACGGTGCAGCGCCACCAGCGCTCCGAGGGCTGTGACCGCGCCCAGCGCGAGCATCGCGGGCCAGCCCGCCGCCTGCGCCACCAGGCCTCCGAGCGGCGGCGCCGCCGCGGCGCCCACGTAGTTCGCCGTGTTGGACACGGCCATCGCGGTGGCGGCGCGCCCCGGGGGCGCGAACTCGCCCGCGGCGGTGAACACCAGCCCGTTCCAGCTGATGGCCAGCGCCGCGGCCGGCACGAGTACCGCAGCCAACAGCGGGGCAGGCCCGGGCTCCACCACGGCGGCCAGTCCGAACCCGACGGCCACCGCCACGGCGACGATCCGCAGCGGGCCGAGCCTGCTGCTCGCGCGGTCGGACCAGAACCCGTTGCCCAGCCGTCCGAGCCCGCCCAGCACCTGGGTGAGCGCGAGCAGGCCGCCCGCGAGCGCCAGCGACATCCCGGCGCCGTCGTGCAGCACCTCCACCAGGAACACCGAGCCCAGGAACTGCGGCACCACCAGCAGCATCCCGCCGACGCTCAGGCGCAGCAGCCGGCGATCGGCCAGCACGGCGCGGACGCCGGTGGCGGGGGCGCGTCCGGTGGCCCGGTGCCCCGGGGGCTCGCGGATCCACACCGTCACCGCAGCGGCGGCGACGAGGCAGGTGCCCGCCAGCACCGCGAACACCCCGGGCACGCCCCACGCCGTCGCCACGGCCGGCAGAGCGACGGCGGCCGCGGCGGCCCCGATCGGCACCGACGTCTGGCGCACGGCCATCGCCATGCCCCGGTTGCGGGCGGGGAACCAGGTGAGCACTGCCCGTCCGCTCGCGGCGTTGACGCTCGCCCCCGACGCCCCGGCCAGCAGCAGGAGCGCGCCGACGCCGATCGGGTCGCGCACCAGCGTGGCCGCGCCCAGCGCGATCGCCGACCCGACCAGCCCGACGGCCATCACCCCGCGCTCGCCGAACCGGTCGGCGGCCCCACCCCAGGCGATGAGGGTGGCGATCAGGCCCACCGAGATCACACCGATCAGGGCTCCGACGCCGGCGAGGCTCAGCCCGAAGTGGTCGCGCAGCGCCGGGGTGACGGCCGCGATCCCGAGGAAGTAGGTGGCCGTCGCCGCCTGCGCGAAGGTGCCCACACCGAGGACGACCCACCTGTATCCGTTGCCTTCACCCATGGGGCGACGGTACGACGACTTCCCGCGATCCGGGACTTCGATCCCACTTATTGGGAACAGTGTGACTGCGGGAGGCCCCGCGCCGAGCGTGCGACGCCCCGGTCGAGCGGAGCCGTCGCGCGCTCCATGTGGTCGGCCACGTGCCCGCGACGAGGTCGCACGGGTTCCGTGTGGGGCGACCCTCTGCGTGTCGATCATCGGGGCGGCCGGTGCGTCGACACCGAGCGGGCAGTGGTTCCGGCGCCGGCCGGACCTACTGCGCGCTGATCATGCTCGGCCGGTCAGCCGCGCAGGCCGCCGCGCATCTGGGCGGCGCGTCCGGGCGGCAGTGTGCCGTCGTCGGCGGAGACGGAGTCGGGGTCGATCCGGGCGGGCGTGGCGCGTTCGTCGACCCCGGCCACGAGGTCCGTGTCGATGGGCACCGAGCGCTTGACCAGCGCCAACGCCACCGCGCCCAGCTCGTGGTGCTGCACCACGGAGCCCACGCGCCCGACCGGCCTGCCGTCGCGGACCACCGGGTCTCCCGGCACGGGCAGGTGCTCGTCGCCGCCGTCGAAGTGCAGGAGGACGAGCTGGCGCGGCGGGCGTCCGAGGTTGGCGACGCGGGCCACCGTCTCCTGCCCGCGGTAACAACCCTTCGCCAGGTGGACGGCGGAGCCGATCCAGCCCACCTCGTGCGGGATCGTGCGGTCGTCGGTGTCGAGGCCCAGCCGGGGGTGCAGGGCCTCCACGCGCAGCGCCTCGAACGCCATGGTGCCCGCCGGGCGGGCGCCGGCGGCCGTGAGCCGGGCCCACCAGGCGTCCTTCTCGTCGCGGGGGACCACCACGTCGGCGGCGTCCACACCGGGCCACTCCGTGCGCCGGACGAACCCGCCGCCGGGCAGGGCGACCGTGCCGTGCGGCGCCGCCGGTACGGCGACCTCGGCGGCGGCCAGCACAGCGGGGGTGTCCGGGCCGACGACGCTCAGCACCGCCAGCTCGGCCGTGGCGTCCCGGGGCTCGACCTTGGACCAGAACACCATCTTCGTCAGGTAGTCCAGCAGCTCGGGGACGCCGCCGGGCTCGGTGTCGAGGTACACGGTGTCGTCGGTGTGCGCGACGACCATGTGGTGCAGCACCCGGCCGTTGAGGTCGAGCACGAGCGCCTCGGTGCCGGTGTCGGCGGCTAGCTCGCTGACGTGCTGGGTGAGCAGCAGGTGCAGCCAGCTCAGCCGGTCCTCGCCGGGGACGGCGATCACACCGCGGTGGCCGCGGTCCACCACCGCCGCGGAGCGGGCCATCGCCCGCTGCTCGGCGAGCGGGTCGCCGAGGTGCACGGGCACCGCGTCGTCCATGTGGTGTTCGGGGAGAGTCATTCCTCAGGCCTCCGGCCGGGTGTCATGCGAGGTCGTCCTGCGGTGCGTGCTGGCAGGACGTGCAGAGCCCCGACAGTGCGAGATGGGTGACGTCGAGCTCGAAGCCGTCGCCGCGCAGGCGGTGGGCCAGCTCGTCGAGTAGGTCGGTGGGGGCCTCGGTGATCCGCCCGCAGCTGTGGCACACCAGGTGGACGTGCTGGTGCTCCTGCTCGGAGTACGTGGGCGCGCCGTGGCCCAGATGCGTGTGCCGCACGAGACCGATGCGCTCGAGCAGGTCGAGCGTGCGGTAGATCGTGGTGATGTTGACGGCGGGCGCGGACGCCTGCACCTGCGTGCAGATCTGCTCCGGCGTGGCGTGACCGAGATCGCATACGGCGTCGAGCACCAGCTGTCTCTGCGGCGTCATTCTGAGGCCGCGCTGGTGCAGGGTGCTTCGCAGCGAGGTGTCCACACCACGATGGTAGGCCGTCACCCCTATACCCCTTCGGACTCCGTCCAGCCTGTTGCGAAACACCGGCAGATCGACGAACGGTTCACGATCGGTATGCTCCGTCAGGGTGAACGACCACGATTGACCGAGACGATCTCCCTACCCTCGACGAAATGAGGGGTGTCAACACACTGGGGAAGGACCAACGATGACGGCCGACGCGAGTGGGGCGGGGGCCCCACGGTTCGACGTCGTCCTCCGCGGTTACGACCGCAGGCAGGTCGATGAGCACGTCGCACGGCTGCAGCGCGTGATGTCCCGGATGCGCGCCGATCTCGAACTGGTCCGCAGCCAGCCGATCCCCGTCGTCCCCCCGCCGCCGCCCGGTTACGGCGGTCCCGGCCCTGGCCAGCAGTACGGGCAGCCGCCCGGCCGCCCGCCGCGGCCCACCCCGCGCCCCCATCCCGGCGGGGACCAGCCGGACATGATCGGCAGCTTCACCGACCGCATGCAGAGCATCCTGCAGGCCGCCGAGGAGGAGGCCGCGGAGATCCGCAACAAGGCGCGGTCCGCCGCCCGCGCCGAGTCCGAGTCGGTCCGCGCCGAGCTGGCCGAGCTCGTCCGCCGGCGCGACGCCGTGCGCACCGAGCTCACCCGTCTCCGGGGCCAGCTCGAGGGGCTCCTCGGCGCGCCCACCGCGATGATGGCCGTCTCCCCGCGTGAGAGTGCGCCCTCGCCCGGACGTCCGCGTGAGGGCGCCGCGCCCGTGCCGACCCCGGGTGGCCGGGCCCCGTCGCCGTCGGGCGGTCCGGCCCCGCAGGGAGCCGGCCCCACAGGCAGCGCGCCGCAGGCCCCGAAGCCCGCTCCGTCGCAGGCTGCGGCGCAGGACCGGCCGGCCGGTCCTGCACCGGCCCCGAAGCCCTCCCCGCGCCCGGGCCCTGCGCCCGCGGGCCAGCCGAAGCCCCCCGGTCCGCAGGGTGGCCCTGGCCCCCAGAACCCCCAGCAGAGCGGTCCCCAGAACGTCGGCCAGAAGCCGGGGGGCCAGCAGAAGAGCGGCCAGCAGAACGGTGCGCCCCATGCCGGGGGCGGCGCCAATGCCACGGTGGCGGCGCGGTCCGTGGCCGCCCCCGTCCCGCCGATCTCCAAGCAGCCCACGCCGAACGGCGCGGTCCCGGGCAAGCCGGTGCCGGGCCAGAACGGCGCGTCGCGGCCGTCCTCCGGTCCGTCCGGCAGCGGGTCGCCGAACGGGTCGGCGGCGGGCGGTGCCGTGTCCAAGGGCGTCTCCAACGCCGCCGACCAGCGGTCCCAGGGCTCCACGGCCGGGGCGGCCAACCCGGCGTCCGGCGAGCCGGGCAAGGCGTCCCACCGCCTGCCCACCGGCGCCATGCCGGCTGTCAGCCAGTCCTCGTCGATGCGTCCGCGCAGCGAGCCCGATCCCGAGCCCGCCGACCTCTTCCGTCCGCAGCCGGGTCAGAAGGGCCGCGCCGAGCCGGAGCCGGGCCCGTCCGGACGCCCGGCCCAGGGGTCCGCGAAGGACGCCGGTGCGAAGCGTCCCGGCGACGTCGAGGTCACGGTCAAGGTGGGCTCGGTGCGCCCCTCCTCGCCGTCCGACGCCACGGTGCTCTCGCCCGTCACGCCTCCGAAGAAGGACGCTCCGAAGAACGGCGCGGCCGAGCCGGAGAGGCCCGGCACCGAGGAATCCGGCGGCCCGGACCGCGCCAACCGTTCGGCCTCGACGTCACGCTCTGGATGATCCCGATCGCGCACCGTCACGTCGCAAGGCGTACGGTGCGCTGTCATGCAGCTGGCTCTGACGCCGGAAGTGCTGTTCCCGCTGGTCGCGGGCGCCCTGGTGGCCGTCGCGGTGATCGCGGTCATCGTCGTGCTCGCCCGCGGCTCTCAGCCACAGACCGATGAGACCCTCGCGCCCACCTCGGCCGACTGGACGGGTGAGGCCGCCACCGCGGATCCCGAGCCCGTCGAGTCCCGGGCGTTGGCAGCCCTGCCCCAGCGCCTCACGGTGGCCGAGGCCGTCGCCGTGCGGGAGGCGGACACCGCCCCGCTCCCGATCATCTCGCCCGCGTACGCGACGGCGGCGCCCGCCGCATCGGTGACGATGTCGTCCGCCGCCGGTGAGGCGACGGGCGAACGGGTGATCGCCGCCGACCGGGTGCCTGCCACCGCGGAGCCGTCCGTCTCCGGTGACACCGCGGCCGCGGCCCGGCCTGCGCCGGCCGATGTCACCTCTGCGCCCGCCGCGACCTGGGAGCAGGCGCCCGCGGCCGCTGAGCCGGTGGTGGCGGCCGCGTCCCGGTCCTCCGCGCCGCTGACGGCCATGCCCACCGAGGAGGTGGCCCCGGGCGGGACCGCCGCCTCGCG
>NZ_JAOPWR010000218.1 GCF_025965585.1 Pseudonocardia sp.
TGGACGGGGTGACGATCGAGCTGACCGCGGCGTACGTGGCGGAGTACCTGACGCTCGGGTACGCGAGCACCGTGCACGCCGGCCAGGGCCGCACCGTCGACACCTCGCACGCGGTTGTAGGGGCCGACACGGACGCGGCAGGGCTCCTCGTGCCTATGACCCGGGGCCGGGACTCGAACGTCGCGTACGTCGTCACTCAGGCCGTTGCGGCGGACCTCCCGACGGGGGCGGCGACGGAGGTTGAGCCGCGCGTTGCCCGCGCGGTCCTGGCGGACGTGCTCGAGCGCGGCGGCCACGACGTGTCGGCGCAGCAGCAGATCGTTGAGGCGGAGACGGAGCACCGCTCGACGTGGCGGAACGTCGGCGAGCTCGTGGAGGGTGTTGTGGTGGCGACGGCCGGGGCGACGTCGGCGACCCTGGACCGGCTGGCTGAGGCCGGGACGCTGACGGAGGCGCAGCGCCGCGACCTCGCCGCCGACGACTCGATGGGCGCTGTCGAGCGGATTCTCCGCGCCGCCGAGCTGGCCGGCCACGACCGCGACCAGGTTCTCACCGAGGCGCTGGAGGATCGGTCGCTGGTCGGGGCCCGCAGCACCGGGCAGGTGCTGTACCACCGGATCCAGGCGAAGGTGGAGAAGTCCCTGGCCCCGCACGTGGAGAGCTTCCACGACCTGATCCCGGCGGACGCTGCCGAGCGGGTCCGGCCGTGGCTGGAGGAGCGGGCGGAACGCGCCGACGACCGTCGCCGCGAGCTGGGCGAGCACATCGCCGACACCGCGCCGGCGTGGGCGATCGACGCGCTCGGGCCGGTGCCGGAGGAGATCCTCAGCCGCGCGGTGTGGGAGCACAAGGCGGGGTGGGCTGCCGCCTACCGGGAGCTGGCCGGGCATGAGGATGAGCGCGACGCGCTCGGGGCGGCCCCGTCGACTGGGCTGGCGGAGAAGTACGCGGTATGGCGGACCGCGCACCAGGCGCTGGACCTGCCGGACGCCCGCGCCGATGAGCGGGAGATGACGGACGGGCAGCTCCGGGCCCGCGTCGCCGGGTACGACCGGGAGCGGGCGTGGGCGCCGGCGTGGGTCGACGACGACCTGGCCGCCACCCATCAGGAGGCGGCGAAGGCCCGCGCGAACGCGGCGATCTGGTCGGCGCACGCCGCCGCGGACGGGGCCGACGCCGAGACGGCGGCCCGGCTGCGGGAAGAGGCTGACGCCGAGCGGGTGCGCGCTGCGCAGCTCCAGGAGCAGGCCGACCAGCTCGCCCTGAGCGATGAGGCCCGCGCGGCGTGGTTCGCGCACACGGCGGTGTCGCTGGACAAGGCGACCCGGGCCCGCGCGGAGCTGGAGACCCGCGGGGTCGACCTGGAACAGCCGGCGGACCGTACGACGGCCGATGAGTGGGTGCGCACGCACGCCGAGGTGGTCGGGGCGGAGGACGCGTACCGGGAGGTCGACGTCTTGGCCGACGACGTCGCCGAGCACGTCGATGTGCTGGACGGCCCGGTGTTGGAGACCGACGTCGCCGACATCCGCGACCTCGCTGTGGAGGACGAGCGGGAGCGGGCGGACGTGGCGCGGGAGGCGGATCGGGCGAAGCTCGACGACACCGCCGCCATGGTCGCGCGCGCACAGCAGGCGCTGGCCGAGATCGAGGCCCGGGACGCGGCCTTCGCCAGACGTGCAGCGGACGAAGCCCACCAGGTTGAGCTGGCGCGGTGGACCGAGGAGCAGGAACGAGAGGAAGCCGCCCGTGACGAGTCCGACGCAATCTGGGTCTAACCGAGAAGTGGCCGACGATCCCTACGGCTTGGTGGAGATGTTGGTGGCGTCGCCGAGCATGCTGCGGAAGTTCCGGCAGGATCACCGCCCGGACGCGTCGGGTCACTGTCGTAGTTGCCGGGCGGGGGCTGACGGGTCGGGTCGGGTGATGCAGTGCAGTTTGTGGCTGGCGGCGGAGGCGGCGAAGCGGCTGCTGGAACTACCTCCCTCTTGACTTTGTCGCGCAACGCGATAAGGTTCTAGGCATGAGCAACGGCCTTCCCCACCACTCGATCGGCACGACCGGCCCCACCGGAAAGATCCATCTAGGCAGCAAGTACGGAGTGAAGAACTGCGACCCGCGCGGACGCCGCCCAGGCATCAACCGCGTCCTCGCCGACGTCAGCCCGACCGATCACACCAAGGGCGGCATCCTGCGGATCCTGACCACGCTCGACCTGGACGCGGACCGACTGTGTGCCCGGTGCTTCCCTGCCCACGTGCGCGACGCGTTCAAGGCAGCTCGATGACCGACCCGCTCATGTCCCGCGAGGAAGTCGCGGCGCTGCTCGGCATCAAACCGAACAGCGTCCGCGACGTCCTCCGGAGGCGTGGCATCACCGAGCAGCGCGGCTACCCACGCGAGGCCGTCGAGGCGCTCGACTACGTGAAGCGCGCCGGCCAGGGCCGCCGCACCGACCTGTCCCCCACTACCGAGGAGCCTGGAACCGATGAGTGAGACCGC
>NZ_JAOPWR010000224.1 GCF_025965585.1 Pseudonocardia sp.
GGCCACGCCCGGCGCACGGCCCGCGCACTCGACCGCGAGTGCCGCCTGCACGACGCGCGCGGCCGCAGCTACCGGACCGGTGGTGCGGCGGCCGACGCGGCGTTCGTCGATGCCGTCGAGCGGATCCTCGACCACGCCTCGGCCGAGGAGGACCGCGACGACGCCGAGCCCGGCTCCGACACCACCCCGGTCTCGCCGGAGCAGACCGGCACCCGGCGGAGCCTGCGGACCGTGGAGTGAGAGCCCAGCTCTCCTCAGGTGTCGTAGTCGACGGTCACCGCGCCGGTCACCGGCCGCGCCTGGCAGGTGAGCACGAACCCGGCTTCCACCTCGTCGTCGTCGAGGGCGAAGTTGCGGCGCATCACCACCTCGCCGCCGGAGACCTTCGCCCGGCACGTGCCGCACACCCCGCCCTTGCAGGCGAACGGCAGGTCGCCGCGCACCTTCTGGGCCGCGTCGAGCACCGACACGTCGCGGGGCAGGGTGAGAGTGGTGGCGCGGTCGTCGAGCACGACGGTGACCTCGCTCGTCTCCCCGGTCGCGGCGCTCTCGCCGCGGACGAGCTCGGGCGGCGGCTCGTCCACGTAGAACAGCTCGCGGTGCACCCGCTGCTTCGCCACTCCCAGCTCCAGCAGCACGTCCTGGGCGTCGGTGGTCATGCCCAGCGGCCCGCAGAGCCACCACTGGTCGACGTCCCCGACGTCCACGAGCGCGCCGCCGAGCAGCGCGCGGAGCCGGTCGGTGTCGAGTCGGCCCGAGAAGATCTCCGCGGCCATCGGCTCGCGGGAGAGCACGTGGATCAGCTGCAGCCGCGCACCGTAGGTGTTCTTGAGGTCGGCGAGGTCCTCGGTGAACATCACGGTGTCGGCGCGGCGGTTGCCGTAGAGCAACGTCACCTGCGTGTCGGCGTGGGCGGCGAGCACGCTCGCGGCGATCGACAGCACCGGCGTGATGCCCGACCCGGCCGCGATGAAACCGTGGTGGGTGTCCGGCGCCAGGTCCGGGGTGAACGAGCCCGACGGCGGCGCGACCTCGATCTCGTCGTCGTCGGCGAGCCGGTCCACCAGCCACTCGGAGAACAGCCCGCCGTCCACCCGCCGCACCCCCACGCGCGGGGGCGCACCGGCCGGGGCGCAGATCGAGTAGGAGCGGCGCTCCTCGCGCGGGCGGAGCCCGCCATGTGCGCTGTCGTCGACGAGCAGGCGCAGGGTCAGGTACTGCCCGGGCCGGAACGCGAACGTCTCCCGCAGGTGCTCGGGCACGGCGAAGGTGACGGCGACGGCGTCGTCGCAGAGCCTCTCGACGCCGGCCACGCGCAGCGCGTGGAACGCGGTGCGCGACGAGCCGGCGACGGTGCTGGCGGCCGTCATCAGATCTCCTTCACGTGTTCGAAAGGCTCCCGACACACGCTGCACCGGCGCAGTGCCGTGCAGGCGGTGGCGCCGAAGCGCGACATCTCGTCGGTGGCGGGCGAGCCGCACTGCGGGCAACGCACCACGGCCGGCGGCGCGACGAGCGTCAGCGGCACCGGTCCCGCGGCGCGGGGGCCCACCGGCCCGGGCGGGGCGATGCCGTGCTCGTGGAGCTTGCGGCGGCCGTCGTCGGAGATCCAGTCGGTGCTCCACGGCGGCGACAGCACCGTGCGGACCTCGACGCGCGCGAACCCGGCGTCGGCCAGCGTGGCGCGCAGGTCGTCGCGCATGACCTCGATGGCGGGGCACCCGGAGTAGGTCGGCGTGATGGTGACGGTGACGGCGTCCCCGTCCGCCCCCGCGACGACCTCGACGCCACGGATGACCCCGAGGTCCTCCAGCGTGAGCACCGGCAGCTCCGGGTCGGCCACCGCGGCGGCCACCTCCCGGGCCCGCTCCGCGGACGGCACGGCCCTCACCACGTCGCCCCCGGGTGCTGGCGCGCCAGGCTCTGCATCTCCGCCAGCACGTGGCCGAGCTGCTCGGTGTGCACGCCCTGGCGGCCGCCGCGGCCGGCGATGGTGCCGATCGGTGGGAGCTGCGGGCGCTGCAGCGTGGCGGCCGCCAGCACCTCGTCGAACACGGCGTCGACCTCGGCGCGCGTGTCGGCGGGGTCCACCGCCACCCCGGCCTCGACCAGCCGCCGCTCCACGGCGGAGATCCGGAACAGCTCCTCGACGTACGGCCAGACGCCGTCGAGCGCGGCCTGCATCCTCGCGTGCGACAGCTCGGTGCCGTCGCCGAGCCGCAGGGTCCAGCGCGCGGCGTAGTCGCGGTGGTAGGCCAGCTCCTTGACGCCCTTGCCGGCCACGGCGGCGATGACCGGGTCGGCCGAGCCGAGCAGCCGCTGCAGCAGCGCGAGCCGCCAGCTGGAGAAGATCAGCAGGCGGGCGACCGCGCGGGCGAAGTCGAGGTCGTCGCCGACCTCGGCGAGCGCCACGTTGCGGAACTGCGCCTCGCTGCGCAGGTAGGCCAGCGCGTCCTCGTCCCTTCCGGCCCCTTCGACGTGGCCCGCCCTGGCGAGCAGGACACGGGCCTGGCCGAGCAGGTCGAGCGCGGTGTTGGCGAGCGCCACCTCCTCCTCCAGCTCGGGGGCGTTGCTCACCCACTCCGAGAGGCGGTGGCCTGCGATCAGCGCGTCGTCGCCGAGCATGAGGCAGTACTCCGCGAGGTCGGACGGATCGACACCGTCCGGCACCGGCGAGGTGATCTCCGCCTGCACGTCCTCGATTCCGGTGCCGAACGCCCACTGGGAGTCGGCACCGTGCTGCTCGGTGAGGGCGTCGTAGACGTTCTCCTCGTGCTCCATGTCCGGGGTGGTCACAGGTGCGGCACGTCCTCGGGGATGACGTAGAACGTCGGGTGGCGGTAGACCTTGTCGCCGGCCGGCGCGAAGAACGGGTCCTTCTCCGCGGGGCTCGAGGCGGTGATGGCGTCGGCACGCACCACCCAGATGCTCACGCCCTCGTTGCGGCGGGTGTAGACGTCGCGGGCGTTGTGCAGGGCCATCTCGTCGTCGGCGGCGTGCAGCGAGCCGACGTGCACGTGGTTGAGGCCGCGCTTGCCGCGCACGAACACCTCGTAGAGCGGCCAGTTCCTGCGGCTCATGCAGCCACCTCCCGGCGGCCGGTCTGCTTCTCGGCGTAGGCCGTTGCGGCCTGGCGCACCCAGGCCCCGTTGTCGTGGGCCGCCTTGCGATGGGCGATGCGCTGCGCGTTGCACGGGCCGGAGCCGGCGAGCACGGCCTTGAACTCGTCCCAGTCGGGCTCGGTGTAGTCGTGGGCCTGGCGGTCGGCGTTCCACACGAGGCCCTCGTCGGGCAGCGTGATGCCGAGCGCGGCCGCCTGCGGCACGGTCATGTCGACGAAGCGCTGGCGCAGCTCGTCGTTGGTGTGGCGCTTGATGTTCCACGCCATGGACTGCTGGGAGTTGGGCGAGTCGCCGTCGGGCGGGCCGAACATCATCAGCGACGGCCACCACCAGCGGTTCACCGACTCCTGCACCATCTCGCGCTGCGCGTCGGTGCCGTTGACCATGGCCAGCAGCAGCTCGTAGCCCTGCCGCTGGTGGAACGACTCCTCCTTGCAGATGCGGATCATCGCCCGCGCGTAGGGGCCGTAGGAGCAGCGGCACAGCGGCACCTGGTTGCAGATCGCCGCGCCGTCGACGAGCCAGCCGATCGTGCCGATGTCGGCGTAGCTGAGCGTCGGGTAGTTGAAGATCGACGAGTACTTCTGCCTCGCGGTGATGAGCTTCTCGGTGAGCTCGTCACGGTCGACGCCGAGCGTCTCGGCCGCCGCGTAGAGATACATGCCGTGCCCGGCCTCGTCCTGCACCTTGGCCAGCAGGATCGCCTTGCGGCGCAGCGACGGCGCCCGCAGGATCCAGTTGCCCTCGGGCTGCATCCCGATGATCTCCGAGTGCGCGTGCTGGGCGATCTGGCGGATGAGCGTCTTCCGGTACGCCTCCGGCATCCAGTCGCGGGGCTCGATCCGCTGGTCCGCCGCGATCGTCGAGTCGAACTGGGCTTCGAAGCCGTCCACGTGCTGCCTCCTACCGAATGTTCGTTCGGTTCATGGTGCCCCACGGAGGGACGCGACGCAACCACCGCTCGGTCAGGGCCTGTGGAGGCGGAGCAGGCCGCACCCGTGGCGTGAGGTCCGCGAAGAACGGGGCGAGATCCGCCCCCGGTCAGCCCGCGGCCGGGAGGATGCCCTCGAACGCCGCGCGCGCGACGTCATCAGGGAGCTGCGCCGCGCCCGGGCGGCCCGGTCGGTACCACTCCACCACCGAGTTCACGAGCCCCGACAGCAGCCGCGCCGCCAGCGCGGGCTCGACGCCGACGCGGATCTCCCCCGCCTCGACCGCCTCGCGCACCAGCGTCGCGATCTGAGCGTCGAACGTGCGGCGCTGCTCCAGCGCCCACCGCTCGCTCTCGGTGTTGCCCCGCACGCGCAGCAGCAGCGTGACGTAGGGCAGGTCGCGCTGCAGCACCGCGATCTGCCCCCGGACGATGTGCCTCAGCCGCGCCAGCGGGGTGCCGTCGGTGGCGCCGGGCTCCTCCAGCAGCGCGAACAGGCCCGCGAGCGAGCGCTCCAGCGCCGCCCGCAGCAGCGCCTCCTTGCCCGCGAAGTGGTGGTAGAACGACGACTTCGTGATGCCCGCGGCCCGGGAGAGATCCTCCATGGACGTGGCGTCGTAGCCGCGGGTGATGAACTCCCCCACCGCCACCTCGAGCAGCGACGAGCGGTCGTGGACGGCTCTGCGGGCCCGTGCGGTGGTCACTACTTGCCCTGGAACGTCGGCCGGCGCTTCGCGAGGAAGTCGGCCACCGCGGAGACGTGGTCCTCGGTGGCGGCCAGGCGCGTCTGCGCCGCGCCCTCGGCGGCGAGCACCTCGGGCAGGGCCGACACGGCACCCATCCGCACCGCCCGCTTGACCTCCGCATAAGCCTTCGTCGGGCCCGCGGCGAGGCGGCGGGCCAGGTCGAGCGCGGCAGGCAGCACCTCCTCGGCCGGCACGACCGAGCGGACGAGCCCCCAGTTCGCCGCGTCCTCGGCGGTGAACGTCTCGTTGAGCAGCAGCAGCTCGGTGGCCCGCGAGACACCCACGGCGTGGGCGAGGCTCGCCGAGAGCCCCGAGTCGGCGGTGAGCCCGATGCCCACGAACGCGGTGGAGAACTTCAGCCCCGCGGCGGCGACCCGCAGGTCGCAGGCCAGCGCGAAGCCGAGCCCGGCGCCGACGCACGGGCCGTTGATCGCGGCGACCACCGGGAACGGCAGGTCGGACAGCGCGAGCACGATCGGGTTGTAGTGCTCGTCGACGGTGGCGAACGCTGAGGCGGGGTCGGTCTCGAGCGCCTCGGCGTGCTCGCCGAGATCCTGCCCGACGCAGAACGCCTTGCCCGCTCCCGTGATCACGGCCGCGCGGACGTCACCCTGCCCGGCCAGCGCGGTGACGGCGGCCAGCAGCGCGGTCTTCAGCTCGACGGTCAGCGCGTTGTAGCGCGCGGGCCGGTTGAGCGTGAGCACCGCGACGGCGGGATCGGTGGTGTCGCGCGCGAGGAGGACGGCCGGTTCGGTCGCCGTGTCGTCGGCTGCAGGGTCGCTCATGGGGTCATGCTAGCGGCCGACCGAACGATCGGTCGCTCAGCAGCGCGTCGATCTCGTCGCGCGGCGCCGGCCCGCCGAGCAGCCAGCCCCGCCCGACCCCGGCAGCGCCAGCAGCCGGGCCCGGTACATCGCGGAGTCGGCGGCGCGCCGCACGTCCGGGCCGTCCCCGGGCCGTCCCAGCGCGGATGAGGCGGTGCGATCACGCGAGCCCTCCCCGGCTATCGACGGCAGGGCCCGTCCGTCAGCGGCACCCGCCGGGCACGTCCGGTTCCAGCGTCTGTTCGCACGGCCCGACCCGTGCTAGCGTCGCCAACCGAACGAACGATCGGTCGAGTGGTTTGGAGGCGCCGATGGCTCCCGCACTGCGCAGCTACGTCAGCGGGAGCTGGTTCTCCCCCACCGACTCCGGGAGGCCGCTGCACGACGCGGTGACCGGCGAGGAGATCGCCCGCATCTCGTCGGCCGGCATCGACATGGGCGCCGTGCTCGACCACGGCCGCCGCGTCGGCGGTCCGGCCCTGCGCGAGCTGACCTTCCACCAGCGCGCCGGGCTGCTCAAGGCACTGGCCGGGCACCTGCGCGAGCACCGCGAGGAGCTCTACGCGGTCTCCGCGCGCACCGGCGCGACGCTCGGCGACTCGAAGTTCGACGTCGACGGCGGCATCGGCGTGCTGCAGTCCTACGCGTCCAAGGGACGCCGCGAGCTGCCCAACGACACCGTGTACGTCGACGGCGACGTGGAGCCGCTGAGCCGCGGCGGCACCTTCGTCGGTCAACACGTCGCCACCTCGCTGCACGGCGTGGCGGTGCAGGTCAACGCGTTCAACTTCCCCGTCTGGGGGCCGCTGGAGAAGTTCGCACCGGCGTTCCTCGCGGGGGTGCCGTCGGTGGTCAAGCCGGCCAGCCCGACGGCGTTCCTCACCGCGGAGCTGACGCGACTCGTCATCGAGAGCGGGCTGCTGCCGGAGGGCACCTTCCAGCTCGTCGCCGGCTCGGTCGGCGACATGTTCGACCACCTCACCGGCCAGGACCTCGTCTCGTTCACCGGCTCCGCCGCCACGGCCGCCACGCTGCGGGCGCACCCCGGCATCGTGCGCCACAGCGTCCGGTTCTCCGCGGAGGCCGACTCGCTCAACCTGTCGGTGCTCGGCCCGGACGCCGCGCCGGGCACGCCCGAGTTCGACCTCTACGTGAAGCAGCTCGTCGCGGAGATGACGGTCAAGGCCGGGCAGAAGTGCACGGCGATCCGTCGCGCGTTCGTGCCCCGGCAGCACGTCGACGCCGTCGCCGAGGCCGTGTCGGCGCGGCTGGCGAAGGTCACCGTCGGCAACCCGGCGGCCGAGGGCGTCCGGATGGGCGCGCTCGCGAGCCTGGAGCAGCGCGAGGAGGTCCGCCGCAGCGTCAAGGCGCTGGCCGACGCGGGGCGACTCGTGTTCGGCGACCCTGACAAGGTCGACGTGGTGGACGCCGACGCCGAGCGCGGCGCGTTCGTCTCGCCGATGCTGTTCGTCGGGGACCCGGAGCGCGCCGAGCCGCACGAGGTGGAGGCGTTCGGCCCGGTCTCGACGCTGCTGCCCTACACCTCCACTGTGCAGCTGATCGACTACGCCGCGCGCGGCGGGGGCAGCCTCGCGGGCTCCGTCGTCACCGGCGACACCGCGTTCGCGCGGGAGGTCGTGCTCGGCGTCGCGCCGTGGCACGGGCGGCTGCTGGTGCTCACCCAGGCCGACGCGAAGGAGTCCACCGGCCACGGCTCCCCCATGCCCCAGCTCGTGCACGGTGGCCCCGGTCGCGCGGGCGGCGGCGAGGAGATGGGCGGCATCCGCGGGCTGCTGCACCACATGCAGCGCACGGCCGTTCAGGGCGACCCGGACACGCTGACGGCGATCACCGGCCGCTGGGTGGCGGGCTCGCAGCGCCACGAGACCGACGTCCACCCGTTCCGCAAGCACCTGGAGGAGCTGCGCATCGGCGACACGATCGTCGCCGGGCCCCGCACCGTCGGCCAGGACGACGTCGAGCACTTCGCCGAGTTCACCGGCGACACGTTCTACGCCCACATGGACGCCGAGGCCGCCGCGGCGAACCCGCTGTTCGGTGAGCGGGTGGCGCACGGCTACCTCGTGGTGTCGCTGGCCGCGGGGCTGTTCGTCGACCCCGACCCCGGTCCGGTGCTCGCCAACTTCGGCGTCGACCACCTCCGGTTCCTCACGCCCGTGAAGTTCGGCGACGCGCTGACCGTGACGCTGACCTGTAAGCAGATCACGCCCCGCGACTCGGCCGGCTACGGCGAGGTGCGGTGGGACGCCGACGTCAGCCGGCAGGACGGCGAGTCCGTCGCCCGCTACGACGTGCTGACGCTGGTGGCCGAGAGGGAGGGCGGGAAGTGAGCACCCGCCGCGGCGCGGCTCCGGAGTCGGACACCCTCGACGCGCCCGAGCGCATGTCGGTCGACCAGCTGCGCGCGCTGCAGCTGGAGCGGCTGCAGTGGTCGCTGCGCCATGCCTACGACAACGTGCCCTTCTACCGGAAGAGCTTCGACGCCGCGGGCGTGCATCCCGACGACTGCACGGAGCTCGGCGACCTGCCGAAGTTCCCGATGACGACGAAGGCCGACCTGCGCGACAACTATCCTTTCGGGCTGTTCGCGGTGCCGCGCGAGAAGGTGGCGCGGGTGCACGCCTCGTCGGGCACCACGGGCCGTCCGACGGTGGTGGGCTACACCGCCCGGGACATCGACACCTGGGCCACGTGCATGGCCCGGTCGATCCGCGCGGCGGGCGGGCGGCCCGGACAGCTGCTGCACAACGCCTACGGGTACGGCCTGTTCACCGGCGGGCTCGGCGCGCACTACGGCGCCGAGAAGCTGGGCTGCACCGTCGTCCCGGTGTCGGGGGGCATGACGCCGCGGCAGGTGCAGCTGATCCAGGACTTCCGGCCCGAGGTCATCATGCTCACCCCGAGCTACATGCTGACGATCATCGACGAGTTCGAGAAACAGGGCATCGACCCGCGCTCGACGTCGCTGAAGGTCGGCATCTTCGGCGCCGAGCCGTGGACCGAGCAGATGCGCTCCGAGATCGAGGAGCGCATGAACATCCACGCCGTCGACATCTACGGGCTGTCGGAGGTGATGGGGCCCGGCGTCTCGCAGGAGTGCGTGGAGACCAAGGACGGGCTGCACATCTGGGAGGACCACTTCCTCCCCGAGGTGGTCGACACGCTCGACGGCACCCCGCTCCCGGACGGCGAGGAGGGCGAGCTGCTGTTCACCAGCCTCACCAAGGAGGCGCTGCCGATCATCCGCTACCGCACCCGTGACCTCACCCTGCTGCTGCCGGGCACCGCACGGCCGGCGATGCGCCGGATGCAGAAGATCACCGGCCGCAGCGACGACATGATCATCCTGCGCGGGGTGAACGTCTTCCCGACCCAGATCGAGGAGATCGTGCTGCGGACGGCCGGGCTGTCGCCGCACTTCCAGCTCGTGCTCTCCACGCAGGGCCGGATGGACGCGATGACCGTGCGGGTGGAGTGCCGCCCGGACACGCCTCCGGAGCGGCACGCGGGCGCGGCGGCCGAACTGGTGGCGGCGGTGAAGGAGACAGTGGGTGTCACGGTGGCCTGCGAGATCGTGGAGCCCGAGACCCTGGAGCGCTCGGTGGGCAAGCTGCAGCGGCTCAAGGACCAGCGGCGGAAGTAGATCAGGCGGCGAGCGCGAACAGGCCCTGCTCGGTGAGCCGGGCCGGCACCCGCTGACCCAGCAGTGCAGCCGCGGGGGCGATGAGGCCGGCGCGGGCCAGCCGGTGGACGGCGGCCTGGTCGCAGCAGAACCGGCCGTCGAGGAACAGGTCGGGCTCGGCTCCCCCGCCGAGCTCGGCCGTGCCTCCGGCGACCGCGCGGAGGATCGCCCGGTCCCGTCCGGTGAGGGTGCTGGTGGTGTCCATCGTGGGCTCCTTCCTCGTCGTTCGTATGGAGGAAGCATGGCGCTGCTCTGATACGTGCGGGATCACCGCGCCGGCCAGGAGCACCTGCCCACCCGAAAGGGTTCTCTCACCGTCCGGCAAGGGGCAGCCGGGCCAGCACGTCCTGGATGCGCGCGTCCCAGTAGGCCCAGTCGTGCACGCCGGGCCCGAGGTCGGACGCGACCGCGATGCCGCGGGCGGCGGCGCGGTCGAGGAAGCGCCGGTTGCCCGCGACGAGCTCGTCCTCGGTGCCGCAGCAGACGTGCAGGGCCGGCAGCAGGGCCGGATCGGCCCCGTCGAGGAG
Source organism: Pseudonocardia sp. (assembly GCF_025965585.1). Taxonomy (GTDB): domain Bacteria; phylum Actinomycetota; class Actinomycetes; order Mycobacteriales; family Pseudonocardiaceae; genus Pseudonocardia. Next base: position 9,854 of record NZ_JAOPWR010000224.1, read on the forward strand.
GTGGAGCAGGTCGTCCGGGCCGCCGCCGGGGCCGTCCGCGCCGAAGACGCGCTCCAGCAGCCGCGGGTCCTCCGGTCGGTGCCGGGCGGCGCGGGACAGCGCGTCCACGTCGAGCACGCCCGACAGGCTCGCGGCCGCCGCGAAACGCTCCGGCTGCCGCAGCGCCCACTTCAGCGCGCCGTAGCCACCCATGGACAGTCCCGCGACGAACGTGTCCTCGCGCCGCGTCGACACCCGGAAGAAGCCGTCGACGAGGGCGGGCAGCTCCTCGGACAGGAACGTCCAGTACCGGCCGCCGTGCACCTCGTCGGCGTAGAAGCTGCGGTGCACCTGTGGCATGACCACGGCCAGGCCGAGCGGTGCCGCGTACCGCTCGATCGACGTGCGGCGCAGCCACGTCGTGTCGTCGTCGGACAGGCCGTGCAGCAGGTAGAGCACCGGTGGCGCCCCGTCACCGGAGGCGCCCGCCATCCCGATCTGCGACGACGTGCGCTGCGGCAGGATCACCGTCATCGAGGTGCTCAGGCCGAGGGCGTCGGAGAAGAAGTCGCAGCGCAGGTGGGCCATGCGGGTGATCCTGCCAGCCGGTGATCCTTCCGGTCAGCCCTTGCGGCGCAGCACGATCCCCCGCACGAACGCCGCCTGGCCCGCGTGCTGCATGGTGTCGTTGACGACGCTGACCAGGCGCACGCCGAGCGTCACGGGCGGGTCCCAGTTCTCGTCGACCACGCGGTCGAGATCGTCGTCGGTGAGGCCGCCGCGCAGGTAGCGCACGGTCTGCGCGTGAACGGCGTCGTGGTAGCCGGCGAGCAGGTCGGCCGGCGCCCGGACCGCGGCCACGTCGGCGGTGCTGTGGCCGTAGCCGATCGCTGCGGGGTCGAACGGGAGTGCGAAGCGGTCGGCCCAGCCCTCGGCGGTCCACACCTGGTCGAGCCCCGCGACCCCCGCGATGTGGTCGTCCTGCACCCGGGTGAGGTGCCAGACGAGCCAGGCGATCGAGTTGGCGTCGTCGTCCAGGCGGAAAGCGAGCTGGTCGTCGGTGAGATCGGCGACGGCGGCGTGCACCGTCTCCTTCACGCGGTCGAAGGCGTCGACGAGCAGGCCGGAGGAGTCCATGTCCTCAGCCTTCCCCTCCCGTCGCCGGCCCACACGCCCGGGTCAGCCCGCGAGCACCCGGTTCAGCGCCGGGGCGACGTCACGGTGGGTGGCGACCGGGGCGAAGCGGCCGTGCCCGAGCCGGGCGAGATCGGCGCCGAGCGCGGCGTCGTGCTCGCCGTCGGTCTGCAGCAGCACGTGCAGCTCCGGGAAACGGCGCGCCACCGTCCGCGGGTCGGGGCCCGCGTTGTGCACCGCGTCGGTGAGCAGCACCGCGCTGCGCCGCCGCGCCGCGGAACGGGCCAGCTCGGCGTGCGCCACCGTCAACGCGAAACCGACGTTGGTCAGGCCGCGGGCCGGGATACGCAGCAGCTGGTCGAGCAGCCGCGCCGCGGACACGTGCGCCTCCAGCGGGGCGAGCAGCGCGGCGTCGGACCAGAACGCCACCACCGCCAGCTGGTCGTCCACGAGGTCGGCCGACAGCGCCGCCACCGTGGCCGCGGCCATCTTCACCTTCTCCCCGCGCATCGACCCGGACACGTCGACGATCAGCACCACCGCGCGGCGCGAGCGCATGCGTTCCCGCACGACGATGTCGGTGTCATCCGGGTGAGGCCGCTCGGTGAGCACCTCGATCGTGCGGTCGAGGTCGATGTCGTCGGACCGGTAGCGGTACGGGACGCTCGCGAGCTTCCCGGCCCCGCGCTCGGCCCGCGGGTCGCGCGGGCGGCGCCGGATCGACAGCCGCCGCGCGATCCGCTGCGCCATCACGGCCACCTCGTGGTCGGGCGCGCGCTCCTCCACCAGCTCGCCGATGTCACGCAGCACGGCCCGCTGGTGGGTGACCAGCACGCCCTGACCGCCCGCGGCCTGCGTCAGCTCGCCCGTGCCGCGGTCGGCGAGGTCGACGTCGACGACGAGCGGGCTACCCGATCCCTGCTGGTAGAGCGCCGGGGCCTCGGCCAGCTGCTTGGGCCTGCGCCGCAGCGGAGCCAGGCCACGGCGGTCACCCGATGCCGGCAGCTGGACCGCGTTGTCGACGTCTAACCGGTGGGGCCCCGGCGCCGCGCGCCGGGGAGCGAGAAAAAATGGTTCTCCCAGATCTCGGTGATCACCGCCTCCGGGGTCATGTCGCTCGCCTCGTCCACGTCGATGCGGCCCGAGAGCGCGAGCAGCGCCGCGTCCAGCACGATCCGCTCGCGGTCCGGGTAGGAGCCCAGCAGTTCCAGCTCCCCGGCGATGGCCGTCAGGTCGATCGCCCCGCGCACCGAGGACCCCCGCCGCAGCTGCGGGTGCGACCGCGTGGCCCGCGTGATCGCCACCGCGTCGGCCACCAGCAGCTCGTCGGTGGAACCGGTGCGCACCGCGACGATGTCGGCCTCCTCCGCCGCGCCCTGGTAGCCCACGGCGAGCCGGCACCAGCGGTCGTACACGGAGTCGGAGATCCGCGCGGTGCCCACGTTGTCGAACGGGTTCATCGACGCCAGCACCCGGAACGTGGGCAACGCGGTGATCACTCCGACCCGCGGCACCCTCACCTCCCGCTCCGCCATCGCCCCCAGCAGGACGTTGAGCGTGTCCTCCGGCGCCCGGTTGAGCTCCTCGATGTAGAGGAACCCGCCACCCCGCATCGCCTCCACCAGCGGACCGGGCACGAAGTTCTCCGACGAGTAGTCCTCACGCAGCACCCGGGCCGGGTTGTGGTGACCCACCAGCCGCGCCGGGGTCAGCTCGGCATTGCCCTCCACCAGCACGAACGGCACACCCCAGTTCGCGGTGATCGCGCGCAGCATCGTCGACTTCGACGTGCCCGGCGGCCCCTCCAGCAGGATGTCCCGGCCTGCGGACACCGCCGCGAGCGTGAGGTCCAGCTCCCGGCGGCGCCCGACGACGCCGTCGGCGATCGCGTCGCGGCGGGCCCGGCTCGTGGTCGGCCGGGCCGCCAGGTCGATCCGCGTCGGTTCTGGCATCGGGTAGTGACCTCCTGGTCGTGATCCGTCCGGAACTGGTCTACTTCGCCAGGCTCTACTTCTGCAAGAACCCCGCGTCCACCGGGAGCGTCGTCCCTGTGACGTAACGGGCCTCGTCGGAGGCCAGCCACAGCACCGCGTTGGAGATGTCGACGGGCTCGACCATCTCGACCGGCAGCAGGTTCTGCATGTTGGACGAGAAGTCGGGGCTCTCCAGGAAGGTCGCCATGTAGTCGTTGACCACCATGGGCGTGTTGACCCCGGTCGGGTGCACCGTGTTCACCCGGATCGAGTGCTGTGCCAGCTCGATCGCCAGTGTCCGCATCAGCCCGACCACGCCGTGCTTCGCGGCGTCGTAGTGCGCGATGCCGGCCATGCCCTTGATGCCCGCCGTCGAGCTGGTCAGGATGATCGACCCGCCGTTGCCCGCGGCGATCATCGACGGCACCGCGGCCTTGACGGTCTTCCAGACGCCGGTGAGGTTGACCGCGATCATCTCCTCCCAGGCGTCCTCCTCGAGCGTCCAGGCGTTCTCGGCGAACGAGGCGATGCCCGCGTTCGCGCTGATGACGTCGAGCCTGCCCAGCTCGGCCACGCCCTCCTCGACGATCGCGCGCACCGCGGCGGTGTCCCGCACGTCCGCCTCACGGGCGATGATGCGCCGGTCGAGGTCCTCCACCTGCCGCGCGGTCTCCTTGAGGTCCTCCGGCACCGCCATCGGGTAGGGCACGGAGGCGAGCTGACCGCAGACGTCGAACGCGATGATGTCCGCGCCCTCCTGCGCCAGCCGCACCGCGTGCGACCGCCCCTGCCCTCGCGCCGCTCCCGACACCAGCGCGACCTTGCCCTCGAGCCGTCCAGCCATGGTCTGTAGCTCCTTCGTGTCGGTACGGGTCAGCCTGCGTTGGCCGCGTTCATGCCGGCGGCGACGGCGATGGTCTCCCCGGTGACGTACCGGGCCTCGTCGGAGCAGAGGAACATCATCGTGTTGGAGATGTCGATCGGCTCCACCCACGGCACCGGGATCGCGTTGAGCGTCTGGAACGCCGGGGCGGCGTCCTCGCGCGTGGGGTTCTCCGCGTCGGGCAGGAAGAGCGCGTACGCCGCGGGGTTCTGGATCATGTCGGTGTCCACGTTCGTCGGGCAGACGGCGTTGACCGTGATCCCGTTGCCACCGACCTCCAGGGCCGTCGACTTGACGAGACCGATCACACCCCACTTCGCCGCCACGTAGTGGCCGACGTTGGCGAAGCCCAGCTTGCCCGCCATGGACGAGGTGGCGACGATCCGGCCGTATCCCTGTTCGATCATCGTGGGCAGCACCGCCCGGATGGCGTGGAAGACACCGGTCAGATTGGTGTCGATCATCTGTTGCCACTTGTCCTCCTCCATCTCCGCGATGGTGGAGAACGAGAAGATCCCGGCGTTGGCCAACAGGAAGTCGACCCGCCCCAGCTCGGTGAGCGCGCGCTCGACGAACGCCTGCACCTGGCCGCCGTCGCGCACGTCAGCGGTGACCCCGATGCAACGGCGGTCCAGCTCCTCGACCAGCTTCACGGTCTCGTCCAGGTCGGCGGACCGCGACATCGGATAGGGCACCGTGTCGATCTGCGCCGCGATGTCGCAGAAGGCCACGTCGGCGCCCTCACGGGCGAACGCGAGCGCGTGCGAGCGCCCCTGCCCACGTGCACCACCGGTGATCAGGACGACCTTGCCGTCGAACTTGCCCATTGCTCCTCCTCGAGCTCGTGGGTGGAAGACCTTCAGCGGGCCAGCGCACCCCCGTCGACCGCGAGGCAGTGGCCGGTGACGTGCCGCGCGGCGTCGCTGAGCAGCCACAGCAGCGCCCCGGTGACCTCCGCCGCCGGGATCACCTCCACCAGCAGCTGGTCGTGCAACCACCGCTTGTGGACGTCGTCGGTGGTCAGGCCGAGCTCGTCGGCGAGTCCGGCGAGCATCGGGGAGTCCACCGATCCCGGCAGGATCGCGTTGACCGTGACCGCGTCGCCGGCCAGCTCGATCGCCATCGCGCGGGTCAGCCCGACGACGCCGTGCTTGGCCGCGACGTAGTGGGCGAACTCCGGGATCGCCCGCACACCGCCCGTCGAGGCGATGTGCACGATCCGCCCGCGCGGAGAGCGGCGCAGGTACGCAGCGGCCGCCTTCGTCGTTCGCCAGACCCCGGAGAGGTTCGTGTCGACGACGGCGCCCCACTGCTGCTCGGACAGCTCCCAGAACGGCGCGCTCGTGACGATGGCCGCGTTGTTGACGAGCACGTCGAGGCGACCGAACGCCTCGACGGTGGCGGTGACGGCGGCCTGCACGTCACCGGCCTCGCGGACGTCGGCCACGAGCGGCAGTGCCCGGCCGCCGAGCTCGCGGATCTCGGCGACCACGGCGTCGAGCTCGGCGCGGGAGGCCAGCGGGTAGGACGGGACGTCCAGGTCGCGGCAGACGTCCAGCGCGGCGACGGCCGCGCCCACCTCGGCCAGCGCCAGGCAGTGCGACCGGCCCTGACCACGTGCGGCGCCGGTGACCATCGCGACCTGCCCGCTGAGGTCGGGGACCACGGACGCGCGGAGATCGGACATGCCGGATCTCCTTCCCGAACCGTCGAACCGTTCAGAACCGTCGAAGATCCGACGCTGAACTGTGCAGTTCCGTCGGGACGGCCGCGTTGAGTGAGGTGTACCACGGACAACTGAAGGTGCTCAAACCGTTGCTGGTCGGATCCGTACGGATCCGCGCATGACGGGCCCGCGATGACCCCGGGCGCGCGCTGGCTGTCGGTCGGCGAAGCCAGCCGCGCGCTCGGCATGAGCCGAACGACGCTGCTCGCGGCCGAGGAGGCCGGGCTCGTCGCGCCGATGCGCACGCCCGGCGG
>NZ_JAOPWR010000247.1 GCF_025965585.1 Pseudonocardia sp.
GCTCGGCGCCGCCCTCGGCGAAGCGCAGCAGGTTGAGCATGACGATCGGCTCGTCGGGATCGGTGGCGAGGAACGCCTTCATGTCTGCCCCGGTGGGGTTCACGGCCATGGGGTCATCCTGCCCTGCCCGTGGTGCTCGCCACCCGGCCCCGCCCGGCCCTGGTTCGTGCCGGCGAGCGTCAGGGACATCGACCGGGGCCGCGACGTGTTCACCCGCCACGGCGGGCACAGGTGGAGGGGTGGCTCGGCCCGATCTCGTCCGTCGTCGTCGGGCTGCTCGTGCTCGGGCTGGTCGTCCTCGCCGTGCGTCGTCACCGGGGGCGGCTGGGCGTTTCGGCGCCCTGAGCCGCCATTCGGTTGTGCACAACCGACCATACGGCGCATGCCCGGCGACGGGCTTGCCGTGCGGGGTCCTGGTAGGTCAAGCTTCCGCGCCGGTGCAGAGCGGCTGGGGGCACGATCAACGAGGTGCGAGTGACGACGGAACAGGACTGGGCCGAAGAGGACTGGGCCGAGGAGCGGACGCGGTTCGCGATCCGGCGCGCCGGCGGCGACCCGGACGACGTCTCGGACGCCGTCATCGGCCCGCTCGCGCGCGAGTTCGTCCGGCTCGCAGAGCACCTCTCCGGCGCGGGCACGGTGCACGGCGTGCTGCAGCGCGTCGTCGACGCCACCGGCCGCGTGGTCCCGGGCGCCGACCTCGTCAGCGTCACGATGCGGGCTACCGACGGCTTCCACACCCCGGTGCAGACCGACCTGCTCGCGACCCGCCTCGACGAGGAGCAGTACCGGCTCGACGAGGGCCCGTGCGTCGAGTCCACCCGCACACCCGGCCTGGGGATCACGTTCTCCGCCGACCTCGGCGCAGGCCGGGAGTTCCCGGTCTTCGGGCCCGTGGCCGCGGGCTTCGGGGTGCACAGCGTGCTCGCGATCGGGCTGTTCCCCCACGGCGGGGCGGCCCCCCGGCTGGGCTCGCTGAACATCTACTCCCGCTCGCGCGCCGGCATCGACGAGGTCGACCGCGACCTCGCCCTGGTGCTCGCCGCCCACGCCTCCACCGCGCTGGGCGCCACGATGGCGTCCACGGCGGCGGAGCTGGAGGTCGCCCAGCTGCGGGATGCGATCAACAGCCGCGACGTGATCGGGCAGGCCAAGGGCATCCTCATGGAGCGGCGCGGCATCTCCGCGGACGAGGCCTTCGACACGCTGCGGCGGGCGTCGCAGGCGCTCAACGTGAAGCTGGCGCAGGTGGCCGAGACGCTGGTGGAGCGCCGCGCCGAGATCTGACCGGCAGGGATCAGAGCGGACGCACAGCGGTTCACCAGCCGGACCGCAGGTTCCTCTCAGACATCGGGACGACCGTGGTGGTCATCACCCCGCCGACCCGGAGGAGCCCCCATGTCGTCCACCACGACCGCCACGCTCGACCGTCCGCTCGACGCGCCGGGCCATCGCCGCCACGTGCTGCTCGTGGAGGACACCGAGTCGGTGCGCCGCGCCGTCTCGCTCGGGCTGCGGACCTCGGGGTTCGACGTGACGGCGGTGGCGGGCGGGGCCGAGGCTCTGGCGGTGTACGCGGCGGTGCGTCCCGCCGTCGTCGTCACGGACCTGAGCATGCCCGGCATGGACGGGCTGGAGCTCGTGCGCACGCTGCGCGTCCGGCAGGTGGAGGTGCCGATCCTGATGATGAGCGCCCGGGACTCCGCGCAGGAACGGGCCGCCGCGCTGGCCGCGGGCGGCGACGGCTTCCTCGCGAAGCCCTTCGGCCTCACCGAGCTGCGCGACCGGGTCACCGCGCTCGCGGAGAGCCCGCCGCACCGGTGCGGCACCCTCGCCACATGATCCACAACTTGGTGGTGGGCGGGTGCACGACGGCGTGTCGGGCGACGAGATCGAGCGCGGTCCGCAGGCCCTGCGGGACCTGACCGTCGAGGGCGTGGCGTGCAGTTCCGCCTGCCCGGCTGCCCCCGAGGATCTCCTGAGCTCCGGCGATCGTCAGTCTTGACCGCTGCGTCACCGATCGGGCACGCACGGTAGGACATTGACCATGAGCGTGCGCACCTGCCGTCCCGTCCTGTTCGCCGTGCCGCCGGCCGTGCTCCTGGCCGTGGCCCTCGCCGGGTGCGGCGCCGCCCCGTCCGCCGCCCCGGCGTCGTCCGGACCCGTCACCAGCGTCGTACAGGACGCCGTGGTCACCACCACCGACCGGCGCACGGACGGCCAGGAGAACAGCGACACCCAGAGCCTCACCTACCGCAAGCCGATCACCGCGCTGGACATCCGGACCGCGGCGGGCGACGTCGCCGTGACCGGCGACGCCCCCGACGACACCGTGCGGATCGTCCGCCACCGCTCCTGGCGCGGCGCCGAGCCGGTGGTCGCCGACACCTGGAGCGGCACCTCCCTCGCGACCAGGGTCACCTGCGACTCGTGCGGCGTGTCGTTCGAGCTGCACGTCCCGGCCGCGGTCGCCGCCACCCTCGCCACCGACTCCGGGGACGTCACCAGCACCGGCCTCCGCGGCGACGCAGCGCTGTCCTCGTCCTCCGGCGACGTCACGGCGCGCGACCTCTCCGCCGGCACGGTCACTGCGCAGACCAGCTCGGGCACGGTGGACCTCGACCTCGCCACGGCGCCGACCGCCGTCACGGCCACGAGCAGCGCGGGCGACGTGACCGTGGCGGTCCCCGGGGGCACCGGCTACCGCGTCGAAGCCACCACGAGCGCGGGAGACCGGGAGATCGGCGTCCCGGCCGACCCCGCCGCGACACACACCATCACCGCGCGCACCGACGCGGGGGACGTGACGGTCCGCGCGCGGTAGGACGGCTGTGGGGTGCCGCACAAGCATCGCCGTGACCGCACCGGTGCCGCGGCGGCCGTGCTGACACGACGACGCTTGTGCCGGGCTGTTCGGGTGTCCACCCCGTCCGACGAGCCGGGGTCTATCCGGCGGACGGACCGCCCGTCGGGGTCGTGGGCCGGGCGGGGCGGGCGAAGGCCGGGCCCAGGACGTCCGGCTCCGGCGTCGCCAGGGCCAGGCGCAGGAAGTGCCGGGCGGCGGGCGTCGGCGCGTCCGCGCGGCGGCGCAGCAGGCCCGTCTCGACCACGGGGACGTGCCGGGTCAGCGGGCGGGTCACCGCGTCCGGGCCGCACACCTGCTCCGCCGACGCGGGCAGCACCGACACCCCGAGCCCCGCGCCCACGAGCGCGACGGCGGTCTGCACCAGGTCCACCTCGCGCAGGGTGGGCTCGAACCCCGAGAGCCCACACGCGCCGACGAGGTGCGCGGCCAGCCCGCCCCACACCTCCCGCGCCGGGCACAGGAAGGGCTCGCCGGCCAGCGCGGCCAGGTCGATGCGCTCGGGCACGTCGTCGCCCCGCGGCAGCACCGCCACCATCGGCTCGCGACGGACCACGGCGACGTCCAGGTCGGGCCCGACGCCGCCCGCGGCCCCGCCCGGCGGCAGGTGCACGAGCCCGAGGTCGGCCCGCCCGGCCCGCACGTGCTCGGCGACGGTGTCGGTGCCGGCCTCCAGGAACCGCAGCTCCACCTCCGGGCTCGACGCGGCGAAGCGTCGCAGCAGCGGCGGCAGCACCGACCACGCGCTGGCCGGCACGAACGCCAGCGCCAGCCGCCCGCTGCGGCCCTGCCCGGTGCGGCGGACTGCGGCCGCGGCGACGTCCACGTCGTGGAGCACCCGGCGGGCGTGTTCGACCAGGTGGCGCCCGGCCTCGGTGAGGTCGACGCCCCGGCGGTGCCGGACGAACAGGTCGACGCCGAGCTCGTGCTCGAGGCGGGCGAGCTGTGCGGACAGCGGCGGCTGGGTGAGGTGCAGGCGGGTGGCCGCGCGGGTGACCGACCGCTCCTCCGCCACCGCGAGGAAGTAGCGGAGCTGCCTCAGGTCCATGGTGACGAGTATGGCTGGGCTTCGAAAGCGGTATTGGACGAATGGCTGCCGACCCAGCAGTGTGAGCTGGTGCACGATTTCACGTACGACGCGCTACCCGCGCGGATCGTGTTCGGGCCCGGGGCGGCCCGCACCCGGCTCGCCGACGAGGTGGCCCGGCTCGAGGCCACGCGGGTGCTGCTCATCGCGTCCGACCGTGACGCCGAACGGGTGCGGCAGCTGGTGGCCCCGCTGCACGGGCGGGTGGCAGCCACGTTCACCGACGTCGTCGAGCACGTGCCCGTCGCCACCGCGGCGGCCGTGCGCGCGATGGCCGTCGACGCCATGGCCGACGCGGTGCTGTGCATCGGCGGCGGCTCCACGATCGGCGCAGCCAAGGCCGTCGCGCTCACCGCGCGCATCCCGATCGTCGCCGTGCCCACGACGTACTCCGGGTCCGAGGTCACCGCGATCTGGGGCACCAGCGAGGACGGCCGCAAGACCACCGGCGTCGACCTCGCGGTGCTCCCGCGCACCGTCGTCTACGACCCGGAGCTGACGGCGTCGCTCCCGCAGGACATGGCCGTCGCCAGCGGGCTCAACGCGATGGCGCACGGCGTCGAGGCGCTGTGGGCGCCCGGTCACAACCCGGTGAGCACCGTGGTCGCGGAGGAGGGCATCGCCGCGCTCGCGTCCGGGCTCCGCAAGGACGATCCCAGCGAGTTGCTGCGCGGCGCCTGGCTGACGGCCACCGCGTTCGCCGTCACGGGATCGGGCCTGCACCACAAGCTCTGCCACGTGCTGGGCGGCATGGGCATGCCGCACGCGCGCACCCACGCCGTGGTGCTGCCGCACGTGCTGGCCTTCAACGCGCCGGGTGCGCCCGAGGCCGCCGCGCGGGTGGCACGGGCGCTGAACGTGGACGACCCGGTGGCCGGGCTCCGCGCGCTGGCCGATGATCTGGGCGTGCCGCGCGGCCTGCGCGAGCTGGGACTGCCCGAGGACAGGATCGACGAGGTCGCCGCGCTCACCGAGCCGGTGGTGCCACAGGACAACCCCGTGCCCGTCGGCGGCGGGGCACTGGCGCGACTCGTACGACGAGCATGGTCAGGAGAGCGGAATGGATGAGGCGAGGGAACAGGCCGTCACCGACGAGGTGATCGCGAGCTTCGCAGGCACGAAGGACGAGCGGCTCAAGGAGATCGTGGAGAGCCTGACGCGGCACCTGCACGGCTTCGCCCGCGAGGTGCGGCTGACGCAGGAGGAGTGGACGGCCGGCATCGAGTTCCTGACGCGCGTCGGCCACATCACCGACGACCGGCGCCAGGAGTTCATCCTGCTGTCGGACGTGCTGGGCCTGTCGATGCTGACGGTCGGGATCAACGCTCCGGCGTCCACCGAGGCCACGCAGTCCACGGTGTTCGGGCCGTTCTTCGTGGAGGGCGCCCCCGAGATCGAGCTCGGCGGCGACATCGCGTTCGGCGCCAAGGGCAACCCGTGCTGGGTGACCGGCAGCGTCCGCGCGGTGGACGGTACGCCGATCCCGGGCGCCCACCTCGAGATGTGGGAGGCCGACGAGGACGGCTTCTACGACGTCCAGTACGAGGGCGACGTCACCGCGGGCCGCGGCTGGCTCACCGCCGACGACGACGGCGGCTACCGCTTCTGGTCGGTGCTCCCGTCGGCCTACGGCATCCCCGACGACGGCCCGGTCGGCGACATGCTCGCCGCCACCGGCCGCGGCACCATGCGCCCGGCCCACCTGCACTTCAAGGTCGACGCACCCGGCTACCGCACGCTGATCACCCACATCTTCGTCGCCGGCGACGAGCACCTCGACCGCGACGCCGTGTTCGGCGTCAAGGACAGCCTGGTCGCGGACTTCCCCGAGCACCCCGCGGGCACCGCGCCGGACGGGCGTGTCCTCGACGGCCCGTGGAACAGCGTGAACTTCGAGATCGTCCTGGAGAAGGCGTGACATCACCCGAGAACGCGAACGGCCAGGAGAACCTGACCACCGACGTCCTCGTCATCGGCAGCGGGCCCGCCGGCGGCGGCGCCGCTCTCGCCCTCTCGACGCTCGGCGTCGAGCACATGGTGATCACCAAGTACCGCTGGACCGCCAACACCCCACGCGCGCACATCACCAACCAGCGGACGGTGGAGATCTTCCGGGACCTCGGCATCGAGGACGACGTGCTGGCCCAGGGCACCGGGCACGACCTCATGGGCGAGACGGTCTTCTGCACGAGCCTGGCCGGCGACGAGATCGGCCGCGTGCGCACGTGGGGCACCCACCCCGCGCGCGAGGCCGACTACACGATGGCCAGCCCCTCGCCGAACTGCGACATCCCGCAGACGTTCCTCGAGCCGATCGTCATCGGGCACGCCGCCTCGCGGGGCAGCCGCATCCGGTTCGACACGGAGTACGTCTCGCTCGCGCAGGACCCCGACGGCGTGGACGTCACGGTGCGCGACCGCGTCACCGGTCACCAGTACGTGATCCGCGCGAAGTACGTGATCGGGGCCGACGGTGGCCGCAGCGCCGTCGCCGCCGACGTCGACCTGCCGTTCGAGGGCGAGATGGACCTCGCCGGCTCGATGAACATCGTCTTCCACGCCGACCTCTCGCAGTACGTCGACTACCGGCCCAGCGTCCTGTACTGGGTGCTGCAGCCCGGCTCGGACGTCGGCGGCATCGGCATGGGCGTCATCCGCATGGTGCGACCGTGGAACGAGTGGATGGCGATCTGGGGCTACGACATCAACCAGCCGCCGCCCGAGGTCACCGACGAGGAGGCCATCCGGATCGTCCACGAACTGGTGGGCGACGACACGATCCCGGTGACGATCCGGTCCACGTCGTTGTGGGGCAACAACAAGATGTACGCCACCCGCTACCGCGCGGGCCGCGTGTTCTGCATGGGCGACGCCTGCCACCGGCACCCGCCGTCGAACGGGCTGGGCTCCAACACCTCCATCCAGGACGCCTACAACCTGGCGTGGAAGCTGGCCTACGTCCTGCGCGGCACGGCGGGCGAGGCGCTGCTCGACTCCTACGACGAGGAGCGCGCGCCGATCGGCAGGCAGATCGTGCTGCGGGCCAACAAGAGCATCGACGAGTTCGGGCCGATCTTCGAGGCGCTCGGGCTGCTCGACGCCGCGGAGCCCGAGGTGATGCGCCGGCGCATCCAGGACCGCGCGGCGAGCACGCCGGAGGCCGCCGAGCAGCGGGTGAAGCTGCGCAAGGCGCTGGACCTGAAGAACTACGAGTTCAACGCCCACGGCGTGGAGCTGGGGCAGCGCTACTCCTCACGTGCCGTGGTGCCCGACGGCACCCCGCAGCCGGAGTACACGCGCGACCCCGAGCTGTACTACCACCCGACGACGTGGCCGGGGGCGCGCCTGCCGCACGTCTGGCTGGGGCGTGACGGACGCCGGGTCTCCACCCACGACGTCGCGGGCAAGGGGAGGTTCTGCCTGCTCACCGGCATCTCGGGGGAGAGCTGGGCCGACGCGGCGTCGAAGGTGGCCGCGGAGCTGGGCATCGATCTGGTGGCGCACGTGATCGGGCCGGGCCGCGAGTACAACGACCTCTACGAGGACTGGGCCGGTGCCCGCGAGGTGGGCGAGGACGGCTGCGTGCTGGTGCGGCCCGACGCCCACGTGGCCTGGCGCAGCGCCGGCGCGGTGGACGAGCCGGCCGCCGAGCTCACCCGCGTGCTGGCGCAGGTGCTGGCCCGCTGACGACGCCCACCGACCCGGATCCGCGCGCCGTTTCGCGTCCTCGCACCGTCCACGGAGGGTGCGAGGACGCAAGATCGCGCGCGGATCGGGGTGGGGTCAGCCGCACTTCTTGTCCACCGACAGCAGCGCGCCCTTCGGGGTGAAGCCGTCGGTGGTGTTGCCCTCGATCGTGTTGCCGCAGCCCGAGGTGGCCTTGTCGGTGATCACGTGGGTCTCGATGATGTTCGTGAGCGCCGCCGAGTCGCCCGTGGTGACGTTGTCGGTGACGGTGGTGTCGTAGCCCTTCACGTCCACGATGGAGTCGGCGTAGTTCTCGCCGCTGGTGGCGGAGCCGTCGAAACGGTTGCCGGTCATCAGCGTGCCCGCGGTCTCCTCCTTCACGTCCACGTTCTCCGCGGTGATCGTGCGGAAGGTGTTGCCGACGATGCGGTTGCGCATCGAGAGGTCCGGCTGCCCACCGGTGATCTTCTTCCAGTTGCTCTTCGCGCTGCCGACGTAGACGCCCTCGCCGTACCCGGGCTGCTGCAGACCGGTGTCGTGGATCGTCGAGCGCTGGACGGTGTTGTCGCTGGAGTTCGTGCGGAAGTGCACGGCCTCGTCGCCGGTGCGGCCGACGTCGAGCGAGTCGAGCAGGGTGTGCTGGGTGTTGTCGAGCATCACGCCCTTGCCGCCGCCGGTGACGCCGAACCCGACGAGCTGCCAGTAGGAGGCGCCGTCGAGGTGGACGGTGTAGTCCTTGCCGCTACCCGTGATCACCGCGTCGGCCGGGCCGGTGAGGGTGATGGGCGCGGCGGTCGTGCCCGCGCTCGTGATCACGACGGGGGAGTAGGTGCCTGCGGCCATGCGGATGGTGTCGCCGGGCTTCGCCGACGAGATCGCCCCCGCCAGCTCCTCGCTCGTCGTGACGGCGGTGGTGCTGCCGGTGCCGCGGACGACGGCGAGCAGGTTCGCCGGCACCGGTTCCGGGGCTGCGCTCGGGCCGGGGGAGGGCGTCACCGGCGTGATGCTCCCGGACTGCCCCCGCCGCGCCGACCCGGGATCCACGTTCTTCGACAGGTAGGCGGACGGCGGCTCGTCGCCGACCGGCGCCGCGACGCCGCGGGCGGGGGGCGCCGTGTCGCCGCCGAGGGCCGGTAGCGCCCAGGTGACCACGGCCAGGACGAGCACCGCCCAGTGCTGCACCGGCGTCGACACCTGGCCTGCACCCGCCCTCCGGTCCGGTCCGCCCGATCGCCGCACGATCGACGTGGATCGTGCAACCGAGCGTGAACCTACCGGCGGACACCACCCGCGCGGGCCCTTTTGCTTCCATCCGGTCGGGCGAACCCGTGACCGGATCGGGGCGGGCCGTCAGGCGGCGAAGACGATCGTGCGCCGGTACAGGAACTCGGCCAGCGCGCCGAGCCGCGCCAGCCTGCGCCGCTGGCCGAACGCCGAGAGCGGCCCCACCAACTGCTGCACGAGCGCGCCCGCGGGCCCCGACACGGTGGCGGCCATCGTCACGGTGCAACCGTCCGGACCGTCCGGGGTGATCAGGTCGGCGTAGTCGAGGCGGTGGCCGACCGCCGTCGACGTCCAGCGGATGCCGCGGGCGGGCTCGCACCATGTGACGTCCATCTGGGTGGCCGGCCCGAACCACGGCTTGACCATGCCCGTCCAGCCCACGGCGTCGATGATGTCGCTCGCGGCGTCGATGCGGTCGATGTGCGGCGACCACAGCTTCCACGCCGTCACGTCGGTGAGGACGGCGTGCACGACGGCGGCGGGAGCGGCGACACTGAGCTCGGATCGGATCACGGTCCTACGGTAGGCGCGCGGAGCGCCCTCGGCGAGAGCGGGAACTACCGCGGCCGTGCCGAGCACCTGCGTCCGGCAGGCGCCGTACGAGCCGCCGAGCGCGTGGCCGACGCCGATCTGCGTGAGCGGTGCGGTCGGGGTCAGGCGCCGCTGGCGCGCTGCGATCGCGGCTTGTCCTCCATGGCCTGCACCAGGTCCTCGCGGGCGCGCGCCACGCGGGAGCGGATGGTGCCCACCGGGCAGCCGCAGACGTCGGCGGCCTCGGCGTAGCTCAGGTCGAGCTCCTGGGTGAGGACGAACGCCTCGCGCCGATCGGGCTCGAGCGCGTCGACGAGGCTGCGCAGCAGCACGGCCTCGTCGGACGCCGACCGGACCAGCGCGGGCCGCCCGGTAGCCGCGGCGAGCGCCTCCCAGTCGTCGACGCCGCTGGTGCGGGGCCTGCGGACGGCCGTGCGCACGGCGTCGGCCACGGAGTGGCGGGCGATCGACAGCAGCCAGGTGCGCGCGGACGACCGGCCGGCGAACTGCGGCAGCGACCGCAGCGCGCGGACGTAGGTGTCCTGGGCGAGGTCGTCGGCGTCGCGGGGGCCTGCGAGGTGTGTGACGAAGCGGTGCACGTCGCGCTGCGTGGCGCGGACGAACTCGGCGAGCGCCGTCCGGTCACCCTGGCCCGCGGCGATCGCCAACGCGGTGACGCGCGCGTCGTCGGGGCGTTCGGCCATGACACCAGGGTATCTCCGGGAACCACCGGGCCGTCGGCGGCGACTGTGTGAGCATGCGGTGTGCGGACTACCGGGACATGTTCTCGGCGCGGCTGGACGGCGAGGAGCTCCCCGGCGAGGCCGAGGTGCTCGACACGCACCTGGCCGGGTGCGCCGGCTGCGGCGCCTGGGCCGAGCGCGCCGCCCGCATCACGCGCCTGACGCGGCTGCGCCTCGCCGAGCCGGAGACCGAGCCGGAGGACACCGTGGCGACGGTCATCGCGCCGCACCGGGAGGCTGTGCTCGACCTGGTGGCCGCCGTGGTCGCGCAGGCTCCGCCGCGGCGCCGGGTCGGGCCGGGAGCGCTGCGGCTGGCGCTGGGCGCTGTCGGCATCGGGCAGTGCGCGCTGGCCGTCAGCGGCATCGTCGGCGTGGGCGGCGACCACGGCGCCGTCGAGCTGGCCGGGGCGAGCGCAGCGCACATGGCGCACGAGACCGCGGCGTGGAACCTCGCGCTGGGCGTCGGGTTCCTGTGGGTGGCCATGGGCACCGCACGGCGGATGTCGGGGCTGGTCGCACTGGTCGGCGCGTTCGTCGGGGTGCTGGCGGTGCTGAGCGTCCTCGACGTGCTGGACGGGCAGGTCGATCCCGTCCGGCTCGCGACGCACCTGCTGGTCGTGGCCGGGTTCGTGCTGCTACTGGTGCTTCGGCGCGTCGAACGCACCGGCGACGGCGGCGCCGACGCCGTCGGGCCACCCGGGTTCCGCGCCGGCCGTCCCGTCGCCCCCGATCGGGCCGTGGACGACACCAGCCTGCGCACCTCGGCCCACCACCGTGCGGCGTAGGCCGTGTGCCCCACCACACACGGGAACCCCGGGTCCCCGACAGGCGACTACTCGACGATGACCGCACTCGACACCCGCGCCACTGTGCTGCCGTGGCTGTCCACGCTCGCCCGCCTCGTGCTCGGCGGGGTGTGGATCGCAGCCGGGGTCACCAAGATCACCGACCTCGACGCGTCGATCCGCGCCGTGCGCGCCTACGCGCTGCTGCCCGAGTCCGTCGTGCAGATCGTCGGGCCCGGCCTGCCGCCCGCGGAGATCCTGCTCGGCCTGCTGCTCGTGGTGGGCCTGGGAGTGCGAGCCACCGCCGTGATCTCCACGGTGCTGATGGCCGCGTTCATCGTCGGCATCTCCTCGGCATGGATCCGTGGCCTGCAGATCGACTGTGGCTGCTTCGGCTCCGGCGGCCTCCTCGCCGCCGGCCAGAAGCCCACCTACGGCTGGGAGCTCGCCCGCGACGGCGGCCTCCTGGTCCTCGCCCTGTTCCTCGTCCGGTGGCCGGTCGGCCACTGGGCACTCGACGCGGTGCTGAACCGCGAACCTCGGAAGGACTCTTGATGGCACGTGCCACCCAGAGCAAGAAGCCGGTGGTGGCCGCGCGGCGCGGGCCGTCGGTCGCCATGATCGTCGGAATCGTCGTGGTGGTGCTGTTCGCCGCCGCGGTCGGCTTCGGCGTCTACCGGTCCCAGCAGTCCGTGGCGGCGGCCGGTGCCGTCGTGGTGCCGCCGAACGCCACCGCCGCCGGCGTCCCCGTCGGGAACGCGAACGCCAAGGCCACGATCGACATCTACCTCGACTTCCAGTGCCCCATCTGCCGTGAGTACGAGGCGCAGTCGGGCGCCACGATCGACCAGTTCGTCGCGAGCGGCCAGGCCAGGGTGATCTACCACCCCATCGCGATCCTCGACCGTTCCTCGAGCACGAACTACTCCAGCCGAGCGTCGGCCGCATCCGGGTGCGCGGCGGCGGCAGGAGTGTTCCCGCAGTACGTGAAGCTGCTCTACGCCAACCAGCCCCCCGAGGGCGGCGACGGCCTGCCCCCCGAGCAGCTCGTCAGCCTCGGGCAACAGGCGGGGGCGAAGGGCTCGGACTTCACCACCTGCGTGTCCGACAACCGCTACGGCGCCTGGACGGCGAGCCTGACCGACCAGTCCTCGCGGGCCGGTGTCACGGGCACGCCGACCGTGAAGGTCAACGGCCAGCAGGTCGACCTGACCGACGCGGCCCTGCGGCAGGCGGTGCAGGCGGCGAACGCCTGACGTCACACACACTCGCACGTCCTCGCAGCACATCGGCGTGCTGCGAGGACACCTGTGCGCTGCGAGGTCAGCCGGCAGCGTCGGCGGGGGCCGATGTGTCGCGCAGCCGTGTCGACCACCGGTCCTCCACCCGCCCGAACCGCCACACGACCAGGGCCAGCAGCCAGGCGAGCACGAACAGCGCGACGATGCCGTAGCCGGCGTAGTCCAGCGGGATGGCGGCGATCGCGGCGAGCGGGCCCGACTCGATCCCCAGCTGGTCGACGAGGACACCGACGAGCTCGATCGTGCCGATCACGAGCGCGACCGCCACGGAGATGGCGGTGATCGTGATGTTGTAGAAGACCTTGCGGACGGGCTTGGCGAACGCCCAGCCGTAGGCGAAGTTCATGAAGACGCCGTCGATCGTGTCGGCCAGGCACATGCCACCCGCGAACAGGATCGGCAGCACCAGGATCGCGTAGAACGGCAGGCTGAACGCCGCCGCACCACCCGCGAGCACCAGCAGGCCGACCTCGGTGGCGGTGTCGAAGCCGAGGCCGAACAGGACGCCGACCGGGTAGATCTGCCAGGGCTTGCGGATCGACCGGGTGAGCTTGCCCAGGAAGCGGTTCATGAACCCGCGGGCGTTGAGGTGCTTCTCCAGCTCGGCCTCGTCGAACTCGCCGCGCCGCATCCGGCGGAACACCGAGACGATGCCGACGAGCACCACCAGGTTGAGCAGGCCGATGACCCACAGGAACACGCCCGACACCGACGCGCCGACGACGCCGGTGATCGAGTGCAGCACCGACGAGTCGTTCTCGACCTGCCCGGCCAGTGCCTTGACGCCCAGCGCGAGCAGGAACGTCAGCAGGAAGACGATCGTGGAGTGGCCGAGGGAGAACCAGAACCCGACCGAGAGCGGCCGCCGGTCGTCCTCGGAGCGGTCCTCCAGGAGCTTGCGGGTGGTGTTGTCGACGGCCGCGATGTGGTCGGCGTCGAACGCGTGGCGCAGCCCGAACGTGTAGGCCAGCACGCCGATCCCGACGGTGTAGACGCCGGTGGTGCCGAGGTCGTAGCGCGCGGGGATCACGAACAGGATCAGCACGCCGAAACCGATGACGTGCAGGGCCACGATGAGGGCACCCATTCCGAACAGGGAGCGACGGTCCTGTTGGGTGAACGAACCGGTCATACGGGACCAACGGGACGGGGCGGAGCTCGTCATGAATGCCTCACGTGGACGGGTCGGATCTTGCCGCAGGTCAGAGCGGCACGACATCGACCGTCGCACGAGAGTGAGGCTTCTGCAACTTGATGGTGATTGCAGGGTTGTGCTGTTTCTGGAATGTCCGTAATCACGCAGCCGTGCCACGACGGGTGGGGCCACCGCAGGGTCGAGCAGCGTGCCCACGACGGTGCTGCCGGCCAGGACGGCCCGCCCGCCCGCGCGCCGAGGACAGCACGCCGAAGTACGCACCGAGGCGGCGCTCGCCGGCGAGCCGGGGCACGAGGTCCTGGGCGATGGGTACGGCCGCGTTCTGACCGCCCGGCTCGTCAGCCCGCGGCCTTGCCGCCGGACGGAGTGATGACGAACCAGCTGCCGTCGGAGCCGTTCGCGCCCGCGGTCGCCAGGCCGGGGGCCTCGCCCTGGCTCCGGTAGAGCGGCCAGCCGGTGAGGGTGACCTGGGCGCCCCCGTCACTGCGGGGCACGGTGCCGACCTTCGCCGGATCCACGCCCTCCAGCTGCGGAGGCTGGTCGCCGGCCACCCGCAGCGGCGCCCATGTCGTCGTGCAGGGGCCGGTGCACCGCGGCGTCGGCGGCGTCGCGCTGTCGGTGTCGGAGCGGTAGAGCATGCGGCCGGCGCCGTCGGTGACGATCACGCCGAACGGGCCCGTCTGCACGGCCCACAGCTCGACGGCGCCGTCGGCGCCCATGTCCGTCCCGCCCATACCCGCGCTGTGGCCGCTGTGCCCTCCCGCGGCCCGGGACGCGGCCGCCGCCCCGGAGACGGGCGCGGTCGTGCTCGCCGCGGGGGAGCCGCACGCCGCCGTCGCCAGCAGCGTCGCCGAGGTCAGTACGAGCAGGGCACCGTTGCGTCGCCGGGTGGGCGTGCTGGTCATCGTGGGCACCTTCGCGTCGGGGTCGCCGGACCCGTCGAGCGTGCCGCCTGCTCCGGGCGCCGGAGCCGCGCGAACGCGCCGGTGCGGCCGGTGGCCGTCTCCCGGTCGGCCGGTGGCGCCGGCGGCGCCACCGGGCCATTCCTGAGCCTGCGGCACCGCGTCCGGACCAGGACATGCACCCGGACGGGGCAGCCGGCTCCCGCTCGGCGCGCTGTGGGTGACGGAGGTCCGGGGCGACTCTCAGGCCGGCGCCGTCAGGTCCCCGACCAGCACCCCATGATCGTCTTCGCGACGAGCATCGCGACGTTCGACGGCGTCAGCGGGGGCGACGCGAGCTTCGGCGGAAGGGTGGAGTCGTCCACGAGCAGCACCTTGAAGTCCTTGCGCACCACCACGGACCCGTTCGGCGTGATGAACGCGCCCTGGCCCAGGCCGTCGATCGACTGGGTGTTGCCGAGCTGCTTGCCGAGCGCCTCGTAGTAGTCGGTGGTCGTCAGGTCGTCCGCCAGTTCCTTCACCGACATCAGGAACGAGCCACCGGCGTAGTCGTACCGGCAGGAGTACAGGTGGTCCTTCCAGGTCGGGGTCTCGACGCGCTGCGCGGCGATCCCCAGCGCCTCGGTGATGTCGTCCTGCGCCTCCGGCTCGCACACCATCTTCGCGCTGACGGACGGCTGCGCCGGCGCCACCGCGGCGGCGGTGGTGGCGGGCGGGGGCACCGAGGCGGGGTCCAGCAGGCCGCCCGCGCACCCGCCGAGGAGCAGCAGCAGCCCGGCGACCAGGGCGAGACGGACCCGACGCATGCGAGCGAGGGTAGACCGCGCACCCTCCGTAGCCGCTCGCCCTCGTTGTGTGCGCTGTCGCTACTGTCCGCGACATGAAGCTCGGGTACCTGACGCACGTCGCGGGCGCCGATCCGCGCCGGGCCTACCGGCAGGCGATCGAGCTGGCCGTCGCCGCCGAGGACCTGGGCTTCGACTCGTTCTGGCTCGCCCAGCACCACGGCGGAGTGTTCGGCGGGCAGCTGCCCTCGCCGCTCGTGCTGCTGGCGACGATCGCCGAGCGGACGTCGACGATCCGGCTGGGCACGGCGGTGGTCGCCGCCTCGCTGGAGGACCCGATGCGCCTCGCCGAGGACGCCGCCGTGGTGGACGTGCTCAGCGGGGGCCGGCTCGAGCTGGGCGTCGGGGGCGGGGCCGACGAGGCCGCGTCGGAGGCGTTCGGCCGCGACCACGCCCGCCGCCACGAGGACTGCGCCGCCGTCGTCGACGAGCTGTGCCGGCTGCTCGACGGGACGGGCCTCGTCCCGGCCGCACCCGGGCTCCGGCAGCGGCTGTGGTGGGCGACCGGGTCCTCGGCCGGCGTCGAGGCCGCCGCGCAGCGGGGCATGGGCGTGATCACCGGCCGGCCCGCCGACGCCCCGGGCAGCCCCGTCGCCGCGGACCTGTCCCGTTACTGGACGCGCGCCGCCGGGGATCCGCGCGTGGCGGCGTTCCGGAGCGTCGGGGCCGGGGAGGCGCCGATCGCGCTCGTGGACCGCTGGCGGCGGGACCCGGCACGGGAGTGGGCGAGCGAGCTCGTGGCCCAGAGCCTGCCGGTCGACGCGGAGATCGGCGTCCACCTGGCGACGCTGCGGTCGATCGGCGCGGCGGCGGGTGCGGCGCCTGCCGCCTCAGCCGTGGTGGACGGCCTGCTGCGCACGGTGCGGGCGCCGCGCCCGGTGGAGCGCCGGTACGCCGGACGGTGACCGATTCCTCGCGGGTCCCCGGAACCGTGGCGGGCCCGGCGGCGACACCTGGGGGTGGCCCTGGGTGACCCCGGGCCCGCGGACGGACGGGGGAACGGATGGTGGCGGTGGAGTCCCCGCCGGTCACGACGGGGCCTGGGGTGCCGGCGCGCCGGGTTCCGGTCGGGCTCGTCGTGGTGGCCGTGGCCATGGTGTGCGTCGCGGCGGCGAGCCTGCTGTCACTGCTGGACCCGGGGTACTACGGCCGCCTCGGCCTGCCCGAGCCCGGCGCGCTCGACCGCCTTCTCGTCACGGCGTTGCGCGCCACCGCGGAGCTCGGCGGTGGCCTGGCCGCGGGATCGCTGCTGTTCGCCGCGTTCGTCGCGCCGCCGCAGCTCGGCGGCGTGCTCGACGTCGACGGGTACCTCGCCGCGCGCCGCGGCGGCCGGAGCGCGGTGGTGGCCGGCCTCGCGGCGCTGCTGCTCGGCCCGGTCCTGGCGGGCGACCTCTCGGGGACCAGCGGCCCCACCGTCCTCGGCGGTGACTGGTGGGCGCTGTTCGCGACGCTGCAGGAGCCGATGGCCTGGCTGCTGTGCGGTGTCGTTCTGATCGTGGCCGGGGTGGGCGGTCTGGTGGCCCTGCGCTGGCGGACCATGCCGCTGCTGGGTGCGCTCGCGACCGCGAGCCTCATCGCGCCCGCGGTCGTGGGGCAGGCCGCGAACGGGGCGGGGCACGACTGGGCCACCGATGCGGTGATCCTCCAGCAGGTCGCCACGGCCGTCGGCCTCGGTGTGCTCGTCGCGCTGCTCGCCCACCTGCACCGCGGTGGCCCCCACCGCGACCTGGTGCTGCGCCGGGCCGGACGGCTCGCCGCGGTCGCCGCGCCGGTGCTGCTCGGGTCCGGGCTGGTGCTGACGGTGCTGTGGATCGGGTTTGCACCGTTCGGCACGGCGTGGGGCGTGGTCGCGATCGTCCGGCTCGCCGTCCTGGCCGTCGCGGCGGTGCTCGGCCTGCTGCTGTGGCGGTCCCGGCCCGGACCCGCGGTGGTCGTGCTGCTCGCGGGGTTCGCGGTGGCGGCCGTGCTCGCGGTGGTGCTCGAGCGTTGGCTGCCCCCGCGGTTCGCCGAGGTGGTCGACACCCCGGCCGAGTCGTTGATCGGCTACGACCTCCCCGAGCCCGCGACGGCGCTGCGGCTGCTGCTGGACTGGCGGTTCAACATCCTGTTCGGCGGCGCGGCGATCGCGCTGGCCCTGATCTACCTGGTGGGTGTCCGCAGGCTCGGGCGCCGCGGCGACGGCTGGGCGCGCGGCCGTACCGCCGCCTGGCTGTGCGGGTGCGCCGCGCTGCTGGTGGTGACGTCGTCCGGGGTCGGGCGGTACTCCCCGGGAGTCTTCAGCCTGCACATGATCAGCCACATGGTGGTGAACATGCTGGTGCCGGTGCTGCTCGCGATGGGCGGGCCGATGACGCTCGCGCTGCGCGCGCTCACCCCGGCCGGCCGCGGCAACCCGCCCGGCCCGCGCGAGTGGATCGCCGTGGGCATCGGGTCCCGGTTCCTGCGGGTCGTGCTGCATCCGCTGGTGGTGTTGGCGCTGTTCGTCGGCTCCTTCTACGCGCTCTACCTGACGGGCCTGTTCGACATCGCTCTGCGCTACCACTGGGCGCACCAGCTGATGAACCTGCATTTCCTCGTGATCGGCTACCTGTTCTTCTGGCCGCTCATCGGGGTGGACGCGTCGCCGACGCGGCTGCCGCACATCGGCAGGCTCGCCGTGCTGCTGGCGGCCATGCCGTTCCACGCCTTCTTCGGGGTCGCGGTGATGAGCACCTCCACCGTGCTCGGCGGGGAGTTCTACCGGCTGCTCGCGCTGCCGTGGGTCGGCAACCTGCTCGACGACCAGCACACCGGGGGTGGCATCGCGTGGGCAGCGGGGGAGGCGCCGATGCTGCTGGTGATCCTCGTGCTGCTGCAGCGCTGGAGCCGTGACGACGCGCGCGAGGCGGCCCGCCACGACCGCCGCGCCGACGCCGACGGCGAGGCCGACCTGGAGGCCTACAACGCGATGCTGGCGCGGATGTCCGGCTCGGAGCGCTCGTGATTGCGCAGCCGCAGGCTGTTGGACACCACGAGCAGTGACGAGAACGCCATCGCCGCCCCGGCCACCAACGGGTTGAGCAGCCCGGCCATGGCCAGCGGCACCGCGGCCACGTTGTAGCCGAACGCCCACACGAGGTTGCCGCGGACGGTCCGGACGGTGGCCCGGGCGAGCCGGACCGCGGTGGGCAGCACGGTCAGGTCGTCGCGCACGAGCACGAGATCGGCGGCCTCCAGTGCCACGTCGGTGCCCGAGCCCACGGCGATCCCGAGGTCGGCGGCGGCCAGCGCGGCGGCGTCGTTGATCCCGTCGCCGACGACGGCGACGGTGTGGCCGTCGGCCTGCAACGCCCGGACCAGCGCGATCTTGTCCTCGGGCAGCGCCCCCGCGTGCACCTCGTCGATCCCGACGGCGGCGGCCACCGCGCCGGCCGCGGCCACCCCGTCGCCGGTGAGCAGCACCGGTCGCATCCCCATGGCCCGCAGCGCCGCCACCGCCTCGACCGCCCCGGGCCGCAGCGGGTCGGTGAGGGCGATCGCGCCGGCCGCCCGCCCGTCGATCCCCACGGCGACGACGGTCGCGCCCGCGGCTTCCCACTCGGCGGGCACGGTGACGTCGGTGACCAGCTCGGGCCGCCCCACCAGCACCTCCCGCCCGTCGACCGTGCCGCGGGCGCCGAGCCCCGCCAGGGCCCGGAAGCCGGTGACCTCGGGGAGGTCGTCGCCGGCCCGCTCCACGATCGCGGCGGCGATCGGGTGCTCCGAGGACCGCTCGACGGCCGCGGCGAGGCGCAGCAATTCGTCGGCGTGCAGGTCCGCGGCGACCACATCGGTGACGCGCATCCGAGCCGCGGTGAGCGTGCCGGTCTTGTCCAGCACGACGACGTCGGCCGTGCGCACCGTCTCCAGCGCCCGGAATCCCGTGACGAAGATGCCCAGCTCGGCGCCGCGGCCGGTCGCCACCATCAGCGCCGTCGGGGTGGCCAGGCCGAGCGCGCACGGGCAGGCGATGACGAGCACGGCCACGGCCCGCGCGCCCGCGTCCGCCGCGGTCAGGCCCAGCAGCAGGCCGCCCACCACCGTGGCGAGCGCGAGCAGCAGCACCGCGGGAACGAACACCGCGGAGACGCGGTCCACCAGCCGCTGCGTCGCGGACTTCTCCACCTGCGCGTCCTCGACCGCGCGCAGCATCCGGGACAGGCGGGTGGTGTCACCGACGTGGTCGGCCCGCACCGTCACGGTGCCGCCGACGGCGATCGTGCCGCCGGTGACGGCGTCGCCCACTGCGGCCTCGACGGGCACGGGCTCGCCGGTCATCGCGCTCGTGTCGACCGCGGCGGCGCCGGAGTCGATCGTGCCGTCGGCGGCGATCCGCTCACCGGGGCGCACCACGAACAGGTCGCCCACCCGCAGGTGCGCCACCGGCACGCGACGCTCGACACCGCCCCGCAGCACCGCGACGTCCGGGGCGCGCAGCCTCCCCAGCGCGCGCATCGCCCCGCCCGCCGCCCGTCGTGCGCGGGCCTCGAAGTAGCGTCCGGCGAGCTGGAACGTGGTGACGCCCGCCGCCACCTCCAGGTAGAGCGGGCCGGCCGGGTGCAGCACCGCGTCCCAGCCGGTGGCGGTGTCGGGCACCCCGCCGGTGGTGGCGAGCGTCCACAGCGACCACCCCGACGCGGCCAGGATGCCCAGCGACACCAGGGTGTCCATCGTCGCCGTGCCGTGCCGCAGCCCGGCCAGCGCTGCCCGGTGGAACGGCCACGCCGCCCAGCCGACCACCGGCAGGGCCAGCGCCGCCAGCACCAGCTGCCACCCCGGGAAGCGGAGCGACGGCACCAGCGACTGCGCCACGGACAGGTCGGCCAGCGGGATGAACAGCAGCAGTGCCACCGTGAGCCGCAGGCGCAGCCGATCGACCGCCCGATGGTCGGCACGGGGCTCGTCCGGCCCGGAGCGGACCGGACGCGCGGTGTAGCCCGCCTTCTCGACGGCGTCGACGAGCGCGGCGACGGGCATGTCGGCGGGGTGGGTGACGGTCGCCCGCTCGGTAACGAGGTTGACCGTGGCCAGCACCCCGCCGAGCTTCCCGAGCTTGCGCTCGACGCGGCCCACGCACGCCGCGCACGTCATGCCCCCGATCGCGAGCTCGACGGTCGGGTCGGCACCCCGTGTGCGTTCCGCCGCGACGGATCCTGCGTCCACTCCCACGCGTCAGGGGTCGCCCGGGGGAGCGCCCGAGTTCCCCGCGGCCGGTGTGATGTCCAGGGCTCGTGTGATGTTCAGGGCCGGGGGGACCGCCGGCGCCCTGCCGCCACCGTCCCGCCGATCTCGGCGAGCGCCGACGGCGACCCAGACCCACGCGGGCACTCCGCCCCCGCTCGACGCCGCCGCGGCCGGTTCGACCGTCGGCGCCGCGGCCGCCGCGGGGGCTGCCGTCGTCGTCGCCCCTGTCGTGGTCGCCCCTGTCGTGATCACCGCCGCCGGCCGGGGGTCGCTCGTCCACAGCGTCAGGGTGAAGTCCCCGAACCCCATCGGCGCCGACGCGACGAAGCCCGGCCGCACGGCGGCGAGCGCGGCGCCCGTGACCTCGGGTCTGGGACGCCACCGACCGACGGGACCGGGGTAGCCGGCGACCCAGACCCGCGGGCACCCGCGCAGGATCGCCACGACGTCCGCCTCCGGCCGCTCGGCGGGGAAGAGCCCCACCGGGTCGTGCCCCTCAGGCCCTGGGTCGAGCGCGACGTCCCGCGGCCCGGGGGAGCGGAGGTAGTACTCGAGCCCGAGCCGCGCCCACGACGGGTCGTAGGCGATGCAGTCGCCGGCAACGGCCGCCCCGTCCAGGTACGCGGCCGCGGCGCGGAGGTCCTCGGACTTCGACGCGGGCCCGGTCCAGGCCGCGGGCAGCCCGGTCAGGGCCACGGCCAGCGCGATCCCCGCGACCCACACCGTCGCGGGCAGCAGCCGGACGGCCGCACCCAGCGCGAGCGCCAGCATCGGCATCGCGGCGAGCACGTACCGCTCGACGTAGAGCGGGTGCCCCAGCCACGACACGGTCAGCAGCACCGCGGGCCCGGCCACGGCGGCGAGCAGGCTCGTCGTGAACAGCGCGCCGTCACCGTCCCACCGCCGGCGGAGGGCCAGGGCGGCGACGGCCCCGGCCAGCAGCACCGCCGCCGCCCACTCCCCGTAGGTCGACCCGGCCAGGTCGGCGACCAGGAACCGGATGTCGTCGCCGGTCGGCCGCTGCACCCAGGACACCTGCCCGGCCTGCGCGACCGCCGCGACGACGAGCGGCGCGACCGCCACCGCGTAGCCGCCCGCGCCCACCAGCACCGCGCGCGGGTGGGGCCGGTCGGCCGGCAGCAGGCCTGACGCCAGGCCGGCGAGGGCCAGCGCGTCGAACAGGTGCATGTACGTCGTCAGCACCGCGAACACCACGAACAGCGGCCCCCGCCACCGCCACGTCGTCCCCAGCAGCACGAACGCCGCCGCGCACACGAGCATCACGCCGAGCGCGTACGGCCGGGCCTCCCGCGCGTAGAACGACAGCAGGGGGTTCGCGATCATCACCGCGGCCGCCACGGTGGCCGGGACGACGCCGAGCACCCGCCGCGCCAGCTCCGCCGCCAGCCCGACGGCCGCCACCGCTCCGGCCAGCGATGGCATCCGGACGGCCACCTCGGAGCCGTCCACCTGCAGGACGGCGTGCAGCAGCAGGTAGTAGAGGCCGTGCACGACGTCGATGCGGCCGAGGGCGGCGAGGATCCGCGGCACCGGCCGAGCCGCGATGTCGACGCTGGCCACCTCGTCGCGCCACAGCGGCAGGCGTCCGAGCCCGTTGCCGTACACCAGCGCGGCCGCCGCGCACACGACCAGCAGCCAGACCCGCTCGGTGGCCGGGGTCCGCGCCCGCGTCATCGTGCTGTGGATCGTCGTGGCGTGGACGGTCATTGATCTCCGATCGTCCTGCCCCCGTTGACGATCCTACGGACGCTCCCGACGCTCTGATCTGCCTCGGTGATGATCGAGCTGGTCCTGCTGCCGCGGGTGGGCGTACCGCGGCCGTGAGATCAGCAGGCGCCCGGCTCGGCGGCCTGCTCGCGCTGCCCGCGGGTGACCTGCCCACCGGTTGCGGCACGTCCCGGCTCGTGGGCGCGCTGTGGCCGGACGGCCCGCCCGCCCGTCCGTGTCGCCGTAGGACTTGCACAGCCCGGTGACCGCGATCGCGGTGCGGGATGCGGTGGAGGTCATGGTGTCGTCGTGTCGTCGTGTCGTCGTGTCGTCGCGTCCGGTGTCGGTGACGAGGACCCGGGGCGCCGGTTTCACGGCGGTTTCACCGCGGATTCCCGATGCGGCCTCCCGGGTTCGACGAGGACCGCCGTTCGGCGGCTGTGCAACGCTCGTGGCTCGGCGTTCGATAGATGTCTGAACCGTGTCGCTGCTCCCCGCGCGCCACCCGATCGTCGACGAAAGGCACCCCCGTTGGACACGGAGCACTCCCCGAAGCCGCTCACCCCCGTCGTCGGGGGGCGACGATGACCCGGCCCGATCCCGCAGCCCGGCAGGATGTCCGGCGTCCCGCGCCCGAGGTGATCGCCGCGGTCCGGGCGTCCTGTGCCTCGGTGGCCGACCGTCCCGTGCGCCTGGCGGAGACGTTCTACGCACACCTGTTCGAGATGGCCCCGCACACGCGGGGCATGTTCCCCGCGGACATGTCCGACCAGATGCAGAAGATGACCGGCACGCTGTTGGCCGCCATCTCCCACCTGGAGTCGCCGGACACCGCCGCGCTGGAGGCGCTGCTGCGCAAGCTCGGTGCCGATCACCGCACCAAGTACGGGGTCGAGTCCGAGCACTACCTCTACATCGGCCACGCCCTGACCAGGGCCGTCCGCGACGTGTCGGGTCCGGCCTTCTCGGGCGGGCTCAGCTCGTCCTGGATCGCGGTCTACCAATGGGTGGCCGCGCACATGATGGCCGGAGCCGACGTCGTCGACGCCGCACCGGTGGTGGAGCTGCCGCAGCAGCGCGAGCCCGACGAGCACCTGCCGCACGGGGTGTGGGCCGCCGCGGGAGGGTGACGATCGAGACACTCCGGTTCGTGGCGGTCGCCCACCGGGAACTCTCGTGCAGCCGTGCGCACCTGACGATGCGGTGCCACGGCGACCTGAAGTCGTCCCAGAGGAGATCCCCGCGTGACCACGACCGTGAACGCCTATGCCACACCCGCGGCGAAGGCTCCGTTCGAGAAGACCACGATCGTCCGGTGTGACCTGAAGCCGAGCGACGTGCTCATCGACATCAGGTTCGCCGGCATCTGCCACTCCGACATCCACACCGCGCGCGAGGAGTGGGGCAGCACCACCTTCCCGCTCGTCCCGGGCCACGAGATCGCCGGCGTCGTCTCCGAGGTCGGCTCCGGGGTTACGAAGTACCAGGTCGGCGACCGGGTCGGCGTCGGCTGCATGGTCGACTCCTGCCGCGAGTGCGAGAACTGCAAGGCCGGCGAGGAGCAGTACTGCCTCCGGGGCAACGTCGGCACCTACGGCGGTGTGCTCGACGGCACGCCCACCGACGGGGGCTACTCCGAGAAGATCGTCGTCGACGAGAAGTACGTGCTGGGCATCCCCGAGGGCATCGAGCTCGACGTCGCCGCCCCGCTCCTGTGCGCCGGCATCACCCTGTACTCGCCGCTCAGGCACTGGGGCGCCGGGCCGGGCAAGAATGTGGCCATCGTCGGCATGGGCGGGCTCGGGCACATGGGAGTCAAGATCGCCCACGCCCTCGGCGCCGAGGTCACAGTGCTCTCGCAGTCGCTGTCGAAGAAGGAGGACGGCGAGCGGTTCGGCGCCGACCACTACTACGCCACCAGCGACGACGCCACGTTCGAGCAGCTCGCGGGCACGTTCGACCTGATCGTCAACACGGTCTCCGCCCCCCTGCCGATGGACAGGTACCTGGGCCTGCTGGGCCTCGACGGCACCATCGTCAACGTGGGCGCCCCGTCCGAGCCGCTGGAGGTCCCCGCGTTCGCGCTGATCCCGATGCGGCGCAGCTGGGCCGGCTCGATGATCGGCGGCATCCGCGAGACCCAGGAGATGCTCGAGTTCTGCGCCGAGCACGGCCTGGGTGCCGAGATCGAGGTGATCGACGCGTCCCGGATCGACGAGGCCTACGACCGCGTGGTGGACAGCGACGTGCGCTACCGCTTCGTCATCGACGTGGCGACCATGGCCTGATCAGGTTCCGCCGTGGCGGGTCACGTCGGGCCCAGCTCCCGCGTGCTCGCCAGGAGGTCCCATCACGTCACGGCGAAGGGTGCGCCTCGCGGACGCGAGTGAAGCCCGAGCGCACCGACGTCCACGCGATCGAGCCACGTGGGGACATCGGTGATCGAACGGCGTGGCCGCGAGAGGATCGCGATCGTCGGCCGCCCGGCCCCGGCCCCGGCCGGGCGAGGGACACCACGCGCCGGCCGTCGGGCGAGCAGCATCCAGCGCCGGGTCATGGCGTCATCTTGCGAGCCGCAGAACTGCTCCACGAATAGCTCCACATTTCTGAGCGCGCCGCCCGCGGCAAGGTTCGGTGTCGAACGCGTCGTGCTCGGCGAGGTGGCGGTAGAAGCTGGTGGGCGATCGGCCGATGAGTTCCGGGGCCGGGGCGGGTCTCTCCTCCCGGGGGCGGGAACGCCCCTTGCCCAACGAGCACGCGACCGAAGGGACAACCCATGACCACCGAGGCCCTCTCCGTCACGACCACCGTCCCGGCGCCGGCGAACGTCGTGTTCGCGGTGCTCGCCGATCCCGCCAGCCACGCGGCGATCGACGGCACGGGCTGGGTGTGCGGGCCGCTGGACGGCGAGCGACTGACGACGTCCGGGCAGGTGTTCCGCATGGGCATGTACCACCCCAACCATCCGGACGGCCGGTACGAGATAGCCAACCAGGTCCGGGAGCTCGATCCGCCCCGCGCGATCTCGTGGAAGCCGGGGACGGAGGACGCCGAGGGGCGCCTCAGCTTCGGCGGCTGGATCTGGCGCTACGACCTCGCGCCGGCAGCGGACGGTGGCACTGAGGTCCGGCTGACATACGACTGGTCGGGCGCGACCCC
>NZ_JAOPWR010000287.1 GCF_025965585.1 Pseudonocardia sp.
GCCCTGTCCGGGTGGCGTACCCGTCCGCAGGGCCTCGCCGTCGCCCCGGTGGCAGTCGGTGGGTACGAGCCCGAGGTGGATCGCTTCGGTGGGCCGCTCGGCCTCGAGCTGGCGCACACCCACTTCGCGGCCGACAGCCGCCTCCTGCTGGCGTGGCGCACCGGCGAGCTCGACGACGGACCCGGGGTCGCTGTCGCGGTGGGCCTGGTCACCGCGCAGGCCCTGTTCGCCGCCGTGGCCGAGGACGTCGCCGAGCTCCGCGACATCTGGCTGAGGCTGGAGCATGCCGTCGGGCCGATCCCGCCGAACCCGGCCGCGCCCCCGGAGGCCGCCGTCGTGCGGGCGGTGCTCGCCGGCCGGCTGCCGGAGACCGCCGACAGCAGTGCTGCCGCGTTGTACGCCCGCGCGGCCCGGTGGGCGACCAGAACCGGGGACGCCGCGGCAGAGCTACGCCGGAGCGAGGGGTTCCGGGTCCGGTCCTGGGTCTCCGCGGTGGCGATCTTTCACTGGAACCGGTGGGCCCTCACCACAGCAGAGCTCGGGCCGTTGGTCGCCGCGGTGCTCGCGGAGCTCGGCCGTGACTGACGGCGACCCGTGGCACGGGTGGCATCTCGTGCTCGGCGGGGACTCGGACCGTCGGTCGCTGCTCGAGCTGATCGCCGCGACGGGCACGGACTGGTTCTGGCTCGACGTCCCCGGAGAGCTGCCCACACTCGAGGTGGGGCTGTGGGGGGGCTCGCCCGTTGACCCACCGCCGTGGATCGAGACAGGACTGCGAGCCGGCCTGGTCCGGGCGGCCCGGCCACGCCCGCTGCCGTTGGCCTTCGAACCGGCGCTGTTCCCCGGTGGGAGCCGCCCACCCGTCTGGGGTGCGCTGCTCGCTGTGACCAGCGCCCGCGCGGTGCGCATCCTCGCTGCGGCTCACCGAAGCGGGACCGGGCCGGGCGCGACGGTCGGCGGCGAGCTCGCCGTGCTGTACGGGTGTCTGGTCCCGGCGGCACGGCGGGCGGCAGCCGCGGCCTGGCATCTGGAATGGCTGCGAGCGGCCGTGGGCGAAGCGACGGGCCCGCAGGGGACGCCGTCCCCCGGAGTGGCCCTCCCGGGGGACCTGCCGGTGGTTCCGGCACGTCTGTGCGCCAACCTCCGGGCGTGGTCGCCCGGGTCGTCGGAACGGTGGTCCGATGTGGATCCGAGGGTTCAGGTGATCGCGCGGCTGTGCCACATCCAGGCGGTCCGGCTCGCGGGCGAGGAGGCCGGCCTCCGTCAGGAGCCTGCCGCGTTGCGGGCGATCCGCGAGGCCGCTGCGCCCATTCCGTGACGGGTATGCAGTCCGGCCTTGACCTGCCCTTGACGTAGCAGGGTGTGACCCCCGACACTTGTGCGTCCTACGGCCGGTTCGGTCGGCCGAACCCCTGGACTGAGGTGGATTGACATGGCTGATGAGGCCGGCGGAACTGTCATCCGTGGTGACGACGGATCGATCTACTTCATTCGCGACGAGGTCATGGAGGCTTGCAAGGTCTCCGAGCCGGAGATGGCGCAGTTCTGCGAGAAGCTTCTCGACGAGAACTCCGAGGTGTCGGGGTTCCAGATGGGATCGGGCAAGGCTGCCCAGTCCCTCTCCTTCCTCGGCCCGTTCCAGCCGACCGCGTCCACCAACGCGGGGTGGCGAGCGTCCAGTACTGTCATGTGTCCCGGCACCTTCTCCTCCGGCGCGGAGTACCGGATCAATCCGTCCCAGTCGCGCTGAGGTCGCCCCGCTGTTCCGGTGGCCTGACGGCGAGAGATCTGTCCACCGCGACGTCGGGCGGATGCCGTGGATGACATTTCCGAGACCGGTGAAAGCACCGATTCGGAGTCTCCCGGGTCCGCCGTCTCGGCGAAATCGACTCAGCATGTCATTGTCACCGAGTCCGGCAAGTCGTCACGGGCGGTACTGATCGGTGCCCCCACGGAAATCGGTCGAGCCGGCACGGGGATCGTCATCGACGACAAGAAGGCGTCCAGGCGCCATGCGCGGCTGGATCCCCGATCGGACGGCCTCTACATCGTCGACCTCGGCAGCCGCAACGGGACGGCGGTCAACGGTGCTCGGATAACCGTTCCTGTGCGGCTCGACCATGGCGACATCGTCGAGATCGGCGCAGTTCGACTCGTTGTCGGCGTATCCGCCGACGAGATGCGGCCTCCGACGGTCTGGCCCGCCGCGACGGCCGCGGGACCCGGGTCGGGTCAGGAAACGGCCCCTGCCACCGTGCCACCGCCACCACCGGCGTCCGACGCGATCGCCCCTGCCCCTGCCCCTGCCCCTGCGGCGCGGCGGTCGCCGCCGGAACAACACATCCCGAGACGTCGCAGTCCGGACGGAGGCGCCCCGCAACCGCGGCCCCGTGGAGTGGCGGAACCGCGGCTGTCCGGATCCGTCAGCGCGTTCGGACAGGGCGACGGTCCTCCGGCGACCGCACACCCCGACCGCCCGGCCTCCGGTCGACCGGCCCCGGATCCCACGCCTCCCGCGAGCAGGAAGCCGATCCGCCCCGGCCGGACGGCCCCCGCCGAGCGCCCCATCACGCCGTTGTCGGCAGCCCGGCCGCCGGCACCGTCGCCTCGACCCGCGACTCCGACGAGGGGGTCGCTGGAGGTCCGGATCCGCGAGACCGATCACGCCGTCCTCCACTACGTGCCAGGCAGCGCGGGCGAGCGCGTCCTCGACAACGTGGTCGCGGCCGCCAAACGGGCCCGCAGGCGTCTGGCCGGGTTCGGTTCCGAAGCGTGGGGCGGGACTCCCACGATCCACCTGGTCGACCCCGTGCCCGACCCCGCCCGGCCCGGAGGCTTCCAGACCTCGGGTACCACCGTCGACCCCACGCGGAACGACATCTGGATGATCGTCACCGCGGAGGCCCCGCCCGAGCCGTTGGAACGGCCGTTCGCGCTCCTGTTCGGTGCCCAGTTCGCGGCGGCAGGGGCGCTCGCCGACCTGATCGAGGGGTACGGACTCTGGGCCGCCCGTGTTCCCCCTGTCGACGAGCGGCTCCGGGACATCGACCTGCCGCCGCTGATCCACGCGACCGGCGACGTCCGAGTGGCGATGGGCTTGTCCTTCGTCTCCTACCTGATCAGGAAGGAGAGCGAGGACGTCTTCCGCCGACTGGTCGGTACGGCGCAACTGGGCCGCGTCGACGCCACCGCCGTCGACCTGTACGGAGCCACGCTGGCCAGGCTGGAGACCGCGTGGCGGCAGGACCTGGCTGCGGGTGGACGGGTCAGGCCCCGCCAGTTCCTCCGGCTCTCTCTGGCCTACCTGCGACCGCACCGGCGCAAGCAGGCCGAGGTCTTCGTGCTGATGCTGCTGGGCCTCTCCTTCACCGTCTACTTCCCGTTCGCCAGCCGCACCCTGTTCGACCAGGCCATCCCGAGCGGCCGCTACACCCAGGTGGCGGCGGTACTCGGCAGCCTCGGCGTGGCGCTTGCCGTCACCGCCGTGGCCAACCTCCGCCGGACCTATCTCTCGGCGTGGGTCTCCAGCGCCGTGGTCCGCGACCTGCGCGAGCGGATGTTCGACCGGCTGCAGACCCTGTCCGCCGGGTGGTACCACCGCCATTCCCAGGGTGACGTGCTGTCCCGGCTGTTCAACGACGTGGGTGTCGTCGAGCTGGGCCTGTCCTCCACGCTCCGGGACGGTGCCTTCCAGGCACTGTCTCTGGTGGTGTCTCTGACCGTCCTGTTCACACTGAACGTGTTCCTCGCCCTGCTGGTGCTGCTCGGGGTGCCGCTGGTCGCCGTGGTGTTCCGGCGGATGTCGGGGGGAGCCCGCAAGCGGAGCGTCGCCGTCCAGGAGCGCAGCAGCGTCGTCCTCACCGTGGCGGCCGAGAACCACAGCGCCCAGCCGATCGTGCGCGCGTTCGGGCTGGGATCGCGGGAACGGCAGCGCTTCTCGCAGGCGTCCCGCAGGCTCTTCGACGCCGAGCGGAGGCTCAGCCTCTTCGGTGGCCTGTTCGAGCTCAGCGTCGAGCTCATCATGACCCTGCTGAGGTTGGCCGCTCTTGCCATCGGCACCTGGATGATCTTCCAAGGCAGCTTCACGGTCGGCGGCTTGGTCGCCTTCCTCGGTCTGATGGGGGAGGCGCTGGGTCCCGTCACCGGGCTGAGCGGGCTCGGCCAGCAGGTACAGGCCGCCACCGGCGCTCTCGAGCGCGTCAACGAGATCCTCGAGAGCGGTCCGGACGTCGTCGACACCGAGAACGCCGTGGCGGTGGGACCGCTCCGATCCGCGATCGAGCTCCGAGGGGTCTCGTTCACCTACGACGGAGGGCATCAGGTCCTCGAGAACATCAACCTCACGATCGCTGCCGGAAGCCGTGTCGCCCTCGTCGGGCCGTCAGGATCGGGGAAATCCACCGTCCTCGGCCTGTTGATGCGGTCCTACGACCCGGACGACGGGCAGGTCCTCTACGACGGGGTCGATCTCCGCAAGGTGTCGTCCGACGTTCTCCGGGCCCGGTTGGGAGTTGTCTACCAGGACACGTTCCTGTTCGACACCACGCTGCGCGAGAACATCGCGTTCGGCTCGGCGACGGCGTCGGACGAGGACGTCCGGCGCGCAGCCGTGGACGCGGAGGTCGACGCATTCGTCGACCAGCTTCCGCGCGGCTACGACAGCCTGGTCGGGGAGGGCGGCGGAATGCTGTCCGGCGGCCAACGGCAGCGGGTCGCGATCGCCCGGGCGCTGGTCCGCTCACCCGACATCCTGCTGCTGGACGAGGCGACGTCGTCGTTGGACCCGGGAACGGAACGGCAGATCGACGCGACCCTGCGGAGGGTGGCCGGCCACCGTACGGTCGTGGCCGTCACGCACCGGTTGACCTCGGTGACGGACTACGACCGGATCGTCGTACTGGACCGCGGGCGGATCGTCGCCGAGGGCCGTCACGACGAGCTGCTCGCCCAAGGCGGGCTCTACGCCCGGCTCTGGGCCGAGCAGTCCGGCGGAGCGGCTTCGCTCGACGTCGTCGACGCACTCGGCCGGGTTCCCGTCCTCCGCGGCGTGCAGGCCGATGTTCTCCGAGCCGTGGTGGGCCGCCTGACCACAGTTGCGCTGCGACCCGGCGAGTCCGTACCGGACGGCGCCGGGAAGCTGCTGCTCGTCACCGGAGGCCGGGGCGTGGTGCAGGTACCGGGACTGGCAGGCCGGCTCGACCCGGTCGCCGAGCTCCGGGCGGGCGACGTCTTCGGCCTCCAGGCGTTGCTCGGTGGTGCGCAGGGCACCACGCTGCGAGCCGCCGAACCGCTCACGGCACTGGTCATGCCGGCCGAGGTCGTCTCCTCGTTGACGGCGGCTCGACCGGCTTCGGGGTCGGAGGCGGGTGGCGAGCTGCCGGAGGCGGAGGTCCCGAGAGGCACACGACTCGCCAGGGCCGGATTCGGGTCCGGCCAGACCCAGACCATCCTGGTCGACGAGATGCGTGAGCTGCGCGTAGCCGCGACGCCCGCCCACCCACCGGTGGACCACGGCGGACCGGGGCGCCCCCGATGAACGACGCGACGCAGACCCTGACTGCCGTGGTGCGGGCCGCGCTGCGGGCTACCGGCGCCAGCGCAGGATGGATCGTGGACACGTCGGAGCCGGGGGCGGTGGTCGTGGCGGCCGCCGGAGCCTGCTCGCCGGGGTCGCTCCTCGGACGGCGGGTCGGTCTCGGCCAAAGCGCCGCCGCATACGCGATGGCCTCGGGCGAGCCGTTGGCCATCACCCCCACGTCGAGTGATCACATGCTGGCGGAGGGCGTCGCCGCGACGTTCGGCCGATCGCCGAGATCCCTCCTGGCCGTGCCGTGCCAGGCGGACGACGGCGTCGTCGCGGTACTCGAGCTCATCGACCATCCGCAATCCGTGTTCACCGTGGACGACATCGAGGTCGTCAGCCTGCTGGCCGGTATCGCCGCCGTTTCCCTCGGGGACGGCAGGAGCGGCCGCCCGGCGCCTGCCCACCCGGCTGTCCTGGCCAGCGGTCTCGAGCAGCTCGCGGCCCAGAACCCGCAGCGCTACGCGGCCGTCGCGGCGGCGATCGAAGGACTGCTGAGTTGACCGACTCTCCCGGTCGGTCGGGACCGGCCTGGTCCCATCGGTCGGTGTCGATGGTGCTGCCGTCGGCTTTCGCACTGCGCGGAATCACCCCCGAGTGGGCCTGGGGCGGCGCGACCGGTGCGGGAGCCCGTGTCGCCATCGTGGACAGCGGCGTGGACGCCTCCCATCCCTGGCTCGGCGACTGCGTCGACCAGGTCAGTGGTGCGTCGGCACGACTTGCCGGGGACGGTTCGGTGGTCCTCGTGCCCGGCGCGCACAGCGACGCGTTCGGCCACGGCACGGCCTGCGCCGGTGTCGTACACCAGCTCGCGCCCCGAGCGACGGTCATATCGGTCCAGGTCCTCGGCCCCGGGCTCACCGGGAGGGCGACGGTCTTCCTCGAGGGACTTCGATGGGCCATCGAGCAGGGCGTCGACGTCATCAACCTGTCCCTCGGAACGACCAAGGACACCTACGCCGCTGCCTTCCACGAGCTGTGCGACCTCGCCTACTTCCGCGGCATCACCATCGTCACCGCCGCCAACAACGTCGACCGGGTGAGCTACCCCTCGCTGTTCGCCTCGGTGACCAGCGTCGCGTGCAACCACGCCACCGACCCGTTCCGCTACCACTACAACCCGAACCCCCCGACCGAGTTCCTGGCCCGTGGGATCGATGTGGAGGTCGCTTGGCGAGCGGGCCACACCATGCGCGCCACCGGAAACAGTTACGCCGCTCCGCACATCTCCGGTCTGATCGCAT
Organism: Pseudonocardia sp.; assembly: GCF_025965585.1. Taxonomy (GTDB): domain Bacteria; phylum Actinomycetota; class Actinomycetes; order Mycobacteriales; family Pseudonocardiaceae; genus Pseudonocardia. The sequence goes on from NZ_JAOPWR010000287.1 coordinate 6,826, forward strand.
TGATCAAGTCGAAGCACCCGAAACTGCGCCCATTCCAGCTCAAGACCATCCTGCATGCCTGCGCCGCCAACGTCCTGGAGGCACCGCGCCAGGCCGGCCGGATCAGCAGGCTGCGCAACACCCGCCCACCGACCTGCTCGTCGAGACCGACCGGGGCACCTGGCGCGCCCACGCCCTGATCAACACGTCGAGACGGGGCCGAAGGTGTCCGTCCCGGAGCCGGCTGGGAAGGCGAGCGAGCGGTGGGGCGCTCCTGATACTGAAACAGGTCGCCGCGGTTGCCGAGTTCGACATCGA
>NZ_JAOPWR010000212.1 GCF_025965585.1 Pseudonocardia sp.
ACTCCTCGACGTGGTGCATCTCCACCCGCGACAGCCCGCCGCCGCCCACCGAGGCGGAGTTGTGCGGGGCGTAGAGGCCGGCGGCGCCGGCGCGACGCTGGACCTCCCGGCGGGCCTCCCACACCTCGGGGTGCATCCGGCCGGCCTCGTCGAGATGCGGCTGTACCGCCGTCCCGACGTTCCTCGCCGCCAGCTGCTCCTCGAGCGGGGTGACCTCGTCGTCGAGGAACCGGCGGAAGCGCTCGGTGTAGTCGGCGACCCGGTCGCTGATGCCGATGCTGATGCTCGCGCGCGTCATCAGGTGAGGCTCCTCGTCGTAGTGAACGGTGTTCATTGTGCTGAACATTGAACGAAAGCTAGCATCGCCGACTACTGATCGGAAGGGCGGAACGCATGTCTGAGGGAGCTCGGGCCGGACGCCGTGACGCAGTGGCGGAGATGAAGCGCGGCATCATCCTCGATGCCGCCCAGCGGGTCTTCGCCGAGAACGGGCTGCGCGGGGCGAGCATGCGCGCGATCGCCAAGGAGGCGGGCTACGTCCCCGGCGCGATCTACGCCTATTTCCCCAGCAAGGAGCACATCTACGCCGCCGCGTTGAGTGAGTCGCTGATCCGCCTGCGCGAGGCGACCGAGACCGCCGTGGTCGGCGCCGGCGCCCGCGAGCGGCTGGTCGCGGCCGGGCTGGCGTGGTTCGACTTCTACGACGCGAACCCGCGTGACCTCGACATGGGCTTCTACCTGTTCGGCGGCGGCATGGAACCCCGCGGGCTCTCCGAGGAGCTCAACCGTGAGCTCAACGCTGCACTCCTCGCGACCCTCGAACCCGTCCGGCGCGCGGCGATCGAGATCGGAGCCACCGAGGACGACGCCGTCGTCCTGACGGCGGACACGTTCGCCCACGCCTCGGGCCTGTTGCTGCTCGCCCACACGCGCCGCATCGAGCTCTTCAAGCTCGACGCGCGCCCGTTGATGGCCCAGCACATGGAGCAGCTGGCCGCGCGGATCGCCACCTGAGCAGCGTCGGTCACCTCGCGGCCGGGCCTTGACAAGGCTATCCATCTCCCCGTAGACAGAGTCACTTTCTTCATAGCAGAGCCTCCCTCGACGACGGCCGCGGCCGATCCCGGGCGACGGCAGGAGAGGAGTGGTCATGGACAACCAGCTCTTCGAGTACAGCCCGATCACCGAACGTCCTCGGCTGGAGTGGCCGGACGACGCCCGCGTCGCCTTCTACGTGGGCCTGAACATCGAGCACTACCAGGTGGACCGCCCGTCGACGAGTATCTTCGGCGGCACCACCGGGCTCGTACCGGACGCGTTGAACTACGGCTGGCGGGACTACGGTCCGCGGGTGGGGATCTGGCGGCTCATCGACAGCCTCGACAAGCACGGCCTGAGGGCGAGCGTGCTGCTCAACTCCGAGGTGTGCAGCAGGTATCCGCAGATCATCCGGGCCGGGCGCGAGCGTGGCTGGGCCTGGCTGGCGCACGGCCGGGACAACTCGACGTTCCAGGCGGGCATGAGCCGGGACGAGGAGCTCGGCTACCTCTCCGACGTGGTGGACACGATCGAGAAGGCCACCGGGACCCGCCCGAAGGGCTGGCTCGGGCCCGCGCTGACCGAGACGTTCGAGACCCCGCAACTGCTCGCCGACCTCGGGTTGACCTACGTGCTCGACTGGTGCAACGACGACCAGCCCTACCGGCTGAACGTGGCGGGGATGCTGAGCGTCCCGTACTCGATCGAGGTGAACGACGTCAGCCTGTTCGTCGGGAAGAGCCTCAGCGGTCCCGACTTCCGGCAGATCGTGATCGACCAGTTCGACCAGCTCTACGAGGACTCCCGGCACAGTGGTCGGGTCATGGCCCTCGGCCTGCACCCGTTCATCGTCAACCAGCCCTTCCGGCACAAGTACCTGGACCAGGCGCTGGAGTACATCACCGGCCGCTCGGGCGTCTGGCTCACCACGAGTGACGAGATCGCCGAACACTACGAGCGCACGTGCACCGTCGACGTCGCCGACGGTAGTGGACGGGGAGAGTGACGGTGGTGACGAGCGCGGTGGAGCAGTATGCGGCGCTACGGGAGGAGTTCCGCCGCAAGGGGCTGGGCGGGCGGGTCGGCTTCGGATCGGATCCGGCGATCCTGGTCGTCGACCTGATCCGCGGCTTCACCGATCAGCGTTCGCCGCTCGCCGGCGCGCTGGAGACCCAGCTCAAGGCGACGAACGAGCTCCTCGAGGTGGCGCGCCGCTCCGACGTGCCGGTCATCTTCTCGACGGTGGCCTATGACCCCGACCTGCAGGAGGCGGGCCTGTGGATCCGGAAGATCCCGTCCAACAACTGGCTGGTCGAGGGCAGCGAATGGGTCGAGGTCGACCCACGACTGAACCGTCGCCCGAACGAGATGCTCCTGGTGAAGAAGTACGCCTCGTGCTTCTTCGGCACCGACCTGGCCAGCCGGCTGCTCTCCCGGCGGGTGGACACCCTGCTCATCACCGGTTGCACCACGAGCGGCTGCGTGCGGGCCAGCGCGGTGGACGCGTGCTCCTACGGGTTCCACACGATCGTCGTCGAGGACGCGGTGGGGGACCGGGCGGAGCTGCCGCACCTGGCGAGCCTGTTCGACATCGACAGCAAGTACGGCGACGTCGTCGGTCTCGCCGAGGCCGCGAACTACCTGGCAGGCCGCACCGGCTGACCGGCATCCGCGCAACACCGAGACCGCGGCGCGGCGTCCGGCCGCAGGCCGCCGCGTTCGACTACCGGTCCAGGCGGGCGAGCTCGTGTCGCCACGCCGTCGAGGTGTTGAACCCCGCGCCGAGATCGGGCAGCTCGGCCATGTCGGCCTCCGGTAGATCGACAAGGGTGCCGCCCGCACCGACCACCTTCAGCGACATCCGCGCCAGGTGATCGACGCTCACCGCCTGCAGTACGGCCTGTTCGACGCTGCGGGCGGCGCTGGTCAGGCCGTGCCCGCGGAGCAGCACCACCGGGCGGTCGCCCATCACCGCCGCCATCTCGGCGGCGAGGCGACGATCGCGCACCAGCACCCCGCGCGGGTAGACGGGCACACCGCCGGCGGCGAGCCGGACGCCTGGGATGTCGAAGGCCCCGACGATCGGGCGGATCGCGAGGCCGGCGAGATCGGCGGCGACCACCTCGGGCGGGTGCGCGTGGACCACCGCGGCCACATCGGCGCGGGTGCGCAGCACCTCGGTGTGCAGGGGCAGCTCGTTGGGAGGCGCATAGCCGTCGTCGAGCTCTCCCGGCGCCCCCGCCTCGCCGTCGAGGTCGACCAACCGGATGTCGCAGTCACCGGTGAAGGCCAGCCCGCGTTCCCGCGGGCCGCGGCAGCGGACCAGCAACCGCCGGTCGTCGACCCGCAGGCTGACGTGGCCCAGGATGCCGTCGGCCAGGCCCCGCGCGGCCAGCACCCGGCAGGCGTCGGCGACCAGGGTGCGGAGCGGGGCGAGCTCTGCGCTCGGCGGCGCGCTCATCGCGCACCCACCGGCGCCGTGCGCACCTTCGCGGCTGCGGCCGCGACGGCGCCGCGGGTGTCGTCCAGGGAGGCACCGCCGGCCAGGGCGCGGCGGCAGATCACCAGCGCCCGCGGCCAGTTCACCGTGACGGCCCCGGCGAGCAGGCCACCGGTGCCCGCGTAGAGCACGGCGAACGAGCGCGTCGGGTCCGCGCCGTCGACGGTGACGTGGTCCGCACCGCCCGTGCGCCCGGCCAGCTGGATCTTCCAGTCGTACTGGTCGCTCCAGACGTACTCCACGGGGGAGTGGGCGCGCAGATCCTCGGGATGGGTGATGTTGTGGGCGACGCAGGCGGCCTGTTCGACGGCGTTGGTCCAGTGCTCGACCCGCACCAGGGCGTCGTGCCCGGGGTGGAACCACCGGGCCACGTCGCCGACGGCGTGGATCCTCGGTGCGTCGACGGCGCGGCTGAACCGGTCGCACACCACACCGTCGTCGATCCGGAGTCCGGAGGAGGCCAGCCAGCCGTCGTTGGGCACGGCCCCGATGCCGACCACCACCGCGCCCGCAGGCAGCGTGCCGCCGTCCGCCAGCCGGACGTGCAGGGCACCCTCGGTGCGGTCGATCCCGGTGACGCCGACCCCGAACCGGGTGGCGACCCCCTGCCGTTCGTGCAGGAGCCCGAACAGCCTGGCGACCGCCGGGTCGAGGACCCGGCTCATCGCGACCGGCGCCGGGTCGACGACCGTCACGTCGACGCCCATCGCCCGGGCCGTGGCGGCGACCTCCGCGCCGATGAACCCGGCGCCGA
>NZ_JAOPWR010000288.1 GCF_025965585.1 Pseudonocardia sp.
CGAGGCAGCGGTGGGTCCGGTGCGGAAGCGGTGCGCGGTGATCATGCCGCCGGGCGGCGGTCAGGCGCGGGCGCTCAGCTCGGCCATCTCGGCCGTGAGCGCGACGACGTCGGCCTCGGGGGCCGGGTGGCCCGCGATCGCCATCCAGGTGGCCAGCATCCGGTGGCCGCCCTCGGTGAGCACCGACTCGGGGTGGAACTGCACCCCGTGGATCGGCAGCTCGCGATGCCGCAGCGCCATGATCACGCCGCCCTCGGTGCGGCCGGTGACCTCCAGCTCCGCTGGCACGGAGTCGGGCCGGATCGACAGCGAGTGGTACCGCGTGGCGACGAACGGGTCGGGCAGGCCCGCCAGGACCCCGGCGCCGTCGTGATGGACGAGCGACGTCTTGCCGTGCAGCAGTTCCGGCGCGCGCTCGACGACACCGCCCCAGGCCGCCCCGATGGCCTGGTGGCCGAGGCAGACGCCGAGCAGGGGTATCTCGCGGGCGGCGGCGCGGCGGATCACGTCGATGCTCGATCCCGCCCGCTCCGGGGTGCCCGGGCCGGGGCTGACGAGCACACCGTGCACCTCGTCCAGCTCGTCGAGGTCGACCTCGTCGTTGCGCCGCACCACCGTCTCCGCGCCGAGCTGGGCGAGGTACTGCACCAGGTTGTAGACGAAGCTGTCGTAGTTGTCGATCACGAGGACGCGCATGGCACCAGTGTCCTGTAGTCCGGGCGGAGTCGTCGCGTCAGTTGTTGAAGGGGAACCCGCCGTTGCCGTTGCCGTTGCCGCCGCCGTTGCCGCCGCCGGTGCCGCCGGTGGCCCGGCCGATGTACAGCGTGATCTGCTGGTTCGGGTCGGCGGTGGAGCCGGCGCCCGGGCTCGTGCCGACCGCCTTGCCGTCGAAGTCCGTCCGGTTGCCGACGTCCTGGGTCTGCGTGTCGACGTTGGTGTAGCCGGCCGCACGCAGGGCCTTCAGGGCGTCGCTCTGGCTCATCCCCTGGACGTTGGGCACCGTGCCGGTCTGGGTGCCGTTGGACAGCTGCAGGGTGACCGTGGAGCCCTTCTTGGCCTGTGTGCCCGCGGCCGGGTTGGTGCCGACCACGGATCCGGCGGCGCCCGTGCCGTTCACCTGCGCGGTGGTGACCTTGAACCCGACGTTCTGCAGCGTCTGGGTGGCCGTGTTCTGGTCCTGGCCGGTGACGTCGGGGACGGCCACGTTGACCGGCGCGGTGCCGATGGTGACGGCCACGGCGCTGCCGCCCGCGGCGTTCTCGCCGGCCTTGGGCGTGGAGTCGATGATCTTGCCGACGAGCGTCGGGTCGTCGGTCTCGCCCTGGCTCGAGGCGCCCAGCGTGAGGCCGTACTGCGCGAGGATCTGCTTCGCCTCGTCGGTGGTCTTGCCGGTGAGAGCCGGCACCGGGGTGGACGGCGGGCCGTTGCCGACCACGATGTCGACCGGCGTGCGCTCGGCGATCTGGGTGCCGCCGGCGGGGTCGGTGGACTGCACCTTCCCCTTCTGGTCGAGCGTCGAGTCGGCCTGGGTGATCTTCCCGACCGTCAGACCGGCCGAGATGATCTGGTTCTGGGCGTCCTGCTGCGCCAGCCCGGCGACGGCGGGCACCGCCACCTGCTTCGGCGCCGCGGGCCCGCTGAACACCTGGAACGCCACGAACCCGACGAGCGCCAGCGCCACGACGACGGCTGCGACGATGCCGATGGTGCGCGCGGTGCGCCGTGGCGGCTCCTCGTCGTAGTAGTCCTCGTAGCCCCCGGCGGTGGGCGGCGGTGTGCCGTGGCGGCCGTTGATGCGGCGCGTCGGGCCCGTGGTGGGCGGCGGCGCCATCATCGCGGTGCGCTCGTCCTCGCTCATCACCGGCGGCGCGAGGGGGGCCTGGCCGCTGCGGACGCGCACGAGGTCGGTGCGCATCTCGGCCGCGGACTGGTAGCGGTTGGCCGGGTTCTTGCTGAGCGCCTTGAGGACCACGGCGTCGAGCGCGGGCGGGATGCTCGGATTGACCTGCGACGGCGGCTTCGGGTCCTCGCGGACGTGCTGGTAGGCCACCGCGACGGGGGTGTCACCGGTGAACGGCGGCTCGCCCGCGAGGAGCTCGTAGATCACGCACCCGGCGGCGTAGACGTCGCTGCGGGCGTCGACGGCCTCGCCGCGCGCCTGCTCCGGGGAGAGGTACTGCGCCGTGCCGATGACGGCGGCGGTCTGCGTGACGTTCTGGCCCTCGCCCAGGGCGCGCGCGATGCCGAAGTCCATGACCTTCACCGCGCCAGCGCGGTTGATCATGATGTTGGCGGGCTTCACGTCGCGGTGGATGATCTGGTGGCGGTGGCTGAAGTCCAGCGCGGCGCAGACGTCGGCCATCACCTCGATGACCTTCTGCTGCGTCATCGGGCCGGTGGACTTGACGATCTCGCGGAGCGTCTGGCCGTCGACGTACTCCATGACGATGTAGGGCAGCGGGCCCGACTCGCTCACGACCTCGCCGGTGTCGTACACGGCGACGATGGCCGGGTGGTTCAGCGCGGCGGCGTTCTGGGCCTCCCGGCGGAACCGCATCTGGAACTGCGGGTCGCGGGCCAGGTCGGCGCGCAGCACCTTCACGGCGACGTCGCGGCCCAGCCGCGTGTCGAGCCCGCGGTGAACCTCGGACATGCCGCCGTAGCCGAGCACCTCGCCCAGCTCATAGCGCTCGGACAACAGTCGGGGGGTGGTCATCGCTGCCGGTTCCTGGAGGGGTCGAGTGATTCGGTCATCATGCCGGGCGCGTCAGCCCGCCGGGGTGTCGGATCGGCCACCCGAGCGCCGGAACGCCCCGTGCGCGGGTTCACCGGACACCCCCGGTATCGATCAACGGGACGAGCGGACCGCCCGCCACCGCCGGTCCGGCCAGGAGGCCCTCCCAGCTCGTCACCGTACCCGTCGCCAGCCCCTGGCCAGAGGTGCTCGCGGTGCCCCGGTCACCCCCCAGGCTGCGGACGACGAAAACCCCCACCACCACCGCGGCCACCGTGAGCAGCACGAACAGGACGAGGAGCGCAGTGCGCCCGATGCCGGCCGTGGGCTTGAGACTGAGCGACTCCGCGGGCGTGGGGGTCGGCGCCAGGCGCCGTTCCCGGCGGCCCGGCCGAACGGGTTCGGGTGCCCGCCGCTCGCCCCGCCGGTCGGCCTCGACGACCGGCGTGGGCGGCGGAGTGGCGATGCCCACCGCCAGACGTGCACGCGTCGGGGTGAACGGGCCCTCGACCGACCCCGGGGCGGGCAGCGCCTCGCCCCGCCGGACGGCGGCGACGGCGGCGGCGAACTCGCCCCCGTCGGCGTAGCGCAGCAGGGGGTCCTTGACCAGCACCGCCTCGATCAGCTCGCGGGCGCGCGGCGGCACCGTGTCGGGCAGGGGTGGCGGCTCGTCGCGCACCTGCATCATCGCGACGGCCACGGCGCTCTCCGCCCGGAACGGACGGTGCCCGGCGAGGCACTCGTAGCCGACGATCCCGAGCGAGTAGACGTCGCCCGACGGGCCCGCCTCCGCGCCGCTGGCCTGCTCCGGCGCGATGTAGTGCGCGGTGCCCATCACCATCCCGGACCGCGTGACGGGCACGGCGTCGGCGGCCTTGGCGATGCCGAAGTCGGTGAGCTTCACCAGCCCGTCGGTGCGGACGAGGATGTTGCCGGGCTTGACGTCGCGGTGGACGAAGCCGCGCTCGTGGGCGGCCTGGAGCGCCCACGCGGCCTCCTCGACGATGCGCAGCGTCTCGTCGGCGTCGAGCGGGCCGCGTGCGATGAGTGTGGAGAGCGGCTCGCCGCGCACCAGCTCCATGACGAGCCACGCGGTGCGGCGCCCGGTGGGGCCCTCGTCCTCGCCGTAGTCGTGCACGTGGGCGATGCCGGCGTGGTCTAGCGACGCGACGGTGCGCGCCTCGATGCGGAACCGGTGCAGGAACTCCTCGTCGTCGGACAGCTCCGGGCGCAGCACCTTGACCGCGACGCTGCGGCCCAGCCGGGTGTCGGAGGCCTCCCAGACCTCGCCCATCCCGCCGACGGCGATGCGGCGGTCGAGCTGGTAACGGTCGGCGATGCGCTGGCCGGCGGCGAGGATCGTCATCGGGGTGCCTTGCCCAGTGCGGCGGCGATCACCGCGCGGCCGATGGGAGCGGCCACGACGCCACCGGTCGCCGCGAGGTTGTTGCGGTCCCCGCCCGACTCCACCAGCACCGCCACGGCGACCTGCGGGTTCTCCGCGGGGGCGAACGCGACGTACCAGACGTGGGGCGGGGTGTTCTTCGGGTCGCTGCCGTGCTCGGCGGTGCCGGTCTTGGCCGCGATCTGGATCCCGGTGATCTTGCCGGCGCCGCCATAGGAGTTCTCGTTGTTGACCATGAGGTCGGTCATCGTCTTCGCGACCGACGAGCTCACGGCCTGGCCGAGCCGGTCGGGCTGGGTGGTGTCGACCGTGTCCAGCGTCTGGCTCTGGATCTCCTTGACCAGGTACGGCGCCATCATCTGGCCGCCGTTGGCGATGGTGGCGACGATGGAGGCGTTCTGCAGCGGCGTGAGGGCGACGTCGCGCTGGCCGATGGACGACTGCTGCAGCGCCGCGACGTCGGGGATGTCGCCGATGGTGGAGGGCGCCACGGTCATCGGGATGGTCTGGCCCTGGGCGCCGATGCCGAACGCGGTGGCCTGGTTGCGGATGGCCTGCTCGCCGAGATCACCGGCGAGCTGCGCGAACGCGGTGTTGCACGAGCGCTGCAGGGCCTCGCGCAGGCTGGCCGTGGCCGAGGTGCCGCACGCGTTGCCGTTGTAGTTCTCGAGTGTGGTGTTCGTGCCGGTCAGCCGGATGTTCGGCGCCGCCGTGAGCTGCGTGTCGGGGGTGTAGCGCCCGCTGCTCAGCGCGGCGGCGAGGTCGATCAGCTTGAACGTCGACCCCGGGGGGTAGGTCTCCTGGACCGCGCGGTTGGTCAGCACCGGCGGATCGGCGGTGGTGAACTTCTGCCAGGCCGCCTTCTGCTCGTCGGAGCTGTGGCCGGCGAGGGGGTTCGGGTCGAACGACGGTGTGGACGCCATCGCGAGGATCTCCCCGGTGGTGGGGCGGATGGCCACCACGGCGCCGGAGTAGTTCTTCTTCGTCAGCTGGTCGTAGGCCACCTGCTGGACGTTGGGCTCGATCGTCAGCACGACGTTGCCGCCGCTGGGGTCGCGCCCGGTGATGAGGTCGGAGAGCCTGCGGCCGAAGAGCCGGTCGTCGCTGCCGTTGAGCACGGAGTCCGACGCGCGCTCGATGCCGCTGGAGCTGTAGATCACCGAGTAGTAGCCGGTGATCGGCGCGTAGACCGGGCCGTCGGGGTACTGGCGCTGGAACTGCAGCCGGTCGTCGGTGGGGGTGCTGCTGGCGAGCACCTGGCCCTCGGCGCTGATCTGGCCCCGCTGGCGGGAGTACTCCGCGAGCAGCACGCGCTGGTTGCCCGGGTTGTTGCGGTAGTCGTCGGCCTTGACGACCTGCACGTAGGTCAGGTTGACCATGAGAAGCACGATCATGGCCATCACCGCGACGGCGACGCGTCGGACCGGTGTGTTCACGTCGGCCGCTCCACCAGCTCCGTACCGGCCTCGGCGAGGGGTACCGCGGGCGTGGCGGGACGGCGGGGGAGCGGGGCGCGCGCGGCGTTGGACACCCGCAGCAAGACGGCGACGAGGGCGTAGTTGCCGACGAGCGACGAGCCGCCGTAGGACAGGAACGGGAGCGTCATGCCGGTGAGCGGGATCAGCTTGGACACGCCGCCGACGACGATGAACACCTGCAGGGCGAGCGCGAACGCGAGGCCGGTGGCCAGCAGCTTGCCGAAGCTGTCGCGCACCGCCAGTGCGCTGCGCAGCCCGCGGGTGATGAGCACGAGGTAGACGACGAGGATCGCGGCGAGCCCGATCAGCCCCAGCTCCTCGCCCAGCGACGACAGCATGAAGTCGCTGTTGGCGAACGGGACGATGTCGGGACGGCCCGCGCCGAGCCCGGTGCCGCCGACGCCGCCAGTGCCGAGGCCGAAGAGGGCCTGCACGATCTGGTATCCGGCGCCGCTCGGGTCGGCGAAGGGGTCGAGCCAGACCTGCACGCGCACGCGGACGTGTCCGAACAGCTGGTACGCCGCCAGCGCACCGGCCACGAAGAACGTCAGACCGATGATCAGCCACGACACCCGCTCGGTGGCCGCGTACAGCAGCACCAGGACGATGCCGAAGAACAGCAGGGACGTGCCCAGGTCGCTCTCCAGCACGAGCACGCCGACCGAGAGGCCCCACGCCAGCAGCAGCGGCGCGAGGTCGCGGGGGCGGGGGAACTCCATGCCGAGGACGCGGCGGCCGGCCGTGGTGAACAGCTCGCGCTTCTGCACGAGGAACGCGGCGAAGAAGACGATCAGCAGGATCTTGGCGAACTCGCCGGGCTGGATGGAGAAGACGCCCAGCCGCAGCCAGATCTTCGCGCCGTTGACCTCGGTGATAGACGACGGCAGCAGGCCCGGCAGCGCCAGCAGGATGAGCCCGACGAAACCCGCGGTGTAGCCGTAGCGGGCCAGCGTGCGGTGGTCGCGCACCAGCCACAGCACCGCGATGAACAGCACGATCCCGACGGTGGTCCACGCGACCTGGCGCGGGATGGCCTCGGTGGGCACGACGTCGCCCGAGGCGACGGCCTTCGCGGCGTAGGCCAGGTCGAGCCGGTGGATCATCACCAGGCCGAGGCCGTTGAGCAGCGCCACGCACGGCAGGATCAACGGGTCGGCGTAGGGCGCGAACCGGCGCACCGCGGCGTGCGCCACCGTGAACAGCGCCAGGTAGGCCAGCCCCACCCACAGGAGCGAGCTCGTGAGCTCCTGCTCCTGGTTGGCCTCCACCAGCACGAGCGCGCCCGTGACCAGCACCGCCGAGAACGCCAGCAGCAGCAGTTCGATGCCGCGCCCGGTCGGCAGCGGCGCCGGCGCGGCCGCCGTCACCTGCCCGTGGGTGGGAGCTGCCATCAGCCCACCGACCGGCAGTTCAATCCCGGCTGCGGTGCGGGCGTGGCGAGCGGCGTGGACGCGACGGTGGGCACCACCGATGCGACCGGCCGCCCGGCGGCGGGCGGAACGGCGGGCTTCGGTGCCGGTGCCGGTGCCGGTGTCGGTGTCGGTGTCGGTGTGGCCTGGACGACGGGGCAGGGTGCGAGCATGCGCCCACGGAGCTTGTCGACGAGGCCGGTGGCCCCGGTCAGCCCGTCGACGGAGACGATCCCGTCCTGTACCGCGCTGCGCTCGGCCTCGGGCAGGTCGTCCAGCCCGATGTCGGTCTGCTGAGCGGCCCGCTGCAGGGGCACGCCGAGCACCTGGCCGCGCACGCCCTGGAAGATCGTGACCTGCTGGCCGTCGGCGCCCACGTAGTACTGCTGCAGCACCCACATGCGTGCGAGCACCCCGGCGGCGACGAGCACCGCCAGTACCGCCACCACGGCGACGGCGATGCGCACGGGCGAACGGCGCCTCACCGGCGCGTCGGTGACGGGGGAGACGCGCGACGGTGCCGTGCGCGTCATGGTGGTGGCCGACGCGCGGGCGGCTGCGGAGTCCGGCCGCGGGCCGTCCTCGCTGCCGTCGCCCATCGAGCCGCCCATGATCGGGGCGTCCTCGCCGAAGTCGATGTCGACGACGTCCGCGACGATGCAGGTGATGTTGTCGGGCCCGCCGCCGCGCAGCGCCAGCTCGATCATGCGGTCGGCGCACTCGCGGGGGTCGCGGTAGCCGGACAGGGTGTCGGCGAGCGTCTCGTCGCTGACCACGCCGGACAGGCCGTCGGAGCAGAGCAGGTAGCGGTCGCCGGGCCGGGCCTCGCGGATGGTCAGCGAGGGATCGATGTCCTGGCCGGTGATGGCGCGCAGCAGCAGGGAGCGCTGTGGGTGCGTGTGCGCCTCGTCCTCGGTGATGCGGCCCTCGTCGATCAGCGACTGGACGAACGTGTCGTCCTTGGTGATCTGGCTGAACTGGCCGTCGCGCAGCTGATAGGCGCGGGAGTCGCCGATGTGCACCATTCCCAGGCGCGAGCCGGCGAAAAGGATGGCGGTGAGCGTGGTGCCCATGCCCTCCAGATCGGGGGCGTCCGCGACGTGCCGGGTGATGGCCGCGTTGCCCTCGACGGTGGCCTCGCGGAGCTCGGCGAGCAGGTCGTCGCCGGGGTCGTCCTCGTCGAGCGGGGCCAGCGCGGAGATCACCAGTGACGACGCCACCTCGCCGGCCGCGTGCCCGCCCATGCCGTCGGCCAGCGCGAGCAACCGGGGCCCGGCGTACACCGCGTCCTGGTTGTTCTGCCGGACCAGCCCGCGGTCGCTACGGGCGGAGTAGCGCAGGACCAACGTCATCGAGCGACTCCGCGATTTTGGTCGGGGGCAGATCGGTCGGCCGGACCACGGACGGGCCCCTGGGTCCCCGCGGTGTGCTGCGGAAGTCTCATGACCGGAGCTCGATCACCGTCTTGCCGATGCGGACAGGCACCCCCAGGGGAACCCTGGTGGGTCCGGTGACCTTAGCCCGATCGAGATACGTGCCGTTTGTCGACCCGAGATCCTCCACGTACCACTCCTCGCCCTGCAGTGCGATGCGCGCGTGCCGGGTGGAGGCGTAGTCGTCGTCGAGCACGAGAGTGGAGTCGTCCGCCCGGCCGATGAGGATCGGACGCGCGTCGAGGGTGACGCGGGTGCCGGCCAGCGCGCCCGCCGTCACCAGCAGTTGGCGCGCCGTCCGGCCTCCACCCCGTCGCGGCGCGCCCCGGCCTCCCGACACGATCGTCCTCAGCCCCGACGCCGCATAGAGGTCCGAGCGGACCACCCGCAGCGCGACCAGCACGAAGAGCCAGAGCAGGGCGAGGAAGCCCGCCCTGGTCAGCTGCAGCACCAACTCCGGCACTACCGGCGAACCTCTTATCCGTCGACGACGTCGGAGTTACTGGGTGCGGAAGACCAGGCTGGAGTGCCCGGCCCGGATGACGTCACCGTCGTTGAGCTGCCAGGTCTGCACCGGGTTGCCGTTGACGGTGGTGCCGTTGGTGGAACCCAGATCCGACAGGGTGGCCGTCTGACCATCCCAGTTGATCTCCAGGTGGCGGCGCGACACACCGGTGTCGGGCAGCCGGAACGCCGAGTCCTGGCCGCGGCCGATGACGTGGCTGCCCTGGGTGAGGTCGTACGTCCGGCCGGAGCCGTCGTCGAGGCTCAGCGACGCGCTGACGCCCTGCTGGTAGCCGCCGTAGCCGCCGCCCTGCTGGTAGCCCTGCTGGTCGTAGCCGGCGTCGTAGCCCTGCTCGTAGGGCTGCTGGTAGCCGCCCTGCTGGGGGTAGCCGCCCTGCTGGGGCTGGCCGTAGCCCTGCTCGTACCCCTGCTGGGGGTAGCCGCCCTGCTGTGGCTGGCCGTAGCCCTGCTCGTACCCCTGCTGGGGGTAGCCGCCACCCTGCTGGGGCTGGCCGTAGCCCTGCTCGTAGCCGGGCTGCCCCTGCTGGGGGTAACCGCCCTGCTGCGGGTGACCGCCCTGCGGGGGCTGCTGCTCGGCGGCCTGGTCGTAACCCCCCTGACGCTGGTCGTAGGCGGGCGGGGCGTACGTCTGCTGCCCGTATCCGGGGGCACCACGGTCGTAGCCGTACTGCCCGTTCTCCTCGGGGTGGCCCGGTTGCTGGCTCATGGGTGCTTCTCCTGCGTCGCGTGCTCGGATGGCGTCCCGGCGGGAAGCGTCGGGATCCACGGACGAGCGGGTGCGGAACTGTCCCGTGTGCAGCGCGTCGGAGCGCTCCAGAAAGACTACGACCTCGCCGTAGGTGTCCCATCCCTGGTCGGCGAGTTGTTCGGTGACAGAGCCGGACAGCGAGTCGACGATCTGTGCTCTGTCACCGGCCATGCGTCCGAGATCGGTGGGGCTCAGCAGCACCGTGAAGCGGTTGGGTGCCAGTAGGCGCCCTCCCGCGAGCTGCTCGATGTGGTCCTCGGCTTCCCTGACCAGTGCCTGTACGACTTCCTGGGGAACGACACTGCCACCGAAAACCCGCGCGAAGGCGTCGCCCACCATCCCCTGGAGACGGCGCTCGAACCTGTCGACGCGGCCCAACCGATCTTCCTCCGTTCGCATCGGCGTGTTGCTGACAGGGTGAATCGTATCTGTGCTAGTTCGCGGCCCGACGTCCCCCGGGCGGGGGCCTGCGGCGCGGCGTTCGAGGGGCGTGCTAGCTTTCCTCTTGCCAGGGCGAGTGGCGGAATGGCAGACGCGCACGGTTCAGGTCCGTGTGTCCGAAAGGACGTGAGGGTTCAACTCCCTCCTCGCCCACAATCTCCTCCTATCCCCGTTGACTGTCATCCTTTCTGGATGGCCGGCCGGTCCGGGTGGTCGGACAGCACCAGCAGATCTGCGTTCCCCGCCGGATCACGCTCGCTCTCGTAGCGGGCGTGGGCAGGTAGCGTCCACTGTGCATCCTCGGGCAGCCTTCTGGCCAGAGCTGCGGCACTCATGTGCAGGTGCACGGCCAGTTCCGCGGGCAGACCGCGTCCGAGTAGCACGGTTCCGTGCAGCAGCACCACCCCGTCGCCGGGGAGGTGGGTGTAGCCGTCACGGAAGGCCCGGTCGGTGGCGGCGTCCCAGAGCCGGGGCAGCACACGCCCCGATCCGTCCGGCCCCGCGGGGTCGAGCACCTCGCGCCGCAGCCCGCCGGCGTCGAGCCAGCCGTCGAGGAACTCGTCGGGGTCCTCGCGCCCGTACTCCAGCCGGACCGACGCCGGACGCAGGTAGTCGCCGGTGTCCACGACGACGGCCGCTCGGCCCCTTGACCGCAGCTCGGCGGCCACGCGATGCGCCAGATCGCCTGGTCGCGTCGGTGAAGGGCCGTCCAGCATCACGCGCACGCGCCCGGGACGGTCGTCGACGAGCTTCAGGACCTCGGAGACGAGGACGTCCGGGGTGACGGGAGTGACGCGCACACCGCCGATGCTGCCTGCTCGCCGCCGGCCGTGCAGACCGGGTGGTCTACGCCAGCACCGACCCCCTGGCCTCCACGACCTCGAGGTGCATCACCGTCGGCTCACCCGGAGGGCGGGAGCCGCCGAACGCGCGGTCGACGGCGGGGTGCACCCGCTCGTCGAAGGCCTTCGCGCACAGCTCCTCCGACTCCCACACCTCGATGTAGCGCAACCCGCCCTCGGGGGTGCGGACGCACAGGTGCAGCAGCGAGCCCTCCAGCGGCTCCGGGCCGAGCTCGTCGAGGATGCGGCGGTAGAGCTCCTCGCCGATCGGGACGTCCTGGGTGTACGCGTAGACCATCACGGGCTCCTCGAACTCGGTCCGAATGAGGTTCGGACGAATAATGGTAAGCTTCACCGCGATGACCGACGACGTCAAGGTCCCGCGGGCCTACCACGCCCCGCGGCGCGCGGAACAGGCCGCGAGCACCCGCCGGGCCGTACTGCAGGCCGCGCGCGAGCTGTTCACCACCCGCGGCTACGCGGCCACCACGGTGGCGCAGATCGCCGAGCGCGCCGGCGTCGCCGTGGACACGCTCTACGCCGCGGCGGGGCGCAAGCCCGCGCTGCTGCGCGAGCTGGTGGAGACCGCGATCTCGGGCACCGACGACGCCGTGCCCGCCGAGCAGCGCGACTATGTGCGCGCCGTCCGGGAGGCCCCGACCGCCGAGGCGAAGATCGGGATCTACGCCACGGCGCTCGCGGCGATGGGCCCGCGCACCGCCCCGATCTTCCTGGCGCTCCGCGACGCGGCCGTGAAGGACGCGGCCTGCGCGGAGCTCCGCACCGAGATCACCGGGCGGCGCGCGGCCAACATGCGGCTGTTCGCCGCCGACCTGCGCGCCACCGGGTCGCTCCGCGACGACCTCACCGACGCCGAGGTGGCCGACATCGTCTGGAGCACGAACTCCGCCGAGTACTACGTGCTCCTCGTGCACGAGCGCGGGTGGACGCCGGAGCGCTACGGCGC
>NZ_JAOPWR010000293.1 GCF_025965585.1 Pseudonocardia sp.
CCTCCCGGGCGAGGTCGCCGAGGTTCGCGGTGTCGGCACCGGGGCAGAACGTGCTGCCGGCGCCGGTGAGCACCACGGCACGCACCGCCGGATCGGCGGCCGCCGCCGTCAGACGGGCGTAGTAGACCTCCCTGAGCTCCGCGGTCCAGCCGTTGCGGCGCTCGGGGCGGTTCAGCGTCAGCGTCAGGACGCCGTCGGCGTCGAGGTCGGCGAGCACCTGGTCGGTGCTGACAGCTGTGTCGGTCATGCGTCCGCTCCGTCCGTGAAGGTCGGCGTCCGACCGGCCAGGGCCGCCGCGGCGGCCTCCCGCTGGTTCGGGCTGCCCATGATCGTATGCAGGGACTCGCGCTCCGTGCGGTCCAGGCCCGCGCAGAACGAGCGGCCGTTGCCCGACAGGACGACGGCGCGCAGGCCGGGCTCGTCACGCAGGGCGGCGCCCGCGTCGGTGAGGACGGTGGACATGGCGTCGTCGAGGGCGTTGAGCTTCTCCGGCCGGTCGAGCCGGACGTCGGCCACCCCGTCGGCGATGCGGCACTGCACGCGGTCGGTCACGCCCTGACAGTAGGACACGGGACGCCGGGACGCCTCACCCTGACGGCCCAGCGACCCGTGACGCTCAGTGAGTTGTTTCGCCAGGTCAGGCCCATCATCGCCCGAAACGTTCATCCCGTCACGTCCCGGCGATCGGGATCGCGGAACGGAAGGTGCGCCGGTAGTCGGCCGGCCCGACGCCGACGACCTTGCGGAAGTGGTGGCGCAGCAGCGCGCCGCTGCCGAAGCCGCATCGCGCGGCCACCGCGTCGATGCCGAGGGGGGTGTCCTCCAGCAGCCGCTGGGCGAGCAGCACCCGCTGCAGCGTCAGCCAGCGGTGCGGGGTGGTGCCGGTCTCGGCCACGAACCGCCGCGCGAAGCTGCGGTCCGACATCCGCGCCCGGCGGGCCAGCTCGGACACCGGGTGCTCGACGTCGAGGTGCTCGAGCACCCAGTCCAGCACCGGCGCCAGCCCGTCGGCGGAGCAGACCGGCACCGGTTGCTGCACGAACTGGCGCTGCCCGCCCTCGCGCTGCGGCGGCACCACCATCCGGCGGGCGATCGCGTTGACCACCGCGCTGCCCAGCTCGCGGCGCACCACGTGCAGGCAGGCGTCGATGCCCGCGGCGGTGCCCGCGCTGGTGACGAGGTTCCCGTCGTCGACGAAGAGGACGTCCGGATCGACCCGGGCCCGCGGGTACCGGGCCCGCAGCTCGTCGGCGTTGATCCAGTGGGTGGTGCAGGGCCGGCCGTCGAGCAGCCCGGCGGCGCCGAGCACGAACGCCCCCGAGCAGACGGACAGGATCGTGGCGCCCTCGTCGGCGGCGGTGCGCAGCGCGTCGAGCACCGGCTCGTCGAACGTGCGCAGCCGCGTGGCCGAGACGGCGACGAGATCTGCACCGCGAAGCCCGTCGAGGCCGTGGTCGGGCATCAGCGACGCGCCGACGGTGGTGCGCAACGGCGCGCCCGCGACCGGGCCGCAGACCCGGAAGTCGAACGCGGGCACGCCGTCGGCGGTGCGGTCGATGCCGAAGACCTCGCAGATCACGCCGAACTCGAACGGTGCGACGTCGGGCAGGGCGAGGGCGGCGACCGTGGACAGCATGATGGCAGGATATCGACACAGTCCGACGTTCCCGCCACTCGTGGCAGGATCTCGTCCGAAGCAGACTTCCTGCCATGACCACCGCACTGATCGTCATCGTCCTGGTCGGGCTGTTCGTGTGGCTCTCGATCACCCGGCCCGCGCCGGGGCCGTCCGTCCCCACCGACCGCGACGGCGTCCGTCAGCTCGCCGACCTGCGCGCCCTCGCCGGGGCCCCCGCCGACCTGAGCCTGGACGACGCCGGGCGGCTCAGCCCGCGTACCAGGCCGTGAGCCGCTCGGCCTCCTCCTCGACGGCCCGTGCCGCGGCCGGCTCCAGCTCGCCCGCCGGCCACGCTCGCGTTCCCGCCCGGCGCGCGTCGCTGCACGCGCGTGAATCCCAGGACGCGCGTGGATCACTGAACGCGAGCGTGGGGACTCAGCCCACGGCCCGGGACTCCCCGGTCGACGACGGGCGCGCAAGGCCGAGGTGCTCGCGGAGGGTGGGGCCGGTGTACTCCGTGCGGTAGCTGCCCAGGTCCTGCAGCTCCGGGATCACCTTCTCCACGAACTCGTCCAGCCCGCCGGGCACCAGATGCGGCACGAGGATGAAGCCGTCGCTGGCGTCGGCCTGCACGTAGGAGTCCATCTGCCGCGCCACCTGCTTCGGCGTGCCGACGAACGACTGCCGCGCGGTGGTCTCCACGATCAGCTCGCGGATCGAGAGCCCGCCCTTGGCCTCGGCCAGCTCGCGCCACTGCTTCGCGACGGCGAGCGGGTCCTTCTCGTGCCGGACGCGGCCGCGGGTGATCTGCGCGCCCGGGTCAGGGTCGACGTCGGGCAGCGGGCCGTCGGGGTCGTAGGCCGACAGATCGCGGCCCCAGACCTGCTCGAGGAACGCGATGGCCGTCTGCGGGCTGACCTGCGCGGTGCGGATCCGGTGGCCGTTCTCCTGCGCCTCCGCCTCGGTGTCGCCGATCGCGAACGTGGTGGCGGGCAGGATCGAGAGGTCCTGCGGGCGACGCCCGTAGCGGGGCATACGACCCTTGAGGTCCTGGTAGAACGCCTGCCCGGTCTCCAGTGAGCCGTGCCGGGAGAAGATCGCGTCGGCGGTCTTGGCGCCGAACTCACGGCCCGCGTCGGAGTCGCCGGACTGGATGAGCACCGGGTGGCCCTGAGGCGTCGGCGGCAGCGTGAAGCGCCCGGAGAAGGAGAACTGCTCGCCGCGGTGCTCGACCGGCTCCCGGTTCGAGAGCCACAGCTCACGCGCGGCGTCGAGGATCTCCTGGGCGCGGTCGTAGCGCTGCTCGGCGCCCAGGAACCCACCGCGGCGGAAGTTCTCGCCGGTGAACGCGTCGGAGCTGGTGACGAGGTTCCAGGCGGCGCGGCCGCCGGAGAGGTGGTCGAGCGAGGCGAACTGGCGCGCGAGCTCGTACGGCTCGTTGAACGTGGTGTTGATCGTGCCGCCGAGCCCGAGGTGGGTGGTGACGGCCGCGATGGCGTTGAGGACCGTGAGCGTGTCCGGCCGGCCGACGACGTCGAGGTCGTGGATCTTGCCCTGGTGCTCGCGCAGGCGCAGACCCTCGGCGAGGAAGAGGAAGTCGAACAGCCCGCGCTCCGCGGTCCGCGCGAAGTGCACGAACGACGAGAAGTCCGTCTGGCTGCCCGCCTTCGGGTCGCTCCAGACCGTCGTGTTGTTGACGCCCGGGAAGTGCGCGGCGAGGTGGATCTGCTTCTTGGCCATCGCGATCAGACTTTCGTGAAGAAGTTGGCGGGGCGGGCGAGGCCGAAGCGCTCGCGAAGGGTGGCGCCGGGTGCGGCCGGGTTGGCCAGCCCGCGGGCGGCGAGCCGGGGCGCGACCTCGTCGGCGATCACCTGCAGCCCGCTGGGCAGCGCGAGCGGCACGAGCGTGACGCCGTCGGCGGCTCCGTCACGGACCGCGGTCCCGATCAGGTCGACGAGGGCGTCGGCGGTGTCGACGACCCGCACGGACGACGGCTCCAGCGGCCCCATCGCGTCGAGCTCACGGGCGGCGTCGGCACCGATGAGCGTCTCGACGTCGAGCAGGACGGCCACGTCGTCGGGGTTGCGGCCGGTCCCGGCGACGGCGTCGCGGACCCGCTCACGGGCGGCGTGGGCCGCGGCGAGGTCCGGGGCGGCGACGCGCACGACGTCGGCCCACGCGGCGGCGACGGCGAGCGAGTCGGGCTCCTCGCGGATGACGACCAGCGGGTGCGCCTGCGGGCTGCGCGGCGTGATCGACGGGCCCTTGACGGAGAAGAACTCTCCGGTGAAGTCGATGTAGTGCAGCTTGTCGCGGTCGACGTAGCGGCCGGTGGCGGCGTCGCGGATCACGGCGTCGTCCTCCCAGGAGTCCCACAGCCGCACCACCACCTCGACGGCGTCGGCGGCCTCGCGCCACAGCTCGGCGGTGGGCGCCGCGGGCTTGCGGCCGAACAGCTCGGCCTCGTACGGCGTCCGCGACACCGTGGGCTGCCACCCCGCGCGCCCGGACGACACGAGATCCAGCGTCGCGATCGCCTTGGAGATGTGGAACGGCTCGGTGTGCGTGGTGGTGACCGTCGGGACCAGCCCGATCCCGGGCACCACCGGGGCGACGCGCGCGGCGATCGCGACGGCGTCGAGGGTGGGCAGCGGGTCGGCCGGCTCGGCGAAGGAGTCGGCCAGGGCCAGGAAGTCCGCCCCCGCGCGGGCGGCCAGCTCGGCCAGCTCCACGTGGTAGGGCGCCGTCAGGATCGCGTCGGGCCGAGCGTCGGACCGTTCGTGCGCGCCCGGGTGCCGACCGGCCCCGGACACCTCCACCGCCAGGTACGCCATGCATTCGGAACCGACCGGCGCATCCGGCCATTCCCCGGTCCCGAATCCTGGGACCGGGTCGTGCCGACTCGCGCACCGCGTCGTGCCGACTCGCGCGAGTGGGCGGCGTCTCAGCTCATCAGGGCCGTGGGGACGCCCTCGCCGAGCCAGTGGCCGAGGCGTTCGCGGGAGAACAGCTCGTCCACCACCATGAACGCGGCCCCGCGCAGGCCCACCTGCCCGCTCAGGGGCGAGCGGACGATCTTGAGCGACCGGGTCGCCAGCGGGAGCGAGCGCCGGTAGACGGCCTGCCGGACGGTGGCGAGCAGCAGGTCACCGGACGCCCCGACACCCCCGCCGAGCAGGATCATCGCGGGGTTGAAGAAGTTGACGAGCGCAGCGAGCGTCTCCCCCACGAGCGTGCCGGCGCGCTGCAGCAGCTCCACCGCCGTGGCGTCGCCGAACTCCGCGGCCCGCACGACGTCGTGGGCGTCCAGGGTGCCTGCCTCGGCCAGCCGCTCCGCGAGCACGGCGCTGCGCCCCTCGCGCGCGGCGTCGGTGGCGTCGCGGGCCAGCGCCGCGCCACCGGCCAGCGCCTCCAGGCAGCCGGTGTTGCCGCAACGGCACACGACCTCCGACGCTCCGGGCACGGCCCCGCCGAGTGAGACATGGCCGATGTCGCCTGCGCAACCCTGCGAGCCGCGGTGCAGGTACCCACCGGAGACCAGCCCGGCCCCGATGCCCGTGCCGATCTTCACGTAGATCACGTCGGCGGCGTCGCGGGCCAGGCCGCTGCGGACCTCCCCCAGCGCCATCACGTTGACGTCGTTGTCCACCCACACCGGCGCGCGGAAGCGGGCGGCCAGCCGGTCGCGGACCGGGTAGCCGTCCCAGCCGGGCATGATCGGCGGCGCCACCGGACGGCCCGACGCGAACTCGACGGGGCCCGGCACACCGACGCCCACCCCCCACACCACCACGCCGGGCCGGTCGGCGAGCAGGGCGTCGAACAGCTCCTCGACGCGGCCGAGCGTGGCGACCGGGCCGTCGGCGATGGGCCAGGCCTCGCCGCGGTGCGCCAGCAGCTCGCCGGCGAGGTCGGTGAGCCCGACGGTGATGCCCGTGGCGCCGAGCTCCGCGACCAGCACGACGCCCGCGTCGGCGCGGAACCGCAGCTCACGCGGCGCTCGCCCACCCGTCGACGGGCCGAGCGCCCCCTCCTCGACGAGGCCGCTCGCGAGCAGGTGCCCCAGGCGCTGCGTGACGACCGTGCGCCCCAGGCCCGAGCACCGGACCAGCTCGGGACGGGTGCGGGCGGCACCCGAGCGCACGAGGTCCAGCACGGTGACGAGCCCGTCGAGCTGGTCGGGGGCGACCCCGGACTCGGTGGCGGCCATGGGTTCCGATCCTAGGCCCGGACCACCGGACCACCGTTCCCCCCGCGCGGGTTCGGCGCCGGCGGCGAGGCCGACAGGCCGCGGTGTGGACCCACGCCGGAGATCACCCGCGTCGAACCGGGCACCGCGACGGTCGCTTCCGGCCGAGGGCAGTCCGTCAGGAGATGACCGTCAGGAGATGAGCCGGATGGCGTCGGGGCTGCCGATGGGGGTTCCTTCAGCTATCCAGTGTCCCAGGCGTTCGCGGGAGAACAGCTCGTCGACGACCATGA
>NZ_JAOPWR010000391.1 GCF_025965585.1 Pseudonocardia sp.
CGGGCGTCGTGTGGTGTCGCCGTGCGCTGGGCCGTTCGGACGCCCGAATCTGCCCCGCGCGGTGTGCGTCGCAACAAAAGCGAGGCGAAGTGACCCAAACGTGACCGAAACGCGACGTCTTGATCGATGCAGTGTGCTTGGCGCCACTCCAGTTGGGGACATACGTTGTCGGTCACAACATTTACCCCGCTCCGGCGGGACTCCCCAACGCTGTGGAAGGACGATCATGCGCCTGAGGAAGACCGCGTTCGCGGCAGCGGGGCTGGGCCTGGCCCTGACCCTTGCTGCCTGCGGGCAGAACTCCGCCGCTCCGAGCGCAGCCGGCGGAGCGAGTGCCGCACCCGCCGCCGGCGTGAAGGTCGGCGTCATCCTCCCGGAGACGGCCAGCTCGGCCCGTTGGGAGAGCTTCGACAAGCCCCTGCTGACCCAGGCCATGGCGGCCGAGGGCCTGCAGGCCGACATCCAGAACGCCCAGGGCGACGAGCAGAAGTTCTCGACGCTGGCCGACGGCATGATCTCCAGCGGCGTCAAGGTGCTGGTCATCGCGTCGATCAGCAGCGACGGCGGCGCAGCCGTCGAGGCCAAGGCCAAGGCCCAGGGCATCCCGGTCATCGACTACGACCGCCTCGACCTCGGCGGCACCGCGAACTACTACGTGTCGTTCGACAACGTGAAGGTCGGCGAGCTGCAGGGCCAGGGTCTCTCGGACGCGCTCAAGGCCAAGCAGGGCGCCCAGGTGATCCAGATCGAGGGTGCGCCCACCGACAACAACGCCACCCTCTTCTACAACGGCCAGCAGAACGTGCTGCAGCCGCTGTTCTCGTCCGGCGCGCTCAAGCTCGTCCAGAAGCAGGCCATCGCGAACTGGGACAACCAGGTCGGCGGCACCACCTTCGAGCAGATCCTGACCAGCAACGGCGGCAAGGTCGACGGCGTGGCCGCGGCCAACGACGGCCTGGCCGGGGCGATCATCACCGTCCTGCAGAAGTACGGCCTCAACGGCAAGGTGCCGGTGACCGGCCAGGACGCCACCCCGGACGGCCTGCAGGCCATCCTGCGCGGCGACCAGTACATGACGGTCTACAAGCCGATCAAGCAGGAGGCCGACGCCACCGCCAAGCTCGCTGCCGCGCTCGCCAAGGGTGACACCGCGGCCGCCGACGCGATCGCGACGCAGAGCTCGCAGGACCCGAAGGGCAACCGCACGGTCAAGTCCGTGCTGCTCACCCCGCAGCTGATCACGAAGGACAACGTCAAGACCGTGGTCGACGACGGCGCGGTCAAGGCGAGCGAGGTCTGCGTGCCCGCCACCCAGACCGTCTGCAACCAGCTCGGCATCAAGTAACCGACCGACCCCACGCGAGTGCGGAGGCAGTGGTGTCCCCACAGGGGCCCTGCCTCCGCACCCGCGGGCACGGAGGTGCCCAGTGAGTGAACCGATCCTGCAGCTGCGCGGGGTGAACAAGAGCTTCGGCGCTGTCCAGGTGCTGCACGACGTGGACCTCACCGTGCGCGCCGGTGAGGTCACCGCGCTCGTCGGCGACAACGGCGCGGGCAAGTCGACGCTGGTGAAGTGCGTGGCCGGCATCCACCCCATCGACAGCGGCGAGGTGCTCTTCAACGGCGATGTCGTGACGCTGAACGCGCCCACCGACGCCGCCAAGCTCGGCATCGAGGTCGTCTACCAGGACCTCGCGCTCGCCGACAACCTCGACATCGTCCAGAACATGTTCCTCGGGCGGGAGCGCGGCAGGTCGTGGCTGCTCGACGAGGCCGACATGGAGCAGGCGGCGCGGCGCACCCTCGCCTCGCTGTCGGTGCGCACCGTGACCTCGGTGCGGATGCCCGTCGCCGCCCTCTCGGGCGGCCAGCGCCAGACCGTCGCGATCGCGAAGGCCGTGCTGTGGGACTCCAAGGTCGTACTGCTCGACGAGCCGACGGCGGCGCTCGGCGTGGCCCAGACCCGCCAGGTGCTCGACCTCATCCGGCGCCTCGCGGAGCAGGGGCTGGGCGTCGTGCTGATCAGCCACAACATGGCCGACGTCTTCGAGGTCTCCGACCGCATCGCCACCCTCTACCTCGGTCGCATGGTCGCCCAGGTGCCCACCAAGGAGGTCACACAGACCCAGGCCGTCGAGCTGATCACCGCGGGCCGCTCCGGTGACCTCGGCCTGCAGCGCCCCGAGAGCGTGACGGTCTGATGGTCGGCCCCACGGAGAAGCAGGAGACGGCGTCGAAGGAGACGACCCCCATGCCCGATCTCGAGAAGGCCGCCGGGACGACCCCCGGGCAGGCCACCCAGACCCAACCCACCAGCGCGGCCGAGCGGGCCGCGCCCGCGTCGACGCGCTCGGCCGACTTCGGCATCGACACCACCGCGAAGTCCACCGGCGAGGCGATCCGCGCCTACTTCACGAACCTGCGCAACGGCGAGCTCGGCTCACTGCCCGCGATCCTCGGGCTGCTCGCGCTGTTCGTGCTGTTCACCGTGCTGGCCAGCGACACGTTCCCGAGCCTGCTCAACCTGGCCAACCTGCTCCAGCAGGGCGCGGGCCAGACCATCATCGCGATGGGGCTGGTGTTCGTCCTGCTCACAGGCGAGATCGACCTCGCCGCGGGCACCGCGTCCGGCCTCGCCGCCGCCGTGATGGCGCTGCACCTCGTCAGCAACGGCAACCTGCTGGGCGCGATGGGCACCCCGGTGTTTCTCCTGTTCGCCGCGGTCGTGCTCATCGCCGTCGTGCTCTCGGTCATCCTCAGGATCTGGTGGGGTGCGGGGCTCGGCGTGGTCGCGCTGCTCCTGCTGGTGATCGGGTTCCCGCCGAACCCGTGGCTGGAGATGCTCCTGGCCGTGTGCGTCGGTGCCGTGATCGGTGCCGTCACCGGCTTCCTCATCGCCAAGGTGGGCATGCCGTCGTTCGTCGTGACGCTCGCGCTGTTCATCGCCTGGCAGGGCGTGATCCTGCAGCTCATCGGCGACGGCGGCACACTCGGCCTGCGCGACCCGGTGATCAACGCGGTCGCCAACGGCAACCTCTCGATCCTCGGCAGCTGGATCCTGTTCGTCGTCGCGGCGGGCGGGTACGCGGCGGTCCTGCTCAACCGGCAGGTCTCGCGGCGCAAGCTCGGGCTGGTCGCCCAGCCCACCGGCCTCGTGCTGATCAAGATCGGCTTCGTGATCGTGCTCGCGGCGGTCGCCACCTACCTGCTCACCACGAACCGCTCCAACAGCAACCTCGTGGTGATCACCGGTGTGCCGTACGTGGTGCCGATCGTGCTCGTGCTGCTCGTGGCGGGCACGTACCTGCTCGACCGCACCCGTTTCGGCCGGCACATCTACGCCGTCGGCGGCAACCGGGAGGCCGCGCGCCGTGCCGGCATCGACGTCGTCAAGATCCGGGCCTCGGTGTTCGTGATCTCCTCGGCGCTCGCCGCGATCGGCGCGATCGTCTACTCGTCGAAGGTCGGGTCGGTCTCGCCGAGCGCGGGTGGCGGCAACACGCTGCTGTTCGCGGTCGGTGGCGCCGTCATCGGCGGCACGTCCCTCTTCGGCGGGCGCGGTCGGGTCAGCAACGCCGTGATCGGTGGCGCGGTCCTCGCGACGGTCAACAACGGCCTGGGCCTGCTCGGCCAGCCCGCGTCCGTCGTGTTCCTCGTCAACGGCATCGTTCTGCTCCTCGCTGCAGGGGTGGATGTGCTCTCCCGGCGTCGATCGGCCGTCCCACTCAGGTGAGCCGGACCTGGGGGGGAGACGGTGGGGGCGGCTCGGCCGCCCCCACCTCGGGGGCCAGGCCCGACGAGGCACGACGCCACAACCGAGCCGCGCTGCTGCGCAGGCTGCACGTCGACGGTCCCTGTACGCGCGCGACACTCGCCACGGAACTGGGGCTCAACCGCAGCACGATCAAGTCGGTGGTGGACGGGCTCGCCGAGTCCGGCGTCGTCACCGAGGCCGTCCCGGCGCAGCGCCACGGTGCCGGCCGGCCGTCGCTGATGGTGCTGCCGTCGCCCGAGGCCGCCGTGGTCCTCGCGGTGGACGTGCGGGTGGAGCAGGTCGCGATGTCGATGGTGGGCATCGGCGGCCAGGTGCTCGGCAGGCACAGCTGGAACCTGCACAGCCGCACCCGCACGCCGGGCGAGGTGATCACGCACGTCGCGGAGTCGGCGCAGCTGCTGTCCGAGGAGCTCGCCGTCAGGGCGCAGGGCGCCGGGGTGTCGCTGCCCGGCGTCGTCCGCCGCGACGACGGGTGGGTGCACGAGGCGCCCAACCTCGGCTGGCGCGACGTCGCGCTGGGCACCCGGCTCGCGTCGGTGCTCAAGCTGCCGGTCCAGGTGGCCAACGATGCCGAGCTGGGAGCGTTGGCCGAGCACGTGCGGGGCGTGGCGCGTGACGTCACCGACCTCGTCTACATCTCGGCGGACAAGGGCGTCGGCGGCGGGGTCATCTCCGACGGCCGCCCGCTGCGCGGCACCCGCGGGTACGTGGGCGAGATCGGGCACCTGGTCGTCCGGCCGGGCGGACGGCCCTGCTACTGCGGGTCGCGCGGCTGCTGGGAGACCGAGGTGGGCGAGGCGGCGATGTGCCGTGCACTGGGCCTGGCCGAGGGCACGGCGCGCGGCGTGCTGGTGGCCGAGCTGCGTTCGCTGGCCACGGCGCCGCTGCCCGGCCCGCTCGACGAGTTCGCCGAGTGGCTGGTCACCGGCCTGGTGACGGTGGTGAACATGATGGCGCCCGAGCTCGTGGTGCTCGGCGACCTGTTCACCGCCCTGCCGCCGGCTGTCGTGGGGCACGTCCGGCAGTTGGTCCACGAGCGCAGCCTGGTCAGCCGCGCGGTCGGCGGCACGCGGATCGAGACCAGCCCGCTGGGCCGCGACGCCAAGCTGGTCGGGGCGGCGGAGCTGGCCTTCGAGCCCGTGCTCGGCGCGGTCTGACACGCCGTCGCCCGCTGCCGGGTGGGGGTGTGCCCTACCCGCGGCCGGGGGCCCGCTCCCCGGGCGCGGGGGAGCACACCATCGATCCACGACCGGCGTGCCAGCAGGCTCTGTGACGACGAACCGGCCGGGTCCCGCGAGGACCCGGGCAGGGGGGACACCACAGGGAGGGACATGTCATGGGCAGGCGCAACAGCGGTCAGCAGGCACAGCGGGCGGCCATCGGGCCGGCGGTTCCGCTGGTGTGGAAGTTCGGCGGCACGTCGGTCGCCGACCACACCCGGCTGCGGGCCGTCGCGGAGCGCATGGTCGCCGCCCAGCGGTCGGGCACGGGGGTCGTCGCGGTGCTCTCCGCGATGGGCAGCACGACCGACGAGCTGGCGGCGATGGCGCAGCAGATGTCCGCGCGGCCTCCGCTGCGTGAGCTCGACGCGCTGCTCGCCGTCGGCGAGTCGATCTCGTGCGCCCTGGCGTCGATGGCGGTGGCCGAACTCGGCGCCCGCGCGGTGTCGCTCACCGGGGGGCAGGCGGGCATCGGCACGGACGAGCGCCACGGCGACGCGCGGCTGCGCGCGATCGACCCGCAGCGCATCCACGACGAGCTGGCCGGAGGCGCGATCGTGCTGGTCACGGGCTTCCAGGGCGTCTCGGCCGCCGGGGACGTGACGACGCTCGGACGGGGCGGATCGGACGCATCGGCCGTCGCCGTCGCCGCCGCGCTCGGCGCCCGGGAGTGCGAGATCTTCACCGACGTGCCCGCGGTGTTCACCGCCGACCCGCGGGTGGTCCCCGACGCGCGCAGGCTCGCCTCGATCCGGCCCGCGGAGATGCTCGAGATGGCCGAGGCCGGTGCCGCGGTGCTGCAGCCCCGCGCGGTGGAGCTGGCGATCGCGCACGGCGTCGACATCCACCTGCGGTCGAGCTTCACCACCGAGCCGGGGACCTGGGTACGGCGGGAGGCGGGGGTCTGGGAGGACACCGGCACCGCCGAGGTCGCGGGCATCGCGCATCGCAGGCAGGAGAGCCTCTATGCCGTTGCGGGCGCGGCCGCCGAGGCGGTGGCCACCGCCCTCGCCGAGCGGGGCATCGCGATCGGCTCCGCCCTCCCCGCCGACGGCGTGGTCCGCTTCACCGCGCCCGGCGCCGACCCGGCCGACGTGGCCGCGGCGCTGGACGCGGCCGGGCTCGCCGTGTCGGTCGAGGAGGAGCTGGGCTCGGTCGGGGTGGTCAGCCTCGGTGTCGCGCGCAAGCCGGAGATCCTCGCGCGCACGCTCGCGGCGCTCGGGTCCGCCGGCATCGCGCCCCGGACGGTCACCACGACGCCGGGCCGCGTGTCGGTGCTCGTCGCCCCGGCCGCGGTCGACGACACGGTGCGGCTGCTGCACCGGACGTTCGTCCCCGCGGCGGGTGCCGCGGCACCGGCCGCAC
>NZ_JAOPWR010000428.1 GCF_025965585.1 Pseudonocardia sp.
GGTTTTGCTCCTCCGACTGGATTCGAACCAGTAACCGCCCGATTAACAGTCGGGTGCTCTGCCGTTGAGCTACGGAGGACCGTGTGCTGCGGGACTGGCCCGCCGACGGGGAAACTTTAGCGCACCACCGCACCCGGGTTCGGCCGGGGTCCTCCCCGCCCCGACGCGCCCGGACGGCTGCTGAGGCAGGATGGCGCGACGGACGAGAGGCTGGGAGGCCGTCATGCTGAAGTTCCTGCTGGGAGCAGCCGTCGGCTACGTGCTGGGCGCGAAGGCCGGGCACGAGCGCTACGAGCAGCTCAAGCGCACCTACCAGCGCGTGTCCGATCACCCTGCCGTCCAGGGTGCGGCCGGGGTCGTGCGGGCGCGGGTCGAGGAGAAGGTCACGGGCGGGCGGCACCCGTCCGGCGCCGGCTCCAACGGCCACCCCCGCTGAGCAGGGGCGCCCGCCGCCGAGGGGGCCGGGACGGTTCCTGCGCCACGTCGCCCTCGACGAGAAGGCCGCGGGCGCCGGCTGTCCCTTCGACCTGCCGGTCGTCGACGGGCTGCGCCGCAACTGGCTCACGCTCGGCCCGGCGTCCCGCACGACCGGGCTCACATCCGCAGCCCGGACCGCCCCCGCGACGGCGCACGCAGCTCGCTGTGGTGCTCCACCGCCCTCTGCACCATCTCCACGACGTGCGGGTCGTCCACCAGGTACACCTGCCGCCTGCCCTCACGCCGGGAGCGCACGAGCCCGGCGAGCTTCAGCTTGGCCAGGTGCTGGCTCACCGCCGCGACGGTCTGGCCGACCTCCGACGCGAGCGTGCCGACGTCGCGCTCCCCCGCCGCGAGCAGCCATACGATCTGCAGGCGGGCGGTGGCGGCGAGCATGCCGAAGGTGGCGGCCGTGTCCTGGAGCAGGTCGTCGTCGAGGGGCGGCGGATCGGACACGGACCGTAGGGTGACCTACCCGCCAAACTTGCGCAACTGATTGACCGTTACCGTGGCCGCTGCTCGACTTGCCGCCGTCGAACGAGTGGTGCGAGGAGGTGGGCCGGATGACCGGCGAGGGAAGTAGTCGCAGCCGCGCGGACGTCCGGCTGCCCAGCCTGGGGTGATCCCCCGACGGTCCGCGTGGTGAACCCGCGTTCTCCGACGACGTCAGGACCGTCCCCCATGCCCCGCACGCCCCTCTCCCCGATCGCCGCTGCGCCGCCGGCGTTCGTTCCCGACGGCCTGCACGAGCTCTCCCTGCGCGCGCTGGCCACCGCAGCGCCGCTGGGAGTGTTCCGCCGGCTGGGGTCGTCACCGAGCGGGCTCACCGAGCACGAGGCCGCCGAGCGGCTCGCCTCCGCCGACCCGGCGACGCGCCGGCCGTCGGCGCTCCCCCCGCTGCGCACGGCCGTCGCGAGCCCGTTCGTGCTCCTGCTGGCCGGTCTCGGCGCGGTGTTCGTGCTGGTCGGGGACGCGCGGGGGTGGGCGACCGTGAGCGCGATGGTGGCCGCGAGCGTCGGGCTGCGGTGGTGGCAGCAGGTGCGCTCGGACCGCGCGATGCACGGCTTGCGGTCCCGCACGATCACCACGGTGACGGTCCGCCGCCGGGCCACCGACCGCGGCCGTCCCGTGGAGCGCGAGATCCCCGTCGACGACGTGGTGCGCGGCGACGTCATCAGTCTCGCCGCCGGTGACGTGGTGCCCGCGGACATGCGCGTGCTGACGGCGCGGCAGCTGAGCATCGACCAGGCCGTGCTGTCGGGCGAGCAGCTCCCGGTCCGCAAGGACGCGCCCACGGGACGCACGGCCGCCGCCGGGATCCTCGACGTCCCGTCGCTCTGCTTCGCCGGCACGTCCGTGGTCAGCGGGACCGGCACCGCCGTGGTGATCGGGACCGGGCCCGGCACCTGCTTCGGGTCGCTCGCCGCGGGTGCCGTGGGCGAGAGGCCGCGCAGCACCGTCGAGCAGGGCGTGCGCGCGGTCGGCTGGACGCTGACGCGCTTCATGCTGGTGATGGTGCCGATCGTGTTCGCCGTGAACGGCACGGTCGGTGGCAGCTGGACGCAGGCCGCACTGTTCGCGGTGGCCGTGGCGGTCGGGCTGACGCCGGAGATGCTCCCGGTGATCGTGACGACGACGCTGGCGCGGGGCGCGGTGAACCTCGCGCGGCACGACGTGGTGGTCAAGCGCCTCGACGCGATCCAGGATCTCGGCGGCATGGACGTGCTGTGCCTGGACAAGACGGGCACGCTCACGGAGGACCGGGTGGTGCTCACCCACAGCATCGACGTCGAGGGCGAGCTGGACGACGCCGCGGCCGAGTACGCGTTCCTGGCCGTGCACCTGGGGTCGGGGCCGCGCGGCCACGTCGACGACGCGGTGGTCGACTACGTCGGCGAGGGCCATGCGCTGCTCGTCGAGGCCCTCTACGAGCGGGTCGACGAGATCTGTTTCGACCACGACCGGCGCCGCTCGACCACGGTGGTGCGCCGCGGCGCCGAGGACGTCGTGGTGACGTGGGGCGATCCCGACGAGGTCCTCCCCCTCTGCGCCGTGACGGACGACGTGCGCGGCCTGGTGCGCGAGTGCGTGGCCGGTCACCAGGCGTACGGGATGCGGATCCGGGCGGTGGCGGCGTGGACGGGTCCCGCACGCCGACACCCCTACGGCCCGGACGACGAGACGGGGCTGACGCTCATCGGGCTCGTCGGGTTCGTCGACCCGGTGCGGGAGAGCACCGCCGCGGCCGTGCGAGAGCTGGCAGTCCACGGTGTGACCGTGCGGGTGCTCACCGGCGACGCGCCGCGCGTGGCGGAGCAGGTGTGCGAGCAGGCGGGGATCCCGGTGCAGGAGATCGTGCTCGGCCACGACGTCGACGCGGCCTCCGACGCGGCGCTGGCCCGGATCGTCAGGCGCGCCACGGTGTTCGCGAAAGTGACGCCACGGCAGAAGGCCCGGATCGTCGGCGCGCTGCGCGCGGGCGGGCACTGCGTCGGGTTCCTCGGCGACGGCGTCAACGACACGCTCGCCCTGCGCACCGCCGACGTCGGCATCTGCGTCGACGGCGCCACGCCCGCCGCACGCGACGCCGCCGACCTGGTGCTGCGCGGCGCGGACCTGGCCGTGCTGGCCGCGGCGGTGGTCGAGGGCCGCCGGACCCTGGGCAACACCATGAAGTACGTCAAGATCACGGCGGCGTCGAACCTCGGCAACGTGCTCTCGGTGCTCGTGGCGAGCGCGGTGCTGCCGTTCCTCCCGATGCTGCCGGTGCAGCTCATGGTGCAGAACCTGCTCTACGACGCCGCCCAGCTCGCGCTGCCGTGGGACCGCGTCGAGCGCGCCTACGTGCGCCGCCCCCGGCGCTGGGACGCGGGCAGGCTCACCCGGTTCATGCTCGTGTTCGGCCCGCTGAGCTCGCTGTTCGACCTCGCGACGTTCGCCGCGCTGTGGTGGGCGCTGGGCGTCGACACCGCGGGCGAGCAGGCGGTGTTCCACGCCGCGTGGTTCACCGAGGGGCTGCTGTCGCAGCTGCTGGTGGTGCTGGTGCTGCGCGGGCAGCGGCTGCGGCAGCCGGCGTGGCCGGTGCTGGCCGCCACCGCGACGGCCGGTGCGGTGGCGGTGGCGCTGCCGCTCTCGCCACTGGCCGGACCGCTGATGCTGGCGCCCCCACCGGCGTCGTTCGCGCCCTGGCTCGTGGGGATCCTCGGTGCCTACCTGATAGTCGTCCAGCTCGCTAAGGTCGCGGTCGTCCGGCGCACCGGGGGGTGGCTGTGAGCACGCTGCGTTCGTTCCCCACCCGCGGGGCCCTGGTCCGCCCGCGCCGGAACGCCATCGACGTGGCCGTGATCGCGGGCGCGGCCGTGCTGCTGTGGGGGCTCGTCCGCGTCTCCGAGGGCGCAGCGGCCCCGTTCGACGCGGTCACCGCCCCGTCCACGGTGTCCACCGACCCCGCCGATCTGCCCTACTACGCGGCACGGTCGCTGCTGCGGATGTTCGTGGCGCTCGCGGTGTCGGTGGTCTTCACGTTCGTCTACGCCACGGCCGCGGCGCGGCTGCGGCGTGCGGAGAAGGTCCTCCTGCCGGTGCTCGACGTCCTGCAGTCGGTGCCCGTGCTGGGCTTCCTGTCGGTGACGATCACGGGCTTCATCGCGCTGTTCCCCGGCTCCACGCTCGGCCTGGAGTGCGCATCGGTCTTCGCGATCTTCACCTCGCAGGCCTGGAACATGACGTTCGCCTTCTACCACTCCCTCGTCACCCAGCCACGCGAGCTGGACGAGGCGGCACGGGTGCTGCGCCTGTCGCGCTGGCAGCGGTTCTGGCGGCTCGACCTGCCCGGCGGCATGATCCCGCTCGTCTGGAACGGGATGATGAGCTTCGGCGGCGGCTGGTTCTTCCTCGTCGCTTCCGAGGCGATCAGCGTGAACGACCACGACTACGCGCTGCCCGGCATCGGCAGCTACGTCGCCAGCGCCACGGCGCAGGGCCAGCTCGGCAAGGTTCTGCTCGCGATCGGCGTCATGATCGTGATGGTGGTCGGGGTGAACGTGTTGTTCTGGCGCCCGCTCGCGGCGTGGGCGGAGCGCTTCCGCGTCGAGGACTCCGAGGCGGCCGACGCGCCGCGCAGCGTCGTGCTGAGTGTGCTGCGCCGCTCGCGCGTGCCTGCCGGCCTCGCCCGGGTGTTCGGTCCGCTGGTGCACCCCGTCGACCGGGGCATGGCCGCGTTCGGACTGGCCGAGTACCCGCTGCATCCCTCGCCGGGACGCCGCCGGGCCGGCGACGTCGTGTTCGGCGTCGCGATCCTGGCGCTGGTGGCGTGGGGGCTCGCCGAGGCGTTCGGGTACATCGCGAGCACCACCGGGTTCGGCGAGGTGGGCCACGCGTCGCTGCTCGGTCTGGCGACGTTCGGACGTGTGGTGGTGCTGGTGGTCGTCGCGACGTTGGTGTGGGTGCCGGTCGGGGTGTGGATCGGGCTGAACCCGCGGGTGTCGCGGCTCGCGCAGCCCGTCGTCCAGGTGCTGGCGAGCTTCCCGGCCAACTTCCTGTTCCCGCTCATCACTGCCGGGCTGGTGGCCACCGGGATCGGCCTGGACTGGGGCGGCATCCTGCTCATGAGCCTCGGCGCCCAGTGGTACATCCTGTTCAACGTCATCGCGGGCGCCAGCGCCATCCCCAACGACCTGCGCGAGGCCGCGGCCAACCTGCGCCTGCCCCGGTGGCTGTGGTGGCGTCGGCTGATCCTGCCCGCGATCTTCTCGAGCTACGTCACCGGCGGCATCACCGCGGCGGGCGGGGCATGGAACGCCTCGATCGTCGCCGAGGTCGTCACCTACGGCTCCACCACGCTCACCGCCACCGGGCTCGGCGCCTACATCGCGCAGGCCACCGGCACCGGTGACGCGCCCCGGATCCTCATCGGCGTCGCCGTCATGAGCGTGTACGTCGTCGGGCTCAACCGGCTGTTCTGGCGTCGCCTCTACGCGCTGGCCGAGCGCCGCTTCTCCTTCTGATTTCTGATCGCGGAGGTCTCCCATGTCCCAGGTGCTCGTCTCCGTCGAGGCCGTCAGCAAGAGCTTCACCGGCTCCACGGGCGACGAGCTACGCGTGCTCGACTCCATCTCCCTCGAACTGCACGACGGCGAGATCGTCGCGCTGCTCGGCCGGTCCGGCTCGGGCAAGTCGACGCTGCTGCGCACGATCGCCGGGCTGATCGCCCCCACCACCGGAACCGTGCGTTACCGCGGGAAGGAGCTCGACGGCGCCAACCCGGGCACCGCGATGGTGTTCCAGTCCTTCGCGCTCATGCCGTGGCTCACCGTGCAGGACAACGTCGAGCTCGGGCTGGCCGCACGCGGCGTCGCCCCCGCGAAGCGACGGGAGCAGGCGCTGGCCGCGATCGACCTCATCGGTCTCGACGGGTTCGAGTCCGCCTACCCCAAGGAGCTCTCCGGCGGCATGCGCCAGCGCGTCGGCTTCGCCCGCGCGCTCGTGCTGGAACCCGACCTGCTGCTCATGGACGAGCCGTTCTCGGCCCTCGACGTGCTCACCGCCGAGAACCTGCGCACCGAGCTCACGGACCTCTGGAGCACCGACAACTTCCCGACGCGGGCCATCTGCATCGTCACGCACAACATCGAGGAGGCCGTGCTGCTCGCCGACCGCGTCGTGGTGCTCGGGGCGAACCCCGGCCACATCCGCGCCGAGGTCGCCGTACCGCTCGCCCGCCCGCGCGACCGGCGCAGCCCCGTGTTCGCGAGCCTCGTCGACCAGCTCTACGACCTGCTCACCGGCCGTGAGACCGAGCCCGCGGCACCCGGGCCGGCCAGCCCGACGGCGCAGCCGATGCCGGCCGCGTCCGTGGGCGGGCTGGCGGGGCTCGTCGAGATCGTCGACGCCGACGG
The DNA here is from genome assembly GCF_025965585.1 of Pseudonocardia sp. Classification (GTDB taxonomy): domain Bacteria; phylum Actinomycetota; class Actinomycetes; order Mycobacteriales; family Pseudonocardiaceae; genus Pseudonocardia. The sequence goes on from NZ_JAOPWR010000428.1 coordinate 6,375, forward strand.
CGGCCACGTCGCCCTGCCCGACGTGGCCGCCGCGCTGAACTTCGAGATCGACGACCTGCTCCCCCTCGTCGACGCCGCCGCGATGCTCGGGTTCCTGGACGTGGCGGGCGGCGACCTCACGCTCACGCCGACGGGCAAGGAGTTCACCACCGCCGACATCCAGCGCAGCAAGCAGATCTTCGCCGCACAGGCGCGCGAGCGGGCGCCGCTGGTGCGCACGATCTGCACCGCGCTGGCCAGCAGCAGCAACGGCAACCTGCGGGCGGGGTTCTTCCTCGACCTGTTGCGACGCGGCTTCTCCGCCCCGGACGCCCGGCAGCAGCTCGACACCGCGATCGACTGGGCCCGCTACGCGGAGCTGTTCGACTACGACACCGACTCCGACCAGATCACGGCCGACCCGGCGGCCGGGATCTTCCCACGGGCGGTCTCGGGGTAAGCGCACCCTTACACATGCAGAACCATGCATGTATGGTGCGGGGGTGAGCGACGCAGACGGGCGCGACCATGCAGCAGGTGGACACGGTCACGGCGGTGGACACGGTCACGGCCACGGCCACGGCATGTCCGCCGACGCCGACCGCCGCTGGCTGGGCATCGCGCTCGCCCTCATCACGGTGTTCATGGCCGGCGAGGTCGTGGTGGGCGTCGTCGCCTCGTCGCTCGCCCTCATCTCCGACGCCGCGCACATGCTCACCGACGCCGCGTCCATCGTGCTCGCACTCATCGCGATGCGGCTGGCCGCACGGCCGGCGCGCGGCTCGTACACCTACGGGCTCAAGCGCACGGAGATCCTCTCGGCGCAGGCCAACGGGCTGACGCTGCTGCTGCTCGCCGCCTGGCTCACCTACGAGGCGGTCCGTAGGTTGCTCGACCCGCCCGCCGTCGAAGGTGGCCTGGTGCTGGTCACGGCGCTGGTCGGCATCGTGGTCAACCTCGTCGCCACGTGGGCGATCAGCCAGGCCAACCGGTCGAGCCTCAACGTCGAGGGCGCGTTCCAGCACATCCTCAACGACCTGTTCAGCTTCGTCGCCACGGCCGTCGCCGGCGCCGTCGTCCTGCTCACCGGGTTCGCGCAGGCGGACGCCATCGCGTCGCTGATCGTCGTGGTGCTGATGGTCAAGGCGGGGGTCGGACTCGTCCGCGAGTCGGGGCGGATCTTCCTGGAGGCCTCCCCCGCCGGCATCGACCCGGACGCGGTCGGCGACCGGCTCGTCGGCATCCGCGGCGTGGACGAGGTGCACGACCTGCACGTCTGGCAGATCACCTCGGGAGAGGTGGCCCTCTCGGCGCACGTGCTGGTCGACCCCGGCGCCGACTGCCACGCCCTGCGCCGCGACCTCGAGCTGGCCGTGGCCGGTGACTACGGCATCACCCACACCACGCTGCAGGTGGACCACGCCGGCTCGCACGCGTCGGTCGTCCCGGTGGACGTGACGGTCCTGCCCATGGCCGGCGGGCGCGGCGGCGGCTCCGACAACCACTGCGACGACAGCCACGGGCCCGTGCACCGCGAGGAGCCGCACACCCACTGAGCCCGTTCCGCGCACCTGCAAGACTCCGCTCGGCATCTGCACGTCGACGGGAGACACCATGGACATCGCCGGCGCATCGGCCGTCGTCACGGGAGGCGCGTCGGGGCTGGGTGAGGCCACCGCGCGGCTGCTGGCAGAGCGCGGGGCGAAGGTGGTCGTGCTCGACCTGCAGGAGGACAAGGGTGAGGCGCTCGCCGCCGAGATCGGCGGCGTGTTCGCCAAGGCCGACGTCGCGGACGAGGCCCAGGTCAAGGCGGCCGTCGACGCCGCGTCGGAGCTGGGCCCGCTGCGGATCCTCGTCAACAGCGCGGGTCTGGGCCGCGCGGGGCGGATCATCGGCCGGGACCTGGCCCCCATCCCGCTCGAGCAGTTCGAGTTCGTGCTGCGGGTGAACCTCGTGGGCACGTACAACTGCGCCCGTCTCGCCGCCTCCGCGATGGCCGCCACCGAGCCGCTGACCGACGGCACCTCGCGGGGCGCGATCCTCAACACCGCGTCGGCGGCGGCTTTCGACGGCCAGATCGGGCAGACGCCGTACTCGGCGTCGAAGGGCGGCGTCGTCGGCATGACCCTGCCGATGGCCCGCGACCTCGCCCGCCACGGCATCCGCGTCAACACCATCGCCCCCGGCTTGATCGACACACCGATCTACGGCACCGGCGAGAAGGCCGAGGCGTTCAAGGCGCAGCTGGGGCAGAGCGTCGTCTACCCCAACCGGCTGGGCGCCGCGTCGGAGTTCGCCTCGATGGCCCTCGAGGTGCTCACGAACGACTACATGAACGGCGAGACCATCCGCCTCGACGGCGCCATCCGGATGCCCCCGAAGTAGTCCCCCGACGCGACGGAGCCCCCGCCCGGATAGGCAGGGGCTCCGTCGCGGTGATCGCGGCTCGGGCTCAGATCGCGGCGTGGTCCAGCATCGGCTCGGCCGGGACGTGGGCCGGGGCGAGGTCTGCGGTGTCGAAGTGGACGTCGGAGTCGTGGTCGAACGAGTGGTTGATCGAGTGGTCGTCGTTCCACGTGTTGTCGGTGTGGATCTCGGTGTTGACGCTGTGGTCGTCGGTCGACGTGGTGGTGGTGCTGTGGTCGTCGGTCGAGTTGTCGACCTGCACGGTGCTGCCGCCGGATCCGAAGGCACCGCCCTCGCCGACGGTGACGTTGCCACCGATGTTCGTGCCGCCCTCGCCGACCGTCGCGCCCGTGCCGAACCCGCCGGTGCTGTGGTCGCCGGTCACCGCGTCGTTGCCGTCGCCGACCACGTTGCCGTCGCCGTTGACGTTGCCGACCGAGTTCCCGTCGCCCGTCACGATCGGGGAGTGGTCCACGTCGCCGCCGACCGCGACGGCGCCGTCACCGTTGGCCGTGGTGTTGTGGATGTCGAGGTCCTGGTCGAAGTCGCCGCCGTGGGTGTCGATCTGCTGGTTGATCGAGTTGTCGGTGGCGTAGTTGTTGGTGATGTAGCTGTTGAGGTACTGGGCGGCGGCCTCGTGCGAGGCGGCGGGCGTCGCGTAGTCGTGGTGCATCGGCGGGGGCGGCGGCGCGAAGGAGTTGTGGCCGAAGTCGTAGTTGCGGCTGAAGTCGGCGCTCTGGTCGTCGCAGGCCAGCGTGATGGCGTCGTGGATGTCCTCGGGTGTGGCGTTGTCGAGGCCGATCTCGTGCAGCGTGCCCTGGGGGTCCTGGAGGAAGGCGGCGCGGAGGCCGGCGTTGCCGAGCAGGTCGCGGATGATGGTGTAGATGTCCATGGTGATCGTCTCCGTCGGTCTCGGGTCCCGCCGGGGCTTCCGGCGACCAAGGAGAAATCTAGGAATTTCCCCAGGTCAGCGGACTCCCCCCGACGGCCCCCACCCCATGACGCCTGCGGCAGGCTCTCCTTACCGTCCGGCAACCGCGGTCCAGCGCAGTTCTCGGGGCGCCGTGGACGCCCTCACGCCCGGCTGCCATCGTGTCCGCGGGGCTGCCCCACTGCGGGGTCGTGAGCACGCGTGACCCGGGTGGACACCCCTGCAGGACGCGATCGCGGCAACCGTCCGTGCCGGTCACCGGACGGTGAGCCCGTCTACGCCACCGCCACCACGTGCAGCAGCACCGCCTGGTCGGGGTTCAGCAGCGGCGCGGCGAGGCCGATGTGCGCGAGCACCGCGCCGGGCAGCTCGACGCCCTTCTCCAGCCAGGGCGTCTGGGACCGCCCCGACGCCCCGACGTCGCCCACCTCCGTGCTCGCCCGCACGCGGTAGGTGCGCGCGGGGTCGAGACCGGGCAGCAGCAGCCGCGGGGGGATCGCGTCGACGGTGGTGGCCAGCCGCACGTAGGCGTAGACGGCCTCGTCACCCGCCACCACCCCGTGCAGCAGCGCGCCCTCCCCCACGTCGTCGGCGCGGACGGTCACGCCGGAGTGCAGCACCCCTCGCAGCTGCTTGTAGAGCCCGGCCCACGTCCGCAGCCGGTCGAGCTCGTCGTCGGAGCAGGTGGTGATGTCCCACTCGATGCCCGCGTGCCCGAACAGCGACGTGACCAGCCGGAACGACAGGTCGCTCGCCCGGCCCGTGGTGTGCGAGACGGGCGCGCCGACGTGGGCGCCGACGAGCTCGGGCGGCAGCAGCAGACCGGTCCAGCGCTGGATGGCCTGACGCTCCACCGGGTCGGTGCAGTCGGAGCCCCAGATCCGCTCGGTGCGGGCGAGCGTCGCGAGGTCGGCCCGGCCGCCGCCGGACGCGCACGACTCGATCTCCAGGCCCGGGTGCCGGGAGCGCAGCTCGTCGAGCAGGCGGTGCAGTGCCTCGGTCTGGGCGTGCACGCCGGGGCGCCCGGCGTGCACGGGCTCGGAGAGGTCCCGGTTGTGGTCCCACTTGATCGCGTCGAGGGCGTACTCGGTGCACAGCGCGTCGATCTGGCCCAGGACGTGCACGAACGCGTCGGGGTTCGCCAGGTCGATGACGTGCTGGTGGCGGTAGGCGCGGGGCAGGCGATCGGGAGCGGCGAGCACCCAGTCCGGGTGGGCGCGGGCCACGTCGGAGTCGAGCGAGATCATCTCCGGCTCGAACCAGAGCCCGAACTGCATGCCCAGGCCCCGCACATGCTGCACCAGCGGGTGCAGGCCGTCGGGCCAGACGACGGGGTCCACCACCCAGTCCCCCAGGCCGCGCGTGTCGTCGCGGCGGCCGAGGAACCATCCGTCGTCCAGCACGAAGCGCTCGACGCCCAGCGCGGCGGCCCGGTCGGCGAGGCCCTTCAGCCGGTCGAGGTCGTGGTCGAAGTAGACGGCCTCCCAGACGTTGAGCGTCAGCGGCCGCGGCGACGACGGGTGGCCCACCCGGGTGCGGACGTGACCGTGCAGACGGGCGGACAGTCCGTCGAGGCCGGTGTCGGACCATGCCGCGAGCAGCGTCGGCGCGGCGTAGGTCTCCCCCGGCGCGAGCACCAGCTCGCCGGGCTCGGCCAGCTCGCCGCCGCCGAGCACCGCGAACCCCTCGGGCACGCGCTCGACGATGTGCACGGCGTTGCCCCCGCACGCGACGTGCACGCCCCACACCTCGCCGTGGCCGAAGCCGAAGCCGGGCGTGCCGGCCACCAGCAGCGGTGTGCCGTCGTGTCCGGGTCGGCCGCGCCAGGACTCGCGCGCACGGATTCCGACATTCAGGGGTGAGCGCTGGGGCGAGTGCTCGCGGCCCCAGCGACCGGCGAGGTCGAGCATCTCGCGCGCGCGGGGCGGCACGGGCAACACCGGGGTGATGCCGTCGAGGACGTACTCGCCCTCCCCGCTGTTACTCAGCGTGACTTCAACGACGAGTACACCCGAGGGCTCCAGCACCAGCGCGCAAGTCAGTTCCAGCCCGAGACCGGTGTCGCCTGCGACTACCCGCACCGCGTCGGTGGACGCCGCCACCGACGTCGTCGTCCAGCGCGGGAAAGCCGCCGCCCCAACGGATGTCTCCCCGCGGCGGTGACCGCGGACGGTCGCCCGGCCGGGCCAGCCGTCAGCCGCGCCGGGCAGCACCGTCAGCGGCCACGGAGCGTCGAGCGCGCCGCGCGGGACACCGGGCTCCAGCGCGTCGACGACGGCAGGGAGTGACCGGGCGGGGAGGTCGAGGTCAGCGCCCCAGTGGAGGACGCGCGGCAGTCCGGGGCCGGCGACATCGACCAGCACGGCGGTGCCCCCGGATCGGAGCACGACCGCGGGGGTGTTGGAACTTGTTTGCATGTGCGCGACTCTCCTGTTCGACGTTGTTGGAAAGCATTGACTCTTTCGGGGCCGTACGCCATCGTTCCTTCACCTCGCGGTCACACCACGATCTCGACCGCCGGTCCTGACTGATCACCAATGGAGGCGACATGTCCCGACCCTCGTCCGAGGCCCAGTATCTGGCGGGCCTGACGCCCACCTCGGTGGCGGCCACCCGTATCGGCCGACGTTCGCTGCTCAAGGGCGCCATGACCGGCGCCGGCCTGCTCGGGGCCACCGGACTGCTGGCGGCCTGCGGATCGGGCGGGAGCACCGGCGCGACCGACGTCGCCAACGCGAGCGGCGCGCTGTCATTCGGGTCCAACCAGTCCGACGCGGTGCCGAAGAAGGCCTACGAGTCCCTCGTCAAGGGATTCAACGACCCGGCCGTCCAGATCACGACGAACACGATCGACCACAACACGTTCCAGGAGAACATCAACAACTACCTCCAGGGCCAGCCCGACGACGTGTTCACGTGGTTCGCGGGCTACCGCATGCGGTTCTTCGCCCAGCAGGGCCTCGTCGGCGACATCAGCGACGTGTGGTCGGGCATCAACGGCATGACCGACGCGCAGAAGCAGGCGTCCACCGCCGACGACGGCAAGCAGTACTTCGTGCCGTTCGACTACTACCCGTGGGCCGTCTACTACCGGCCCAGCGTGTTCGCGGCCAAGGGCTACACGGTCCCGAAGACGCTCGACGAGTTCGTCGCCCTGAACACCCGGATGCAGAAGGACGGCCTCACCCCGATCGCCTTCGGCGACAAGGACGGCTGGCCCGCGATGGGCACGTTCGACCAGCTCAACCTGCGGATCAACGGCTACCGGTTCCACATCGACCTGATGGCCGGCAAGCAGGCCTGGGACTCCCCGCAGGTCAAGAACGTGTTCGACACCTGGAAACGGCTGCTGCCGTTCCACCAGCCCGCCTCCCTCGGCCGCACCTGGCAGGAGGCCGCACAGACGCTGCAGCAGAAGAAGGCGGGCACGTACATCCTCGGCATGTTCCTCGGCCAGCAGTTCACCCCGGGCGCCGACCTCGACGACCTGGACTTCTTCGGCTTCCCGGAGATCGACACCACCGTCGGCACGGACGCCGTCGAGGCCCCGATCGACGGCTTCATGATGGCGGCGCGCCCCAAGAACGAGGCGGCGGCCAAGAAGTTCCTCGGCTACCTCGCCACGGGCCCGGCCGAGAACACCTACCTGGAGTCCGACTCCACCGTCATCGGCACGAACTCGAGTGCCGACACCGCGAAGTACACGAAGCTGCAGAAGAAGGCCGTCGAGTACATCTCGAGCGCCAAGTCGATCTCGCAGTTCATGGACCGCGACACCCGCCCCGACTTCGCCTCGACGGTGATGATCCCGGCCATCCAGCAGTTCATCGGCAATCCGAACGACATCGACGGGCTGACGAAGAGCATCGAGAGCCAGAAGAAGTCCATCTTCACCAGCTGATGGGGCGCCGGACATGACTGCACAGGAGATCGCCCCGCAGCCGCGACGAGCGGACGAGAGAGCAGAACCGGCTCCGGCACGGAACGAACGGCCCCGCAACCAGCGGGTGCGCAAGCTGACGCGCGCCGACCTCGTCGTCGTCTCGATCATGGTGGCGGTCCCGACGCTGCTCATCCTCGTGCTTGTCTGGTTCCCGGCGCTCGCCACGGTGGCGCTGTCGTTCACCAACTGGAACGGCATCGGCTCGATCAGCTCGATCCAGGGCGTCGGCGCCACCAACTACGTCAACGTCACCACGAACTACCCGCCGTTCTGGCCGGCGCTGCAGCACAACCTGATCTGGCTGGCCGCGCTGTTCCTCGTGGCCACGCCGGTCGGGATGTTCCTGGCCGTGCTGCTGGACAAGGAGATCCGCTTCAGCCGCTTCTACCAGACGGCGATCTACCTGCCGGTGGTGCTGAGCCTGGCGCTGGTCGGGTTCGTGTGGCAGCTCATCTACTCGCGCGACCAGGGCCTGCTCAACGCGGTGCTGGGCACGCAGGTGGACTGGTACGGCGACCCGAGGTACAACCTGTGGGCGGCGCTGGTGGCCGCGAGCTGGAAGCACGTCGGCTACATCATGCTGCTCTACCTGGCCGGGCTGAAGGCCGTGGACCCGTCGCTGCGCGAGGCCGCCATGATCGACGGCGCGAACGAGCGGCAGGCGTTCTTCCGGGTCGTCTTCCCGGTGATGCGGCCGATCAACGTCATCGTCCTCGTCATCACGGTGATCGAGGCGCTGCGCGCGTTCGACCTGGTCTGGGTGATCAACAAGGGGCGCAACGGGCTGGAGACCATCGCCACGCTCGTGACGCAGAACGTGGTGGGCGAGGCCAGCCGGATCGGCTTCGGCTCCGCGATGGCCACGATCATGCTCCTGATCAGCTCGGTGTTCGTGATCATCTACCTGACGATCGTGATGCGCGAGGAGAAGCAGAAATGACCACCGCCGGCGCACGTTCCTCCCGCGGAGGCGGCATCGCGACCGTGGCGGAAAGGCCGGCCGCCCAACCGCTCGCCGGCAAGCGGAACTTTCCGAAGCCCCCGCGGATCGTGCTGCACGTCTTCCTGTGGGCCGTCTCGCTCGCGTGGCTCTTCCCCATCATGTGGGCGCTGCTCAACTCGTTCCGCGACTACTCCTACACCGCGCAGCACGGCTACGTGTCGTTCGGCGGGTTCACGCTGAAGAACTACGCGAACGCGTGGACACAGGGCGACTTCGGCATCCACTTCTGGAACTCGCTGGTGATCACCGCCCCGGCCGTGATCATCACGCTGTTCCTGTCGTGCTGCATGGGGTTCGTGCTCTCGCGCTTCAGCTTCAAGCTCAACCTGACGCTGCTGGGCGTGTTCCTCGCCGCGAACCTGCTGCCGCCGCAGGCGCTGCTGATCCCCGTGTACCGGATGTTCCGCAGCATCGAGGTGCCGTTCTGGCTCAGCGACTCGGGCACCCTGCTCAACACGCCGATCGGCGTGATCCTCATGAACATCGCCTTCCAGCTCGGCTTCTGCACGTTCGTGCTGAGCAACTACATGAAGACGATCCCGAACGAGATCTACGAGTCGGCACGGGTGGACGGTGCGAGCGTCCTGCGCCAGTTCTTCCAGCTCACACTGCCGCTGTGCCGGCCGCCGCTGGCCGCGCTGGCGACGCTGCAGGTCACGTGGGTCTACAACGAGTTCTTCTGGGCCACCGTGCTGCTGCAGCGCGGTGACAAGTTCCCGGTCACGAGCTCGCTGAACAACCTGCAGGGTCAGTTCTTCACCGACTACAACCTGCTCTCGGCCGGGTCGGTGCTGGTCATGCTGCCGGTCCTGATCATCTTCTTCGCACTGCAGCGCCAGTTCGTCTCGGGTCTCACGTTGGGAGCGACAAAGGGATGACCTCCTTCCCCTTCGACGGCATCGCACTCGGCTGCGACTACAACCCCGAGCAGTGGCCGCGCTCGGTCTGGCCCGAGGACATCGCGCTGATGCAGGAGGCCGGCGTCGGGTTCGTGACGCTCGGGGTGTTCAGCTGGGCGCTGCTGGAGCCCGAGCCCGGCCGGTTCGACTTCGGCTGGTTCGACGAGATCCTCGGCCTGCTCCACGAGGGCGGGATCGCCGTCGACATGGCCACGGCGACGGCCGCCCCGCCGCCGTGGCTCACCGCCGCGCACCCGGAGATGCTCACCGTCGACGAGTTCGGGCACACGCTGTGGCCGGGCAGCCGCCAGTCGTGGTGCCCGAGCTCGCCGGTGTTCCGCGAGCACGCGCTGCGGCTCGTCGCCGAGATGGCGCGCCGCTACGGCGAGCACCCGGCCGTCCGGCTGTGGCACGTGTCCAACGAGCTGGGCTGTCACAACGGCAGGTGCTGGTGTGACGTCAGCGCGGCGGCGTTCCGGGCCTGGCTGGCCGACCGCTACGGAGACGTCGAGAAGCTCAACGACACGTGGGGCACGGCCTTCTGGAGCCAGCACTACGCGAGCTTCGACGAGGTGCTGCCCCCGCGGATCACGCCGGCGGTGCCGAACCCTACCCACCAGCTCGACTTCGCCCGCTTCTGCTCCGACGAGCTGCTCGACTACCACCGCGCCGAGCGCGACGTGCTGCGCGACATCTGCCCGAGCGTGCCCGTCACCACGAACTTCATCATCAGCTCGCACCAGTCCGAGCAGGACTACTTCTCGTGGGCGCCCGACATGGACGTCATCGCGCAGGACCACTACCTCGACCACCGCCTCCCGCACGTCCACGCCGAGCAGGCCTTCACCGACGACCTGACGCGGGGTGTCGCCGGCGGGGCGCCGTGGCTGCTCATGGAGTCGGCCACCTCGGCGGTGAACTGGCAGCCCGTGAACATCGCCAAGCGGCCCGGCGAGCTGCTCCTCGACTCGCTGCGCCACGTGGCCCGAGGGGCCGACGCCGTCGCGTTCTTCCAGTGGCGGGCCTCCCGCGCGGGCGGCGAGAAGTTCCACTCCGCGCTCGTGCCCCACGCGGGCCGTGACTCGATGAAGTTCCGCGAGGTCGTCGAGCTGGGCGCGGCGCTCACGGCCATCGGCGAGGTGGCGGGCTCCCACGTGGTGGCCGACGTCGCCCTGCTGTGGGACTGGAACGCCTGGTGGGCCTGCGACCTCGGCTCGCACCCGAGCGCGGAGGTGCGCTACGTCGACGCCGTGCACCGCTGGCACAAGGCCGTCACGGACGCGGGTGCCACGGCCGACGTCGTGTCGCCGTCGGCGGATCTCTCGGGGTACAAGGTCGTCGTGGTCCCGACGCTCTACCTCGTCGATGACACCCTGGCGCCCGCTCTCGCCGAGGTGGTGGCCCGCGGCGGGCACGTACTCGTCACGTACTTCTCGGGGATCGTCGACACATGCGACCACATCCGCCTCGGCGGCTACCCGGGCGCGTTCCGGGAGCTGTTGGGCGTGCGGTCGGAGGAGTTCGCGCCGCTGGCACCCGGGGCCACTGTCACGCTCGACGACGGCGGCACGGCCGACCTGTGGACCGAGCTGCTCACCACGGCCGGCGCCGAGGTCGTCGCGAGCTACACCGACGGGCCGCTGCCCGGCACGCCGGCCGTCACGAGGAACGGGACGGCCTGGTACATCGCCACGCGCCTCGACGAGGCCGCGACGGCGGCACTGGCCGAGCGCGTCCTGGACGAGGCCGGCGTCACCCGGACGGGCTCCGACGGTGTGGAGGTCGTGCGGCGCGGGAAGTACGTGTTCGTGCTGAACCGGTCGAGCACCGAGGCAGTGGTGCCCGTCACGGGTACCGAACTCATCAGTGGCACCGCCGTCGCCGGTAGCGTTTCGGTAGCGGCCGGCTGTGCCGCCGTCATCCGGGCCGCCGTGATACAGGAAGGGACCTGATGCTCGCCCGCCAGCGCCAGGAGCTGATCCTCGACGAGGTGCGCACCACCGGCGGTGCGCGGGTTTCCGAACTGGTCGAGCGGCTCGGCGTGTCCGACATGACCATCCGCCGCGACATCGACGTCCTCGCCGGCCGCGGCCTCGTCACGCGCGTGCACGGCGGCGCGACGGCGGCCGGCAGCAGCGTGGACGAGCCGGGGTTCGCGGCGAAGTCGGGCCTGCACACGGCGGCCAAGCAGGCCATCGCGGCGGCCGCGGCGAACCTCATCGAGCCCGGCGCCTCGGTGGCGCTCTCGGCGGGCACCACCACGCACGCGGTGGCCACGGCGCTGCTCGGGGTGCCGCGGCTGACCGTCGTCACCAACTCGCTGCGGGTGGCCGAGGTGCTCCACGACGCCGGCCGCGACGACCTGACGGTGGTGCTCACCGGCGGGGAGCGCACGCCGTCCGACGCGCTGGTGGGGCCGATCGCGGTCAGCGCGCTGCGCCGGCTGCACGTGGACTGGCTGCTGATGGGGGTGCACGGCATGGACGCCGAGGCGGGTTTCACCACGCCGAACCTGGTGGAGGCCGAGACGAACAGGGCGTTGGTGTCCAGCGCGCGGCGGGTCGCCGTGGTGGCCGACAAGTCGAAGTGGGGGGTGGTGGGGTTGAGCACGATCGCAACCCTCGCAGAGGTGGACGTGGTGGTGAGCGACGACGGCCTGGAGCCGGACGCGCGGAGGATCCTGGAGAGCAGCTGCGGACGGGTGGTGCTGGCGGCGTGAGCGAGCTATCAGCGCCGCGTCCGGATGTCCGCCGCATCCAGGCCCGGATGGCCGACGGCCGGGAGCTCTTCTACTTCGACGACGCCACGGTGGGGCGCGAGGTGCTGCCGGACACTCGGGACCTGCCCGTCGTCGAGCACGGCTCCACCATGCGCTTCGACGTGCTCACCGGCGAGTGGGTGACGATCGCCGCGCACCGCATGGACCGCACGTTCCTCCCGCCCGCCGACCACTGCCCGCTGTGCCCCACGCAGCCGGGGCGGGAGCCGTCGGAGATCCCGGCGCCGGACTACGACGTGGTGGTGTTCGAGAACCGCTTCCCCTCGTTCGCGCAGACCACGACCCAGGTCGAGCCGAACGTCGACGGCATGGCGCTGTGGCCGCAGCGGCCGGCCACCGGACGCTGCGAGGTGGTCTGCTTCACGAGCGACCACTCGTCGTCGTTCGCCGCGCTCACCGAGAGCCGCGTGCGCACCGTCATCGAGGCGTGGGCGGACCGCACCGCGGCGCTGTCGGCCATGCCCGGGGTCGAGCAGGTCTTCCCGTTCGAGAACCGCGGCAAGGAGATCGGGGTGACGCTCGATCACCCCCACGGCCAGATCTACGCCTACCCGTTCGTGACGCCGCGCACCGCGTCGCTGATCACCCGCGCCGGCGCGCACCGCCAGCGCACCGGCCGCGACCTCATGGGTGACGTGCTCGACGCCGAGCGCAAGGCCGGCACCCGCGTCGTCCTCGACGGGGAGCACTGGACGGCGTTCGTGCCCGCCGCCGCGCGCTGGCCGGTGGAGGCGCACCTCGTACCGCACCGCGCGGTGCCCGACATCGCGGCGCTCCACGAGGAGGAACGGGCCGAGCTCGCCGTCCTCTACCGGGACCTGCTGGGCCGCCTCAACCGCTACTTCGGGGAGCCGGGCGACCTGCCCTACATCTCCGGCTGGCACCAGGCGCCCGTCCACACCGGTCGCGACCTCACCCGCCTGCACCTGCAGCTGTTCTCGCTGCGCCGGGCGCCCGGCAAGCTCAAGTACCTCGCGGGCTCGGAGTCGGGCATGGCCGCGTGGGTGAACGACGCCGCGCCGGAGACGATCGCGGAGAGGCTGCGCGGAGCCGTATGACCTTCTTCGACCACTTCGGCCGGGAGCCGGACGGACGCTGGGCCGCGCCGGGCCGGGTCAACCTGATCGGTGAGCACGTCGACTACGCGCAGGGACTCTGCCTGCCGTTCGCGATCGCGGAGCGGACGGTGGTGGAGGTCGCCGCGCGGCCCGACGACCGCGTGCGGGTGCGCAGCCGCGCCGAGGCCGACGGCTTCGACGGCTCACTGGGCGACATCGGCCCCGGCTCCCCCGGCGGCTGGGCCGGGTATGCCGCCGGCGTGCTGTGGGCGCTGCGCGAGGCCGGGCACCGCGTCGGCGGGGTGGACCTGCTGGTCGCCGATACCGTGCCGCTGGGCGCGGGGCTCTCGTCGTCCGCGGCGCTGGAGTGCGCCACGGCGCTGGCCGTCGACACGCTGTACGGCCTCGGCCTGGACCGCCGCGACCTCGCAGCCGCCTGCGTGAGGGCCGAGAACGACGTGGTGGGCGCGCGGACGGGCGGCATGGACCAGGCCGCGTCGCTGCTGGCCACGGCCGGCCACGCGCTGCTGCTCGACACCCGCGACGGCTCCACCCGGCAGGTGCCCTTCGCCCCCGCCGACGACGGGCTGTGCCTGCTGGTGATCGACACCCGCGTGCGCCACCGCCTGGCCGACGGCCGGTACGGGGAGCGCCGGGCGGCGGTGGAGAAATCCGCGGCCACGCTGGGCCTGGCCAGCCTGCGCGAGGCCACGCTGCGTGAGCTGGAGGCGCTCGACGGCGACCTGCTGCGTCGTGCGCGGCACATCGTCACCGAGATCCAGCGCGTGCGGGAGGTGGTGGCGTTGCTCGACGACGGGCGGCTGCGCGACGTCGGCCCGCTCCTCGACGCGTCGCACCAGTCGCTCGCGCTGGATTTCGAGGTGTCCTGCCTCGAGCTGGACCTGGCCTGCCAGGCGGCCCGGGGGGCCGGTGCCCTCGGGGCGCGCATGACCGGCGGCGGCTTCGGCGGGTCGGCCATCGCGCTGGCCCCGACCGACCGGGTGGACGAGGTGACCACCGCGGTGCGCGAGGCGTTCGCGGCGGGCGGGCACGAGGACCCGGAGGTCAGAGCAGCGGAGCCGTCGGAGGGCGCCCACCCCCTCCCCGTCCTCTAGGGTCCGGGCATGCTCGACCATCCCGGCCCCGTCACCGCCGACGACGTGGTCTCCGTCGTCCGCGACGCCGTCGTCGCGCTGCGTCCGGGGGCGGGTGGTGACTGGAGCGTGCCCGCGGGCGACCTCGAGTGGAGCTGCTGGGTCACCGCCGAGCACATCGCCGACGACCTCTTCTACTACGCCGTCGAGCTGGGCTCTCCCGGCCACCCGGAGTACCTCCCGATCGAGGCGGAACCGCGCAAGCCGGGCGAGGAGGCGAACACGATCCGCTCGGACCCCGCTGCCGGCCCGGAGGGGCTGTTCGCGGTCCTCGTCGCGTCGGGCGCGCTGCTGGCGGCCATGGTGCGTGTGACGCCGCCGGCGGTGCGCGCGCGGCACACGTTCGGTGGCGCCGACCCCGAGGCGTCCGCCGCGATGGGCGTGCTGGAGACGCTCGTGCACACGCGCGACGTCGCCCAGGGCCTCGGCGTGCCGTGGACGCCCGACCCCGGCCTCTGCGCCCGGGTACTGGCCCGGCTCCTGCCCGAGGTGGAGCCCGTCGGCGACCCGTGGACCACGCTGCTGTGGGCGTGCGGCCGGATCGCCCTGCCCGACCGTGCCCGCCGCTCGACCTGGGGCTGGGACAACACCACCCGTTCCGCACGGCCGGCGCAGGAGATCGGGCTCGTCACCCTCCTGGTGCCCGACTACGACGACGCGATCGCCTTCTACGTCGACGTGCTGGGGTTCGCGCTGGTGGAGGACACGGACCTGGGCGACCGGAAACGGTGGGTGGTGGCCGGGCCGCCGAGCGGACGCGGCACCCGGCTGCTGCTCGCCCGCGCCGACGGCGACGCCCAGCAGACCCGGATCGGCGACCAGACCGGCGGCCACGTGGCGCTGTTCCTCACCACCGCCGACTTCGACGCCGACCACGCGCGCATGCTGGACGCGGGCGTCGCGTTCACCGAGGAACCACGCCACGAGCCGTACGGCACGGTGGTGGTGTTCGCCGACCCGTACGGCAACCGGTGGGACCTCATCCAGCCCTCCTAGGGAGATTCCGTGTACGTCCCCACGCACTTCGCGGCCGACGACGACGCGGTCCGTGAGCTGCTCGCCCGCCCGCAGGCCGCCGACATGGTCACGATGACGCCGGAGGGGCTCGTGGCAACGTTCCTGCCGTTCGTCCACGACGCCGACACCGGGGAGCACGGCACGCTGCTCGGGCACGTCGCCCGCGGCAACGACCAGTGGAGCAGGCCCGTCACCGGCGAGGCGCTGGTGATCGTCCACGGTCCCGACGCGTACGTCTCCCCCGGCTTCTACGCGTCGGCGGCGGAGCACGGGCGCGTCGTCCCCACCTGGAACTACCTCACCGCGCACGTGTACGGCGAGCTGCGGATCCACGACGACGTCGAGTGGCTCGACGCGCTGGTCCGCCGCCTGACCGACCTCCACGAGGCGGCGGAGCCCTCGCCGTGGTCGGTGGACGACGCGCCGCCCGCGTTCGTCGCCGGTCAGCTGCGCGCAATCGTCGGCGTCGAACTGGTGATCAGCCGGATCGAGGCGAAGGTGAAGATGAGCCAGAACCGCCCGGAGGCCGACGTCGACGGGGTGATCGCAGGACTCGCGGCACGCGGTGACGCGGCAACGGCAGCCGCCATGATCAGCGCGAGGGACACCTGATGGGCCCGTCGAGGCCGGGGCCGTCGGTCGCGGCCAGCTCGGCGAACTCCGCGATCCACGGCGAGCGGTTGTCCTTCGCCCACGCGACGCATACCTGGTTCGGGCCCAGGTCCTCCACGGGCACCGCGACGACGTCCGGGCGCCGGTAGTACCCGGCCGCGGACAGCGGGACGACGGCGATCCCCCGCCCGGCGGCCACGTGCTCGAGCTTCTCCTCGATGCTCGCGAACGCCGGCACCGCGGCGGCGGTGCCCTCCCGCAGCTCGACGGCGACGTCGCGCCACTCGGGCACCGCGTCCGGGTCCTGCAGGAGGTGGTCGTCGGCCAGGTCGTGGATGCGGACGGACTCCTTGCCGGCCAGCGGGTGCTCGGCGGACAGCGCCACCACGCGGGGCTCGGTGAACAGGGGCCGCACCACCAGCCCCCGCTGCGGGATCGGCAGCCGCACCAACCCGACGTCGACGCGGCCGTCGTACAGGACCTCGACCTGGTCGTCCCAGGTGGTGCGGACGAGGTCGACCGACAGGTCCGGGTGCCGGTCCGTCAGCGCCCGCACCGCGGCGGTGACGGTGAGGCCGGGCATGAACCCGACGGTCAGCGTCGCCGTGTCCCGCCGCACCCGACGCTGCAGCGCGACGGCCGACGCGAGCAGCGGCCCGGCGCCGTCGAGCAGCCGGCGGCCGGCGTCGGTGAGCGTGGTGGAGCGCCGCGAACGCTCGAACAGCTCCACGTGCAGCTCGGCCTCGAACGCCTTGATCTGCCGCGACAGCGCCGGCTGCGCGATGTGCAGACGCACAGCCGCGCGACCGAAGTGCAGCTCCTCGGCGACCGCGACGAAGTAGCGCAGCTTCCGCAGGTCCAGATCCATGCCCCCAGGGTATGACAGACGCCGGATCAGGTCTTGGACCTGCGACGATGCTGGTGTGCACCGTGGACGCATGACCCTCACAGGAGAGCATGTCCTCGTCCTCGGCGGCACCTCGGGCATCGGACTGGCGGTGGCGGCACTGGCCGCCGAGCACGGTGCCACGGTGACCGTGGCGTCGAGCCGAACGGCGAGCGTCGAGCGCGCGCTCGCCGAGCTGCCCGCCGGCGTGACGGGCGAGGTCGCCGACCTCGCCGACCCGGCCGCCGTCACCGCCCTGTTCGACCGCGTCGGCGCAATCGACCACCTCGTCTTCACCGCGGGCGAGGCGCTGACCCTGCTCACCGTCGACGCGATGGACCTCGACGCCGCGCGCGCCGCCTTCGGGCTGCGGTACTTCGGCGCGCTGAACGCCGTCAGCGCGGGCGCGGGGCGGATCCGGCCGGGCGGCTCGATCGTGCTCACCACCGGAGTGGCGGCCGACCGCCCCGGTCCGGGCTGGTCGGTGGCAGCGAGCGTCTGCGGCGCCGTGAACTCGCTGGCCCGGGCCCTGGCCGTGGAGCTGGCGCCGCTGCGCGTCAACGCCGTGTCGCCCGGGATGGTGCGCTCGCCGCTGTGGTCGCCGATCCCCGAGGCGGACCGCGAGGCCATGTACGCGGAGACGGCGAAGGCGCTGCCGCTCGGACGGGTCGCCGACGCCCGCGAGGTGGCCGAGTCGTACCTCTACCTCATGACGTCCCGGTACGCGACGGGATCGATCGTCACCGTCGACGGCGGCTACGTGTTGGTTTGATCCGTCCGGCCGAGCGGGTACGCCGTTCGGACGTGAAAGCGATCACACTGGAGACAACATGGACACCAGCAGGAAGCTGCAGGCCAGCAAGGTCATCGACGCGCCCGCGGACGTCATCTTCGCGCTGCTCGCCGACCCGAACCGGCACCAGGAGCTCGACGGCGCCGGGATGATCCGTGGCGTCGCGGGCGACGCCCCGCCGATCAAGGGGATCGGCCAGATCTTCGCCATGAACATGAACCAGGCCGCCATGGGCGACTACCGGATGATCAACACCGTGACCGCGTACGTGCCCGACGCGCGCATCGGCTGGGCGCCGGCGCTGGATCCCTCCTGCGACCTCGCCGAGAAGCTCGGCGACATGGACGCCAGCGGCCACACCTACACCTACGACCTGCACGAGGTCGAGGGCGGCACCGAGGTCACCCAGACCTACGAGTGGATGAGCGTCAAGGACCCGAAGTTCCTAGAGATGTTCCCGTTGGTCTCGCAGGAGCAGCTCGCCGGGACGCTGGACCGGATCGCCGCCGCGGTCGCCTGACCCTCCTCAGCCGATCGCGTCGAGGTCGGCGAGCACGTCGGCGGGCAGCTCCAGCGACGCGGCGGCGACGTTGTCGCGCAGGTGCACAGGCGACGACGTGCCGGGGATCAGCAGCATCGTCGGCGAGCGGTGCAACAGCCAGGCCAGCGCCACCTGGAACGGGGTGGCGCCCAGGCGCTTCGCGCAGTCGTCCAGCACGCCGGACTGCAATGGGGAGAAGCCGCCGAGCGGGAAGAACGGCGTGAACCCGATCCCCTCGGCGACGCAGTGGTTCACCAGCGCGTCGTCCCCCCGCTGGGCGATGTTGTACATGTTCTGCACGCACACCACCGGCGCGATCGTGTGCGCCTCGGCGAGCTGTGCGGACGTCACGTTGCTGACGCCGAGGTGGCGGATCTTGCCCGCCACCTTCAGCTCGGCCAGCACGCCGAACGGCTCGGCGATCGAGGTCTCCTCGGGCCCGTGCTGGCCGCCGACGCGCAGGTTGACGACGTCCATGGCCTCGACGCCGAGGTTGCGGAGGTTGTCGTCGACCGCACTGATCAGATCCTCGCGGGACAGCGCAGAGGGCCACGACTTGTCCGGAGCGCGCCTCGCCCCGACCTTGGTGACGAGCCGCAGGTCCTCCGGATAGGGGTGCAGGGCCTCCCGGATCAGCGCGTTGACGGTGTGCGGGCCGTAGTAGTCGCTGGTGTCGATGTGGGTGAGGCCGAGCTCGACCACCTCGCGTAGCACGGCCACCGCGGCGTCATGGTCGCGCGGCGGCCCCCATACACCGGGACCGGCGAGCTGCATGGCGCCGTAGCCCATGCGGGTGAGGACGAGGTCGTCGGCGAGACGGAGGGTCTGCACGGAAGCTCCTTCGACATCATGAAACTGGCGTTCCGCTGAACCGTACGGAGCCGGGCGGGCTGCTGCTGGGGGCGAGCAGGGCTCAACGTGGCGGGCGTGATCACGATCCGGGAGCGGGGCCTTGCCCTGTGCGCGTCCTGTCTCGCGCCGACGGCGTGATCACGCGGGGCCGGGCTCCTCCGTGAGCGGCAGGAACACCCGGAACCGGGTGTCACCCGGCTCGGACTCCACCACCACGTCGCCGTGGTGCCGGTTGACCACCACGCGATAGGTGACGTCGAGGCCCAGCCCCGTGCCGTGGCCGACGGCCTTGGTGGTGAAGAACGGCTCGAAGATCCGGCGCCGGACCTCGGGCGCGATACCGGGGCCCGTGTCGCCGATCTCGACGAGCAGCCGGTCGTCCACGCGGGCGGTGCGGACGGTCAGGGTGCCCGAGGCGGCCCCGTCCGCCGCCGTCATGGCGTCGATGGCGTTGTCGATCAGGTTGGTCCACACCTGGTTGAGCTCGGCGGCGTACGCGGGCACCTGGGGCAGGGTGCGGTCGTAGTCGCGGACGATGCCGATGCCGCTCTCCTCCCCCAGCTTCCGCCCGAACATCACCAGCGTGGCCTCGAGCCCCTCGTGGACGTCGATCCAGCGGTAGGGCGCCCGATCCATCTGGGAGTACTGCTTGGCCGCGCCGACGAGGTCGGAGATGCGGGCGGTGGCGTCGAGGATCTCGCGCAGCAGGCTCTCGGTCTCCACGGTGTAGGCCAGCCAGCGGACGGCGCCCTCGAACGTGTCGGGGCCCGCGGTGGCGAGCACGGCCTCCATGTCGTCGACGCGCAGCCCGCCCGCGACGAACACCGGCGCCAGGTCCCAGCCGCCGGAGACCCCGTGCTCGTCGAGCCAGTCGCCGACCTCGTCCTCCAGGTCGGAGGCCTGCATCGGGGAGAGATCCGGCGCGTGGCGCACCTTCTTGACGAAGTCGTCCTGCGCCATCACCAGCTTCTGCAGCTGCGCGCCGGCGAG
The DNA here is from genome assembly GCF_025965585.1 of Pseudonocardia sp. GTDB lineage: Bacteria > Actinomycetota > Actinomycetes > Mycobacteriales > Pseudonocardiaceae > Pseudonocardia. The sequence goes on from NZ_JAOPWR010000428.1 coordinate 26,218, forward strand.
CTTGCCCGAGGCGATCATCGCGAGCTTGTTGCGCATGCCCGTCACGCGGTCGCGCAGCGCGTCGGCGGCGCGGCCTGCGGCGGCCGCCGGGTTGTTGAGCTCGTGGGTGAGCCCGGCCGAGAGCTTGCCAAGGGCCAGCAGCCGCTCCCGCTCGGCGACCTGCGAGTTGGTCTTGCGCATCCCCAGCAGCATCCCCTCCAGCAGATGGACGGCCATCGGGTACCAGCGGGCGAACTCGTCGGCGAACTCGCGCGCGGGCAGCGCCAGCACGACGCTGTCGGTGATCGCCCGGACCGAGGCCGGGTAGTCGCGCGCCGACTCGTCCTCCAGGTAGAACTGCACGGCCCCGAAGTAGACGCCGGGCTGGTCGGTGCGGGTGGTCTCCACCGCGTCGCCGCCGATGACCCGGCTCATCGCGACGGTGCCGGTGAGCAGCACGTGGAAGCACTTCGCCGGCGTCCCCTCGGTGACGATGTCCTCCCCCGCGGGCACCTCGACGACGTCGGCGTGCTCACCCACCCAGGCCAGCTGCTCGTCGGACAGGTCGGCGAAGAGGAACAGCTCGCGCAGCTGTTCCGGCGGGAGGTGCTCGGGGAGAGCCTGCCCGCTCAACGCCGACGGTTCGCTCACACGCTCGCTCACTGGTCCGCCAGGTACCGGTGCACCAGCGTCACCGCCATCGCACCCTCGCCGACCGCCGACGCCACGCGCTTCACCGACTCGGCCCGCACGTCCCCCGCCACGAACACCCCCGGAACGCTCGACTCCAGGTGGTAGGGGTCGCGGTCGAGCGGCCATCCCGATGGCCGCTCGCCGCCGACCACGAGGTCGGGCCCGGTGGGCACGAACCCGCGGTCGTCGCGAACCAGCACGCCGTCGAGCCAGTCGGTGCGCGGAGCGGCGCCGATGAACACGAACATCGACCCGGCCTCCACCTCCTGCTTCTCGCCGCTGGCACGGTCGGAGAGCACGAGCCACTGCAGGTGCCCGTCGCCGCAGGCCTGGGCCACCTCGGTGCCGGTGCGCACGTTCACGTTGTCGATGGCGTCGAGCTGCTTGATCAGGTAGGTGGACATCGAGGCCTCCAGGCCCGAGCCGCGCACCAGCACCGTGACGGTGTCGGCGTGACGGGAGAAGAACACCGCGGCCTGCCCGGCGGAGTTGGCTCCGCCGACGATGTAGACGTGCTGACCAGCACACGCGGGGGCCTCGGTGGCCGCGGAGCCGTAGTAGACGCCGCGGCCGGTCAGCTCGGTGACGCCCGGCGCATCCAGGCTGCGGTAGGAGACGCCGGTGGCCAGCACCACCGCGTGCGCCGCGATCTCGCTGCCGTCGCCGAACCTGACGACGCGCGCCGAGCCCCGCGCCTCCAGCCCGAGGACGTCGCGCGCGGTGAGCACCTCGGCGCCGAACTTGGCGGCCTGCCGCCGCGCGCGATCGGTGAGCTGGGCGCCGGACACGCCGTCGGGGAAGCCGAGGTAGTTCTCGATGCGTGAGCTCTGCCCGGCCTGCCCGCCGGTGGCCTGCCGCTCGACGAGGACGGTGCGCAGCCCCTCCGACGCGCCGTAGACCGCCGAGCCCAGCCCGGCCGGGCCGCCGCCGATGACGATCAGGTCGTAGAAGTCGATGGCCGGGTCGGTGCTGAGACCGACCGCGCCGGCGATCTCCGACTCGGACGGGTTGCGCAGCACCGTGCCGTCGGTGGTGATCAGCAGCGGCACGTCGTCGGGCCCCGCGCCCGCGGCCTCCAGCAGCCGCGCGCCCTCCGGCTCGTCGATGGAGTACCAGCGGTAGGGCACGGAGTTGCGGGCCAGGAAGTCGCGGGCACCGAACGACTCCGCCGACCAGCGGTGCCCCACCAGCCGCGTCTCCTCGACGGGCCGCACGCCCACCGCGCGCCACGTCTCGACGAGCGCGTCGATCACCGGGTAGAGCTTCTCCTCCGGTGGGTCCCACGGCTTGAGCAGGTAGTGGTCGACGTCCACGACGTTGATGGCGCGGATCGCGGCGTCGGTGTCGGCGTAGGCGGTGAGCAGGGCGCGACGGGCGTGCGGGGCGATGTCCATCGCCGCCTCGAGGAAGTCGATGCCGTTCATCTCCGGCATCCGGTAGTCGGCGAGGATCGCCGCCACCGGCTCGCCGCGCAGTGCCAGCTCCCGCAGCGCGTCGAGCGCGTCGTGGCCGGACTCGGCACGGACGACCCGGAACTCCTCGCCGTAGCGGCGGCGCAGGTCCCGCGCGACGGACCGGCTGACGCCGGGATCGTCGTCGACGGTCATGAGGACGGGCTTGGCCATGCGGGCTCCCGGACGGCGAGAAGACGAACACGACGGCGCGCGGACCCGCGCGGGGTGAGGCGGCGTGCTGTCACCGAACCTAGTCCGGCGCACACCCCGACGGCGACCGTGTCCGCCACAGGGCGAGGTACACGATGTACCGGGGATCTTCCACGAAAAGGTGCGGCCGAAAGAGAACCACAACGAGCGTGAGGTCACGATCCGGTCTCGTCGTCGGCCGCCCTTCCAGCACCGCGGAGGACGGTCGAGCGACCGGGTCCGGGCTGTGACCGGCCCATTCCGGGATCCGGACCGGAGCGCAGGGCGGCCGGACCGCCGGACCGCCGGTGCCACCCACTCGTGCTCCAGCCCGACGAACCAGCCGGACGGGGCTAACGTCCCTCGGACATCGCGGCGCTGGAGACACATCCGGGTGACGCAACCGGGGAAGGGGCGTGGCGGATGGGCGACATCCTCCAGTACCTGTCGACCAACTCGGCAGATGTGCAGTTCTTCGCGCAGAGTCATTTCCTGCTCGTCCTGTACTCGGAGGGGATCGCCGCCGTGATCGCCGTGGGGCTGGCACTGGTGCTGCACACCAACCAGCTGACGCCACCGTCCTGGTCCAAGCGGATCCGGGCAGGCACCCAGGAGACCGCGCTGCTGGTCTCCTCCGCGCTGCTGACCGTGCCGTCGCTGGCACTGTTCAGCCTGCTGCAGCCGCCGCTCGGGCTGGGCATCACCCCGGCCATCGTCGGCCTGACGCTCTACGGGATCTACCCGGTGCTGCGCAACACGGTCGCCGGGCTGTCCTCGGTGGACCCCGCGGTGATGGAGGCCGCCCGCGGCATCGGCATGGGGCCGGTCCGCCGGATGGTGCGCATCCAGATGCCGTTGGCGTGGCCGGTCGTCCTGTCCGGGATCCGCGTCTCCGTGCTCATCATGATCTCCATCGCGGCCGTCGCCGCGATCATCAGCGACCTCGGCTTCGGCAAACCGCTCCTGGACGGGCTCTCCCGCCTCGGCGGGGCGGGCAGCTTCGCCCAGGTGGTGGTCGGCACGGTCGGGCCGCTGTTCATCGCCGCCGTGTTCGAGATCGTGTTCGTCATCGTCAAGCGTCTCACCACGCCGAGGGGGATCCGTGTCTGAGACCGCCCAGGTCACCGCCACCGACCAGGCCGAGTCCCCCACCCGGCCGATGATCGCTCTGGAGGGCGTCAGCAAGACCTACCCGGGGCAGGACCACCCCGCCGTCGAGGAACTGGAGTTCGAGGTCCCCGAGGGCAACATCGTGATGCTCATCGGGCCGTCGGGTTGCGGCAAGACCACGACCCTGAAGATGATGAACCGGCTGATCGAGCCGACCACCGGCCGCATCATCCTCGACGGCGACGACGTCACCTCGGTCAACGCCGACCAGCTGCGCAGGCGCATCGGCTACGTCATCCAGCAGGTCGGGCTGTTCCCGCACATGTCGATCGGCGACAACATCGGCATGGTCCCGAAGATGCTCGGCTGGGACCGTGCCCGCATCGCGTCCCGGGTGGACGAGCTGCTGAACCTGGTCGGCATGGAGCCCGGCCAGTACCGCGACCGCTACCCGCGTCAGCTCTCCGGCGGCCAGCAGCAGCGCGTCGGCGTGGCCCGCGGGCTCGCCGCGGACCCGCCGGTGATGCTCATGGACGAGCCGTTCGGCGCGATCGACCCGATCACCCGCGAACGGCTGCAGGACGAGTTCCTCGAGGTGCAGCGGCAGGTGGCGAAGACGATCTGCTTCGTCACCCACGACCTGACCGAGGCCGTCAAGCTCGGCGACCGGATCGCGATCTTCCGGCCCGGAGGGCGGCTCGCCCAGTACGACACCCCCGACGAGATCCTCACCAACCCGGCCGACGACTTCGTCGCCGAGTTCGTCGGCGGCGGCGCCGCCGTCCGCAGGCTGTCGCTGCTGGACCTGGCACGCCTGCAGCTCGACGAGATCGTGGTGTCCAGCGGTGGCACGCCCGCGGGCGACCACCCGGTGCTCGCCGTCGGCGACGACGACCGCCCCGACCGTTGGCTGCACGTGCCCGGCTACGACGAGCCGCCGCCACTGGTCACGTCTCCGCTGAGCGGCACCGTCTACGACGCCGTCGACGCGATGCTCAACACCCGGGTCCCGCTCGTGCTCGTCGTCGACGACGACGGCCGCTCGCGCGGTGCGCTGCGCTGGGACGCGCTGGTGGGAGACCTGCGCGCGAAGGGGCGCAGGGCGTGACCACCGCGACGGCACCGGCCCCCACGGCGGGCCGTGCCCGCGGCAGGCGGCGGGACAGGTCCCTGTACGTGACACCGGTCCTCGTCGTGCTCATCGTGGCCGGCGTCGTGACGTGGATCGACGCCCAGGACTTCACCCGGCCCGGCCGCGCTCCCGAGGGTCGCGCACTGGACTTCGGCAGCCTCTGGACGCAGTTCCTCCAGCAGGCCTACCTGGTCGTGGTGTCCACCGTCGTGGTGGTGGTCATCTCGATCCCGATCGGCATCCTGCTCAGCCGGCGTTCGGCAGGCCGACTCGGCGACGCCGTGCTCGCCGTCGGCGGGTTCCTGCAGGCGCTGCCCCCGTTCGGGGTGATCATCCTGATGGCGTTCAGCCCGCTGGGGTTCGGGGCGCCCAGCGCGATCGTCGCCCTGGTCATCGCCTCGTTCCTCCCGGTGCTCACCAACACCGTCGTGGGGCTGCGCCAGGTCGAGCCCTCGTTCATCGAGGCCGCGCGGGGCATGGGCATGTCCGCGGGCATGACCCTGCGGCGGGTGGAGCTCCCGCTGGCCGTGCCGGTGATGGTGGCCGGCATCCGGGTCGCGCTCGTCCTCAACGTCGGCACGGCCACGCTGGCCACGTTCATCGGCGCAGGCGGGCTCGGGACGCCGATCCAGAGCATGTTGAAGCTCGGCCGGACCGACGCGGCGTTCGCCGTGGCGGCACTGGTCACCGCGCTCGCACTGTTCGTCGACTGGCTCGCCGCGCTGGCGGAGCGCGCGGTGCGCGGCGCGGGCGGCTGAGCCACCACGAAAGTCGGCGTATCGGACTGTCAGGCACAACGGAGGGGAACACACATGCGGTTGAGGACACGCGGGGCTGCGCTGGCGGCTGCAGGCACGGCAGTGGCGGCGCTGGTGGCCGGATGCGCGGGCGGAGGGCTGCAGCAGAGCAGCGGCGCAGCGGCCGGGGCGGGCAGCCTGGCGCAGGGCATCAGCCTCAAGGGCCAGACCTACACCGTGGGCAGCAAGGACTTCGACGAGCAGCTGGTGCTCTGCCAGATCACCATCGACGTGCTGCAGTCGGCAGGCGCCTCGGTGAACCCGAAGTGCAACGTCGGCGGCACCCAGGCCACCCGTGACGCGCTGCTCGGCGGCCAGATCGACATGTACTGGGAGTACACGGGCACCGCCCAGGTCACGTTCCTCAACGGCAAGCCGATCCAGGACGCGCAGCAGCAGTACGACACGGTCAAGGCGGCCGACCTGAGCAAGAACCAGATCGAGTGGCTGGCGCCGTCCGCGTTCAACAACACCTACGCGTTCGCGGTGTCCGAGGCCAAGGCCCAGGAGCTGGGCCTCAAGACCGACTCGGACATGGCCGCCTACTACAACAAGGGCGGCACCGGCACCACCTGCGTCGAGAGCGAGTTCCTCAACCGCGACGACGGGCTCCCCGGATTCCTCACGACCTACGGCTTCAAGCTCCCTGGCGGGCAGCCGCAGGTGCTCGACACCGGCGCGGTCTACCAGGCGACGGCGGACCCGAACAAGTGCCTGTTCGGCGAGGTGTTCACCACCGACGGCCGGATCCCGGCGCTGAAGCTGCGGGTGCTGACCGACGACAAGGTCTACGAACCGCTCTACAACGCATCGCTCAACGTGCGGAAGTCCGTATACGACAAGAACCCGGCCATCGCGCAGCTCTTCGCACCGGTCGCCGCGGCACTGACCAACTCGGAGATGCTCACGCTCAACGGCAAGAAGTCGTCGGACAACATCCCGGAGGCGCAGGTCGCCCACGACTGGCTCGTCTCGAAGGGCTTCATCGCCGGCTGACACCCACGGCGCCGCTCGTCGGCGTCATGCCCGTCCCCGCCTCGGCGTGCGGGCCACCGCGAAGATCCTCCGGAACGGGAACCAGGTCGTGCCGTCGGGCCGCGCCGGGTAAGCCTCCCGCAGCCGCGGGGCCAGCTCCGATCGGAAGGCCGCGTAGTCGTCGGCGGGCAGCGCGTCGCGGACGGGGCGCAGGGCCGTGGCACTGATCCACTTCAGCACGGGGTCGGTGCCGGTGAGGCATTGCAGGTACGTCGTCTCCCAGACGTCGACGTCCGCGCCCGCGGCCGCCATCAGCTCGGCGTAGACCTCCGGGTCGGGCACCGCGTCGCCGCCGCGGACACCGACCTTTCCCCGCCACGCCGGCTCCTCGAGCAGCTCGCGGACCAGCACGTGCGACGGCGCCCCGAAGTTGCCCGGCACCTGCAGCGCGAACCAGGCCGCTGGCGGCATCGCCGACAGCCACCGCGGCAGCAGGTCCAGGTGGGTGGGCACCCACTGCAGTACCGCGTTGGTGATCACCACGTCGTCGTCGGGGGCGGGTGTCCAGTCGACGACGTCGGCCTGCGCGGCGGCGATCCCGCGCTCGCGGGCTGCGGCCACCATCTCCGCCGACGAGTCCGACGCGACCACGGTGGCGTCGGGCCAGCGGGCGGCGAGCACTGCCGTCAGGTTGCCGGGTCCGCAGCCCAGGTCCACCACGCGCCGCGGGGACGTGGCCCCGACCCGCGCGAGCAGGTCGTGGAACGGCCGGGAGCGGTGGTCGTCGAAGTCGAGGTACAGCGCCGGATCCCAGACGGTGCTCATGGCTCCGTACAGTACGCCCGTACTGTTTAGTGGGAGAAGCCCAGCTTGCGGGCGGACTCGCTCGCGACCTGCCGCACCGCGGCGTCGTCGGTGCCCGGGTCGGGACGCACCTGCAGCACCACCCCGTCGCGGCCGGCGACCTTGCGCTGGACGAACCACGCACCGCCGCACGTAGCACCCGCGGAGCGCGCATCAGCGCTGGCCGGCAGCTCGCGGTGGTGCCGGCTCTTGATCGACGCCGTGACGCGCTCGTGCACCACCTGCGGCACGCGGCCGGGCTCGGCGAGGCGCAGCCGTCGCGCGGGGAGGTCGGCGAGCAGCACCGCACCACCGAGGTCGTCGACCTCCTGCGCCTCGACGAACGCGAGCGCGCCGTTGCCCCAGGTGGCCTTGCTGACGAGGTGCCAGCCGATGCGGCGGGGCCCGTCGTCCTCGATCCACACCCCGCGCGACGTGGCCACGAGATGCCCGCCGCCGGCGAGCGCGGCCGAGGCGAGCACGTGCTCGTCGGGGTCGAGGCGCGCGGCGAAGCCCTCGGGAAGCTCGTCGCGGCCCAGCAGTTTCCTGAACAGGTTCATCGGGCAGCCATCCCGCGCAGCGCGATCCGGTACTGCTCCAGCGGCACCAGGTCGCCGAAGAGCTGATGGTAGGCGTCGGCGTCCTCGACGGGGTTGGTGCGCTGCAGCCGCGCCTTGAGCTCCGCCACCTGCGCCTCCACGAGCGCGAGCCGCACCCCGGCGATGACGCTGCTGACGTAGCGCGCCTCCTCGCCGTCGAAGCGCGACCCGGTGCGGCGGGGCAGCTCCATCGGCTCGACGGCGAGCTCCGACACCAGCGGTCGGACGTCGGGCGTGCACTCGAGCGTGACGGCCTCCAGCCAGGCCGGCCCCTGCAGCCCCGCGCTCACCCCGCCGGCCGCCTGCACCGCCCGGTGCACCCCGGCCAGCGCCGGGTGCGTGAACGCCTGCTCGGGCAGCTCGTCGTAGCTCGGGCCGGCCACCGACGGCACCTGCAGCGCGGCCTTGAGCGCCTCGCGCTGGACGTGCAGGCGGGGATCGTCCTTCGGCGGGGGCGGCACGGGGGCGCGGCGCGACCGGCTGCTGCCATCGGGCGACGCTCCGGCCGACTCGCGCACCCGGCGCACGACCATCGCGATGTCGTCCCAGCTCGTCCAGCCCGCGAGCCGGCGCGCGTACTCGTCGCGCAGGTCCTCGCGCTTGATGCGCGCCACCAGCGGCACCGTGCGCTGCAGCGCCGCCACCCGGCCCTCGGCCCGGTCGAGGTCGTACTCGCGCAGGATCGAGCGGATCGCGAACTCGTAGATCGGCTCGCGGCGCGCCACCAGGTCGCGGACGGCCGTGTCGCCGTGGGACTGGCGAAGCTCGCAAGGGTCCTGCCCGTCGGGGGCGATCGTGACGAACGTCTGTGTGGCGAACGTCTGCTCGCCCTCGAACGCCTTGATCGCGGCCGCCTGCCCGGCCGCGTCGCCGTCGAAGGTGTAGATGACCTCGCCCATGTCGAACGAGTCGTCACCGATGAGCCTGCGGATCACCGAGATGTGCTCGGCGCCGAACGCCGTGCCGCACGACGCGACGGCCGTCGGCACGCCGGCGAGGTGCATGGCCATCACGTCGGTGTAGCCCTCGACCACGACCACCTGGCGGCGTTTGACGATCTCCTGCTTGGCGAGGTCGAGCCCGAACAGCACGCTGGACTTGCGGTACACCGGCGAGTCGGCCGTGTTGAGGTACTTGGCATCGATCTTGTCGTCGTCGTACAGGCGGCGGGCACCGAACCCGACGACCTCGCCGCCGCGGTCGCGGATGGGCCACAGCAGCCTGCGGTGGAAGCGGTCGATGGGCCCGCGGTTGCCCTCGCGCGACAGGCCGGCCTTCGTCAGCTCGTCGAGGGAGAACCCGGCGGCGAGCAGGTGCTTGGTGAGGGCGTCCCAGCCGGACGGGGCGTAACCGCAGCCGAAACGGACCGCGGCGGCGGTGTCGAAGCCCCGCGAGGTGAGGAACTGGACGGCGGGCGCAGCCTCGGGGGTGCGCAGCTGAGCGGCGTAGAACTCCGCGGCGCGCTTGTTGGCCTCCAGCAGGCGGGTCTTGGTGCCCCGGTCGCGCTGGACGGAGCTGCCGCCGCCCTCGTAGGTGAGCTGGAACCCGACCTTGTCGGCCAGCCGCTCGACGGCCTCGACGAAGCCGACGACCTCGATCTTCTGGATGAACGCGATGGCGTCGCCGCCCTCGCCGCACCCGAAGCAGTGGAACGTGCCGTGGCTGGGCCGCACGTTGAACGACGGCGACTTCTCGTCGTGGAACGGGCACAGCCCCTTCAGCGAGCCGGAACCGGCTGGCCGCAGGGCCACGTAGTCGCCCACGACCTCGTCGATGCGGGCGCGGTCGCGGACCTCGACGATGTCGCTGTCCCGGATCCGCCCTGCCACGGGCCGAGTCTAGAACCTCGCGCGGGTCAGGCGGCGTGCACGGGCCGCTGCGCGGGCGCCGTGCGCTGCGCCGGGATCGCCCCCACCGCCACCGCCCGTTCCGGGCGGGGCCGCTGGGGCAGGTCGAGCAGAGCGGGCGCCAGCGCCATCACCAGCAGCACCGCCAGGCCGGCCGCTGAACCGAGGACCGTGAGGATGTCCGTGATCGTCATGTCTCCACCTTCCGCCTCGAAACCGTGCAGCACCTCGGCCGGAGGTACGGATTGCCTGAGAACACCCGGCCATGAGGACGAGCCGCTCCGGGTGAGCGTCTTCACGCCGATCGACGGGCCGTCTGCTGGCAGGCTGGAGGCGGTGAGCCCGCAGGACGAGACGTTCCCCCCGCCCGCCGCCCTCGCCGCCGCCGCGAACGTCCGGGAGGACGCCTACGCCCAGGCCCGCGCCGACCCGGAGGCGTTCTGGGCGCGGCAGGCCCGGCGCCTGGAGTGGACCCGCGAGCCCGAACAGACCTACGACGGCAGCGGCTTCCCGAACGTCACCTGGTTCGCCGACGGCACGCTCAACGTGGCCCGCAACTGCGTCGACCGGCACGTCGAGAACGGCCTCGGGGACAAGACGGCGCTGCTGTGGGAGGGCGAGCCGGGCGACGAGCGCACGGTCACCTACGCGCAACTGCAGACCGAGGTCGCCCGCTGCGCGCACGCGCTCACCGAGCTCGGCGTGGGCCGGGGGGACGTGGTGGTCGTCTACCTGCCGGTGCTGGTCGAGACGGTCGTGGTGATGCTGGCCTGCGCCCGGATCGGCGCGGTGCACTCGATGGTCTTCGGCGGCTTCTCCGCCGGCTCGCTGCGCTTCCGCGTGACCGACGGGCAGGCGAAGCTGCTCGTCACCACCGACGGGCAGTACCGCCGGGGCAAGGCCGTGCCGGTCAAGCCCAACGCCGACGCCGCCGTCGAGGGCATCGAGTCGATCGAGCACGTGCTCGTGATCCGCCGCACCGGCGGCGACGTCGACTGGACCGACGGCCGCGACGTCTGGTGGCACGACGTCGTCGACGGGCAGCCGAGCACCCACGAGGCCGAGGCCTTCCCGGCCGAGACCCCCCTGATGCTGATCTACACGTCCGGCACCACCGGCACCCCCAAGGGACTGCTGCACACCATGGGCGGCTACCTCACCCAGGCGTCGTGGACGGCGTGGGCGTGCTTCGACCACAAGCCCGACGACGTGTACTGGTGCACCGCGGACCTCGCCTGGGTCACCGCGCACACCTACGAGGTCTACGGCCCGCTGTCCAACGGCGTCACGCAGGTGATCTACGAGGGCACCCGGACACCCCCGGGCCCGGCCGGCACTTCGCGATCATCGCCAAGCACGGCGTCACCGTGTACTACACCGCGCCCACGCTGGTGCGGACGTACATGAAGGGGGGCGAGGACGTGCCCGGAGCGCACGACCTCTCGTCGCTGCGCCTGCTCGGGTCCGTCGGCGAGGCCATCAACCCCGAGGCCTGGCGCTGGTTCCACCGCGTCATCGGCGGCGGGCGGTGCCCGATCGTCGACACGTGGTGGCAGTCGGAGACCGGCGCGGCCGTGGTGGCACCGCTGCCCGGCGTCACACCGCTCAAGCCCGGTTCGGCCACGTTCCCGCTGCCGGGGCTCTCGGTGCGCGTGGTCGACGACCACGGCCGCACCTGCGACCCGGACGAGGGCGGCCTGCTCGTGATCGACCGGCCGTGGCCCGGCATGGCCCGCACCGTCTGGGGCGACCCGGACCGCTACGTGAGGAGCTACTTCGCGAAGTTCCGCGAGCAGGGCTGGTACACCGCAGGCGACGGGGCGCGGATCGACGCGGACGGCTACGTCTGGCTGCAGGGCCGCGTCGACGACGTGATGAACGTGTCCGGCCACCGGCTCAGCTCGATCGAGCTGGAGTCCGCGCTGGTCAGCCACCCGCGCGTGGCCGAGGCGGGCGTCGTCGGGGCGCCGGACGCCACCACCGGCCAGGCCGTCGTCGCGTTCGTCATCGCGAAGGGCCTGGCCTCGCCGGGCGAGGACCTGAACGCGGAGCTGCGCGCCCACGTCGGCCGCGAGCTCGGGCCCGTCGCGCGGCCGCGCGAGGTGATCGTCGTGGACGAGCTGCCCAAGACCCGTTCGGGCAAGATCATGCGCCGGCTGCTGCTGGACGTCACCGCGGGCCGGGAGCCGGGCGACACCACGTCGCTGGTGGACCCGGACGCGTTCACGGCCCTGGCTGCGGACTTCCGGAGGCGCTGAGCACCGGCTCGGCGCCCCGGCGCCGCCGTCGCCCGAGCATGCCCAGCCCGACGTACATGCCGACCAGGGCGATGGCCAGGCCGAGCACGGCCTGCAGCGTGAGGTCCTCGCCGAGGATCGGCACGGCCAGCAGCGCGACGGTGGCCGGCACGAGGTTGAGCAGCGCGCTGACGTGCACCGTGCCGACCTGGCGGAGCAGCACGAACATCACCGCGAACGCGATGGCCGAGTTGAACACGCCCAGCCATGCGGCCGCGGCCCACGCCCCGGGGGTGGGAGGCAGCCACTGCGCCCCGCTGAACGGCATGACGACGAGCGTGATCGCCAGCGACGTCAGCATCTGCACGGTCACGCTCATGCTGATCGCCGTGCCCGCGCCGAAGCGCTTCTGGTAGAGCGTGCCCGCCGCCAGCGCGAGCATCCCGAGCACCGGGAACACGACGGCCGCGCCGAGCTTCGCACCACTCAGCTCGTCGCTGAGCACGACGTAGACGCCCGCCGCCCCGAGCACCAGGCCGATCACCGGCGCGGCGCCCAGCCGTTCGGACAGCAGCAGCGGTGTGAGCAGCCCGACGAGCAGCGGCGCCATGCCCAGCACCAGGCTCGACAGTCCGGCGGGCACCCCGGCCGCGAGCCCCGTGTAGACGGCCGAGAACTGCCCCACCTGCAGCAGCAGCGCCGTGACCACCAGGTGCAGCCAGGCCCGGCCGCGCGGCAGCGGCGGGCGCGTGACCACGGCGACCGCCCCCATGACCACCGCGGCGATGATGAACCGCCACATCAGGGTGGTCAGTACGTCCATCCGCTGGGTGGCGAGTTTGCCGGCGATGAACCCCGACGCCCACAGGGGCACGAACACCACACTGAGCAGGGGGACGACGGCGCGGTCGAGACGGCTGCGCATGACCCCTACTGTTCGCATTGCTAACGGACGTGTCAAAGCGAGGTGCGGGTCGCCACATCCGCCGCGCGCCTCCCCCGCCCCCGCGTCGCGGCCCGGCATGATCTCCCGGTGCGGCACGACGGCAGGCGAACGGGACGGCTCCTCGCGACGGCGGGATTGATCATCTCGATGGTGGGGACCGTCGCCCTCACGGGATGCTCGACCCTGCCGACGCTGGTGGTCCCCGCGTTCCCGATGCCCGCGGCCCCGGCCGCGGCACCCGTGGCCGTCACCGCCGGGGACGCCGCGGCCGCGCTCGCGAAGCTCCCGGTGAAGGGCCGCGCCCCCAAGACCGGGTACACGCGCGACCAGTTCGGGGCCGCCTGGTCCGACATCGACCACAACGGCTGTGACCAGCGTGACGACGTGCTCGCCCGGGACATGACCAAGGAGACCTTCAAGGCCGGCACGCACAACTGCGTGGTCCTCACCGGCACGCTCAAGGATCCGTACACGGGCAAGACCATCTCCTTCACCCGCGGCCAGGGCACGAGCGAGGCGGTGCAGATCGACCATGTCGTCGCGCTGTCGGACGCCTGGCAGAAGGGCGCCCAGAAACTCAGTGCCGACACCCGTAAGCAGCTGGGCAACGACCCGCTCAACCTGCTCGCCGTCGACGGCCCGACCAACCAGTCCAAGGGCGACGGTGACGCCGCGACCTGGCTGCCGCCGGTGAAGTCCTACCGGTGCTCCTACGTGGCCCGGCAGGTGGCGGTGAAGACCAAGTACGGCCTGTGGGTGACGAAGGCCGAGCACGACGCGATCGCCGGGATCCTCGCGACCTGCCCCGCTCAGAAGCTCCCGGCCGATTCGACCGTGGCCGCGCACACCTGAGGCTTGCCTTCGAGCGCGCTCGAAGGCCTACCGTCGGTCCATGACCGTCATGGTGGACCCGGTGGACCTCGCCCTCGACCGGCTGCGCAGGCAGGACGCCGCGGCGCCGGAGATCGACGGCGCGCTGAACATCGCGGAGATGGCCGAGCGCACCGGTGTCAGCGCCCACACCCTGCGCTACTACGAGCGGATCGGGCTCCTCGGCGCCGTCGCCCGCGATGCGTCCGGCTACCGGATCTACTCCGCCGCCGACTTCTCCCGCGTCGTGTTCCTCACCCGGCTGCGGATGACGGGCATGCCGATCCGCGAGCTGATCCGCTACGTGGAGCTGACGGGCGCGGGCGAGGCGACCGTGGACGAGCGGCTGGCGATGCTGCAGGCACACCGCGAGGCCGTCCGCACGCAGCTGGCCGAGCTGCAGTTCGCCCTGAAGACCATCGAGCACAAGATCGACATGTACGGCGGCAGCTGCGCCCCGTGACGCCCGGCTACCGGACCGCGGTGAGTGGGCCCACGAACGTGCCCGGGTGGGTGGCCTCGTCCTGCCGCAGGACGGTGTCGCCGAGTGTCCATGCGGCGGTGAGCTGCGCCGTGTCGCCGGGCGGGGTGGTGACGACCTGCGTGGGCTTCCAGCCCGTGGACCCCTGCGACCCGATCGAGCCGGGAGTGTCGGTGAGGTAGGTGAGCGTGGCGGTGGCGCTCGCGCCGGGGTCCAGGGTGTAGCTCCGCTGCGCGGCGCCGGCGCCGGGACGGGGCACGGAGTACGTCGGGCCGTTCGGGTCCGGCGGCCCCTGCAGGTCGACGCCGGGCACCCCGGACGCCACGCAGGCCCGGCCCGAGGTGTTCGTGAAGACCAGCGCGACCGTCTCCTGGCCCGGGCTGGTCTCCGGGCCCTTCTTCCCCAGGCGGACGCCGAGCTCGGCGGCGGTGCACCGGGCGGCCGGGCCGGCGCCGCTCTCGGCGGTGGTAGCCGTTGTGGTCGCGGCCGACGACACCGGCGCCCCCGTCGCCGGCGCGGCTGCCCCACCGCACGCGGTCAGCGTCATGGTCGTGGCCACCGCGCAGAGCACGCCCACCCCCGTGTACCGCCCGCGCATGTCCGCCCCTCTCCGTAGATCAACTGGTGCCGGAACGGTAGCGCGGATCGTGGTCACGCATCGCCGCCGCCACGCTCACCGGCGCGCCGCCGGACGCGCCAGCGCGGCCACGTGTCCTGCACGGCGTCCTCGGCGTCGTGGGTCGAGCCAGGCATCCGGCAGGCGATGCCGAGCAGCCGCGGGCACTGCTCCGCGAAGGCCACCACCGCATCCGGCGTCATCGCGGTCAGCGACCGGTCATCGCCCGGTGGCGCGCCACGGCCTGCTGGTCGGTGAGCATCGAGACCTGGTCGAGCACGACGCGGAGCCTGCCGTCGTCGTCCGGGGCCTCGGCCCACGACTCGGCGAACACCGGGTCGAGCGCGTCGGGGGCCTTCGCCAGCAGCGCGGCGGCCAGCTCGGTGAGCAGCTCACGCTGGCGGGCCTGCATCGCGAGCCGGTCGGGGTCGCTCATCACGTACCGCAGCGCCACGGCCTTGAGCAGCGCCACCTCCGCACCCGCGCCGGGCGGCACGAGGAGGTCGGCGGCGTAGCGGGTGAGCGGGCCGTCGCCGTGGGCGTCGCGGGTGGCGTCGGTGGCCGCCACCACGAACCGTCCGACGAGCTCGCTGGTCAGCCGCTTGAGCGCCGCATGCCCGGACGACGGCGCCGTGGCCGCGGTGAACCCGCGCACCGCGTCGACCACGGGCAGCGCGAGCAGGACGTCACCGGCCTCGGCCAGCGCGCCGCGGTCCCCGCCGAAGTGCCGCGCGGCCAGCTCCACCAGCACCGCCTGCTCCGACGGCGAGCCCAGCGCCGCCAGGTCGATGCGGCCGGCGAGAATGCCGTCCTCCACGTCGTGCACGGAGTAGGCGACGTCGTCGGCCCAGTCCATGACCTGCGACTCGAGGCAGCGCCTGCTCTCGGGCGCGCCGTCGCGGACCCAGGCGAACAGCTCCGCGTCGCAGGCGTAGGCGCCGTACTTGCGGTCGCCCGGTCGGCGCACCCAGGGGTACTTGCAGGACGCGTCGAGGCTGGCGCGGGTGAGGTTGAGGCCGCTCCCGCTGATCTTGGGTTCGAGCCGGGTGAGGATGCGCAGCGTCTGGGCATTGCCCTCGAACCCGCCCTCGACGCCGTGCGCGGACCCGAACTCGTCGAGTGCGCGCTCGCCGTTGTGCCCGAACGGCGGGTGGCCGATGTCGTGGGCGAGCCCGGCGGTGTCGACGACGTCCGGGTCGCAGCCGAGGTCCTCGGCGATGCCGCGGCCGATCTGGGCCACCTCGAGCGAGTGCGTCAGCCGGGTTCGCGGCGCGCCGCTGATCTCCGCGCCCTCCCCGGGGCCCACCACCTGCGTCTTGCCCGCGAGGCGGCGCAGCGCGGCGGAGTGCAGCACCCGCGCGCGGTCGCGGGAGAACGGGCTGCGCCGTTCCGGGCGTCCGGTGGCCTTCGGCGCCTCAGGGACCTGACGCTCGCGGTCGTGGTCGGAGTACGTCACCCGAGTCCCGTGGTCTCGGTGTCGACGGAGGAGTGGGTGAGCCGGTAGTAGAGCATCGCGCCGGTCTCGCGGACGATGTAGCGCACCTGCGTCTCGCGCGTCTGGACGACGGGCCCCGACCGCGTCGGAGACGTCCACGCCTCCAGTCCGCTGTCGCGCGCCATCTGGCGGGCGCGCAGCAAGTGCCACGGGTCGCTGACCAGCAGCGCGGTGCTCCAGCCGTCCTGCTTCGCGCGCGCGGCCACGGCCTGCAGGCTGAGCAGCGTGTCGGAGCCGACCGGCACCGCGACGACGGCGGCGGCGGGGACGCCGCGGCTGATCAGGTAGCGGCGCCCGGCCTCGGCCTCGGTGTAGGCGTCGCCGACGCGCCCGCCGCCGGTGGTGACGATGCGCGGCGCCATCTTGTCGGCGTAGAGCTGCTCGGCGTGGCGCAGCCGGGCGGCGAAGATCGAGCTGGGCTCGCCGTCGTACTGGGCGGCTCCCAGGACCACGACGGCGTCGACGGGTCGCCGGTCGTCGATCCGCGCCACCTGCCACACGCGGAACGCGGTGCCACCCAGCACGAACAACGCGACGAGCACCACGCCGAGCACCACGCGGGTGAGCCAGCTGCGGCGACGGCCCGGCACGGGGGCGGCGAGGGCGACGGTCGGGGGTTCGGGCGCACGCCGCTGGGACCGATCGCGCAGCGACCCACGGGGGCCGCGCAGCGGCTCCGTGGGCACCTCGGAGAGCGGCCCATGAGTCATCCGCCGATCCGGCCCTCGGCGGCGGCGAGCGCGGTGCCGGCACGCCCGGCGCGGGCGGCGATGACCTGGGCGACGACCGACACGGCCGTCTCGGCCGGGGTGCGGGCCCCCAGGTCGAGCCCGACGGGCCCGTACAGGCCGGCCAGCTCGTCCTCGGTGAGGCCCGCGGCGCGCAACCGCTCGCGCCGCGTCGACTGGGTGTGGCGCGAGCCGAGCGCCCCGATGAAGCCACGGCCGCGCAGGCCGGCGATCAGGGCGGTGTCGAACTTCGGCGCGTGGTCGAGCAGCACGAGCACGTCGGCGTCGGAGAACGCGGACACGGCCGCCACCGTGGCGTCGAGCTCGCTCTCCCGGCTGGTCGACCAGCCCAGCAGCGCGGCCTGTGCCCGCAGCGCCTCACCGATCGCCCCGGACCCGACGATCAGCACCGACGGCACCGGGATCCAGAGGTCCAGCAGCAGCTCCGGCCCGTCCTCCACGGCGACGCGCTCGGTGACGGTGGCGCCGCGGCGGAGCAGCTTCCGTGCGGCCGCGGTGGCGGCGTCGTCGAGGGCGGCGGAGCCCAGCGAGCCCACGACGTCGGCCAGCTCGGTGCCGCTGAGCACCAGCGCCGACGCACCGTCGGCGGTGGACACGAGCGCCGCGGGCGTGCCGTGCTCCAGCGCGGCGCCGAGCGCCTCCGCGGGCGCGGCGGGGAGCGGGTGGCCCAGCAGCGTGGCCCCGCCGGAGCAGGCCAGGCCCGCGGCGAGGGCGGCGGGCTCGCCGACATGGGCGTTGCGGGTCTGCGGCTCGGTGGCCGAGGCGGCCGCGAGCGGCACCGCGGCGTCGTCCAGCGCGCCGCGGTAGAGGACCCCGGCGAGGGCACCTGACGCGGTGCCCGCGAGGAGCTGTCCGCTCTCGACGGTGCCGAACCCGTGCCGGTCCAGCACCCGGACCACACCGAGCCCGTCACCGGAGAGCCGGCGCAGGGCCGCCCCCAGCTCGCGCAGACGGGTGTTGGCGTCCTGCTCCTGCACCTGTGTCACGCGGCTCAGCGTAGCGGCCGTTCTACAGCCAGCCGCGCTCATCGGCCACCCGGACCGCCTCGGCGCGGGTGCGGGCCGCGGTCTTGCCGATGGCCGCCGAGAGGTGGTTGCGCACCGTGCCCTCCGACAGGTGCAGACGGCTCGCGACGTCGGCGACCGTTGCGCCGTCGCGGGCGGCCAGCAGCACGTCGTGCTCGCGCCCGGTGAGCGGGCTCGTGCCGCTGGAGAGCGACTCGGCGGCGAGCGTCGGGTCCACCACCCGCAGCCCCGCGTGCACCCGCCGCACGGCGTCCACGAGCTGCTCGGGCGGCGCGTCCTTCACCACGAACCCGGACGCCCCCGCCCGCATGGCCCGCGCGAGGTAGCCGGGTCTGCCGAACGTGGTGAGGATGACGACGCGGCAGGCCGGCAGGGCCTTCTTCAGCGCGGCTGCGGCGTCCAGGCCGTCGCCGCCGGGCATCTGGACGTCGAGGAGCGCCACGTCCGGCATGCTCGCCGTGGCTGCCGGGACGACGTCGGCGCCGGAGCCGACCTGCGCGACGACCTCGATGTCGTGCTCGAGCCCGAGCATCGCGGCGAGCGCACCGCGCACCAGCGCCTGGTCGTCGGCGAGCAGGACCCTGATCACCGAACGGCGCCGATCACGTGCGCGCCCGCTTGCGCGAGGGCAGGCACTCCGCGCGCAGCCGGTAGCCGCCGCCCGGGAGCGGACCGGCGTCGACCCAGCCGCCGATCGCCGCGAGGCGCTCGGTGAGGCCGCTGATCCCGTTGCCCGCGGGCGTGTCCGCCGGACTACCGACGCCGTCGTCGCACACCTCGACCGATGTCGGCGTGAGCCGCACCGTGCACCGGCTCGCCCCGCTGTGCCGGATCGCGTTGGTGACGCCCTCCCGCACGACGTGCGCGAAGGCCTGCTGCCGCTCGGGCGGCACGTCGTCGACCGCGACGGGCAGGTCGGCCTCGATCTCCGCGGCCCGCAGCGCCTCCCCGGCGACGGCGATCTCCCGGGCGAGCGACGCCACCCGGTTCGCCGAGACGGTGGACCGCACCTCGGCCAGCGCCTGGCGGCCGAGACGCTCCATGTCGGTGACCTCGTCGGCGGCCCGCTCGGCGTCACCCGACTCCAGCAGGCGCCGCGCCAGACCGGCCTTGACGGTGATCGTGGTGAGGCTGTGGCCGAGCACGTCGTGCAGATCGCGGGCCATCCGCTCGCGCTCGGCGGTGACGGCCAGGGTCGCCAGCTCCTCGCGGGCGTCGCGCAGCGCG
Organism: Pseudonocardia sp.; assembly: GCF_025965585.1. GTDB lineage: Bacteria > Actinomycetota > Actinomycetes > Mycobacteriales > Pseudonocardiaceae > Pseudonocardia. The sequence continues at coordinate 45,482 of NZ_JAOPWR010000428.1, forward strand.
GTGTTGGCGCGGATCAGCCCGAACATGCCGGTCATCGCCAGGATGATCGCCGCCATCGTGATCACCTGTCCGAGGTCGAAGGTCCCGGTCCGGAGCCAGACCCCCGCGATCCCCGCCGCGCAGACGACGGCGGCCGTGACCGCCCCGTGCGGCGGCGGCACCAGCGCGATGATCGCCACCACCGCGAAGCTGACGGTGTAGAGCGCCCCCGACCCCGCGCCGTCGATGCCCACCACCAGGGCGAGCCAGAGCACGACCATCCCGACGAGCAGGCCCACGGTGAACCGGCGGCCGTAGCGCATCATCGCCGCGTAGACGCCCCAGATGTAGCAGGCGGCGTAGGCCAGCACCACAGCGGCGAGCAGCACGCGCACGGGCCACGGACGGTCGGAGGTGACCGCCACGATCACCCACGGGATGAGGACGAGGGTCCACCCGGCGGACATGAGGTACCACTTGCGGGCGGTCAGCCGGGAGGGGTCGCGCACGGCCGCGGTCATGACGCTCACGGTAGAGCCGTTCACGGATGAGTAACCATGACGAATGTCAGCTGCCGATCAGCGCGCCGACATGATGTGATCAGCGCCCGGATCGGGAACCTCCGGCCGGGATGCCGGCGTTGCACTGTTGGCAGGCCCGCACGTAGGGGCCCCTCACGAGACAGGATCCATGGACCCGTCAGGTAGTACCGGCACCGCCCTCGCAGGGCGGTCCCTGCGGCCCGCGAAGGCCGCCTCATGATCATCGACATCCTCACCGTCCTGGCCGGCGTGCTCGTCGTCGTCGCGATCACCGCGCTGACGGGCTACTTCGTCGCCCAGGAGTTCGGCTACATGGCCGTCGACCGGGCGCGCCTGCGTGCCCGTGCCGGGGCCGGCGACACCGGCGCCCGCCGCGCCCTCGACGTCACCGACCGCACCTCCTTCATGCTCTCCGGTGCCCAGCTCGGCATCACCGTCACCGGCCTGCTCGTCGGCTACGTCGCCGAGCCCCTGATCGGCGCGGGCCTCGGCTCGCTGCTGGGCGGCGTCGGCGTGCCCACCGGTGTCGGCATCGCGAGCGGCACGGTGCTGGCCCTGCTGCTCGCCACCGTCGTCCAGATGGTGTTCGGCGAGCTGTTCCCCAAGAACCTCGCGATCGCCCGGCCCGAGCCGGTGGCCCGCGCGTTGGCGCTGTCCACCACCGTCTACCTCAAGCTCTTCGGCTGGCTGATCAAGCTGTTCGACGCCGCGTCGAACCTGCTGCTCAAGGCCCTGCGCATCGAGCCGGTGCACGACGTGGAGCACTCCGCCACGCCGCGCGACCTGGAGGCGATCATCGACGAGTCCCGCGACAGCGGTGACCTCGACGAGGAGCTCTCCACACTGCTCGACCGCGTCCTGGACTTCACCGACCGCTCCGCGCGTGCCGCGATGATCCCCCGCCCGCGCGTGGCCTCGATCCCCGCGGACGCCACGGTGGCCGAGCTGGTCACGATCATGGCGTCGGGCCACTCCCGGCTGCCCGTGCTCGGTTCCGGCGCCGACGACGTCGTGGGCGTCATCTGCCTGCGCGACGTGCTGGCGCTCGAAGGCCAGGACCTGTCCGCGATCCGCGTCGCCGATGCCGCGCGCCCGCCCGTGCTGGTGCCGGCGTCGCTGCCGTTGCCCGCCGTGCTGGCGGCGCTGCGCGAGGCCGACGACGAGTTCGCCTGCGTCGTCGACGAGTACGGCGGCCTGGCCGGCGTCATCACGATGGAGGACATCGCCGAGGAGCTCGTCGGCGAGATCACCGATGAGCACGACCCGGCGGGCGTCGACCGTCCTCGGATCGGTGACGGCGAGTGGACCGTCGACGGCGCGATGCACATCGACGACGTGGAGCGGCTCATCGACGCCGACCTGCCCGACGAGGACGGCGACTACCAGACCGTCGGCGGCCTGGTCATCGACCTGCTGCAGCGGCTGCCCGAGGTCGGCGACACCGTGGCGCTCGTGCTCGAGCCCGAGGAGGAGGACGGCCCGCCGCGGCACCTCGAGATCACCGTCTGCGATGTCGGGCGCCGGGTACCGTCCACGGTCCTGCTCGCCTGGGCCCGCGTGGACGCGGAGGTGGAGGCGTGAGCACCGGCGTCGCCATCGTCATCTCGGTGGTCCTGATCGCGCTCAGCGCGTTCTTCGTGGCCGCGGAGTTCGCGCTCGTCGCGGCCCGCCGCTACCGGCTGGAGGAGGTCGCCGCGTCCAGCGCGTCGGCCCGTGCGGCGCTGAAGAGCGCCAAGGACCTCTCCATGCTGCTCGCCGGCTCCCAGCTCGGCATCACGCTGTGCACGCTGGGGCTCGGCGCGCTCGGCAAGCCTGCGGTGGAGGTGCTCCTCGCGCCGCTGTTCGGCGGGCTGGGCGAGACCGCGGCGGGCGTGCTGTCGTTCGTGCTGTCACTGCTCATCGTGACGTTCCTGCACCTCGTCGTGGGCGAGATGGCCCCGAAGTCGTGGGCCATCGCGCATCCCGAGCGCTCGGCCACGCTGCTCGCGCTCCCGATGCGCGCGTTCATGGTGGTCACCCGGCCGCTGCTGGTCGGCCTCAACGGCCTGGCCAACTGGTGCCTGCACCGCGTGGGCGCCGAGGCCGTGGACCAGGTCGGCGAGGGCCGCAACCCCGACGACCTGCGTGACCTCGTCGAGCACTCCGCCGTGACGGGCGCCCTCGACGCCGAGCGCCACGACCGGCTCGTCACCGCGCTGGACCTCGACATGCTCCCGTTGCGCGAGGTCGTCCGGCGCCGCGCCGAGGTGGCCGCGGTGCCGGCCGGCGCGAGCACGGCCGACATCCGCGCGGCGTCCCGGGAGAGCAGCCACCTTCGGCTGCTCGTCACGGGGCCGGACGGCCTCCCGGTGGGTGTCGTGCACGTCCGCGACGCCCTCACGGCGCAGGCCGGCACCGCCGCCGACCTGATGCGCCCGGTGCCGACGCTGCAGGCGGAGACCCCCCTGCACGACGCGCTCGGGGCCATGCGGGACGGGCGTAACCACCTCGCGCTCGTGGCCGACGGTGACGAACTGCTCGGGCTCGTCACCATGCAGGACCTCTTGGACCGGCTGCTGCCTGCCGCCGTCTAGTTCTTTTCCACCATCCGGAAGCAGGCTTGTGAGGGTCGGTGGCGCCCCGTTTCACTGCGCCACCGACTCCTGGAGGTCAGCGATGACGCCACAGTGCCCGTCCGGCCTGACGCTCGTCCTCGTCCACGGCGCGTGGCACGGGCCGTGGGTATGGGAGCGCCTCGTCGCCGAGCTCGACGACGTCCCGACCCGCACCGTCGACCTGCCGTCGGTGGGACCCGACCCGGCGCGCCTGGGCGACCTCCACGCCGACGCGACGGCGATCCGCGAGGTGGCGGCGGGGATCGACGGACCGGTGGTGGTCTGCGCCCACTCCTACGGCGGGGCGCCGGCCACCGAGGGCGTCGCCGACCTCGGCAACGTCGTCGGGCTCGTCTACCTGTGCGCGTTCCAGCTCGACGTCGGGGACTCGCTGGCCAGCACCGTCGGCGGCGAGCCGCCGGACTGGTGGGACCTGCACCCGGACGAGGGCTACGTCGACGCACTGCGCCCCGCCGAGATCTTCTACGCCGACGTCGACGTCATCACCACCGCAACGTCGATCGGGAGGCTGGGCCACCAGTCCCTCACCGCGCTCGGCCAGCCGCTCACGACCGCCGCGTGGCACACCGTGCCGAGCACCTACGTGATCTGCGAGCAGGACCGGGCGATCCCCGTGGCCGCGCAGGAGGCCATGTCCCGGCGCGCGAAGAACGTCCTGCGGATGGCGAGTTCGCACTCGCCGTTCCTGTCGCACCCGGCGGCACTGGCCGGGATCCTGCGGGCGGAGCTGGCGCGCGCGGCCGGATGATCAGCGCTACGCTCCGCTGCACCTCCGTAACACCCAGGGAGATGCCGCACCCAGGGAGATGCCATGAGTCCCCCGACCCTGCGTCCCGCCGATCTGGACGACAGCGCGCTCGCGAAGGTGCGTGCGCTCGAGGAGCAGCTGGGCGTGCCGCTGGTGGCGTACGCGCCCGAGACGCCGTACGCCCCGCTGACCGAGGACCAGGTGGCCGACCTGCAGCGGGCCGAGGCCGAGCTGGGCGTTCAGCTGCTGGCCTACCGGTCCTGACGAACGGGGCCGGGGGCGGTCCGACCGAACCGCCCCGCGCCGTCAGGAGCCGATGAGCCGCGCGGCGAGGTAGCCCTCGACCTGGTCCAGCGCCACCCGCTCCTGCGCCATGGAGTCACGCTCGCGGATGGTGACGGCCTCGTCGTTCAGCGTGTCGAAGTCGACCGTGATGCAGAACGGGGTGCCGATCTCGTCCTGGCGGCGGTAGCGGCGGCCGATGGCGCCGGCGTCGTCGAACTCGATGTTCCAGTTCTTCCGCAGCTGCGCGGCGAGGTCGCGCGCCTTCGGCGAGAGATCGGCGTTGCGGCTCAGCGGGAGCACCGCGGCCTTGACGGGGGCGAGGCGGCGGTCCAGCCGCAGCACCACGCGGGTGTCGACGCCGCCCTTGGCGTTGGGCGCCTCGTCCTCGGTGTAGGCCTCGATGAGGAACGCCATCATCGACCGGCCCACGCCCGCCGCCGGCTCGATCACGTACGGGCGGTACCGGGTGCCGCTGGCCTGGTCGTAGAACGACAGGTCGACGCCCGAGTGGTTGCTGTGCGTCGTCAGGTCGAAGTCGGTGCGGTTGGCGATGCCCTCGAGCTCGCCCCACTCCTGGCCGGTGAAGTTGAACTTGTACTCGATGTCCACCGTGCGCTTGGAATAGTGCGACAGCTTCTCCTTGGGGTGCTCGTACTGCCGCAGGTTCTCGGGCGCGATCCCCAGGTCGGTGTACCAGCGGGTGCGCTCGTCGATCCAGTACTGGTGCAGCTCCTCGTCGGTGCCGGGCTCGACGAAGTACTCCATCTCCATCTGCTCGAACTCGCGCGTGCGGAAGATGAAGTTGCCGGGCGTGATCTCGTTGCGGAAGCTCTTGCCCATCTGGCCGATGCCGAACGGCGGCTTCTTGCGCGACGTGGTCTGCACGTTGAGGAAGTTGACGAAGATGCCCTGCGCCGTCTCGGGCCGCAGGTAGGCCAGGCCCTCGTCGGACTTCACCGGGCCGAGGTGCGTCTCCAGCATCATGTTGAAGTCCTGCGGCGCGGTGTACTGGCCACGGGTGCCGCAGTTGGGGCACGGGACGTCGGAGAGGTCGTCCTCGGTGGCGAGCTTGCCGGTGCGCTCGACGTACTCCTCGGCGAGCTGGTCGGCGCGGAAGCGCTTGTGGCACGAGAGGCACTCGACCAGAGGGTCGTTGAACACGCCGACGTGGCCTGAGGCGACCCACACCTGGCGGGGCAGGATCACCGAGGAGTCGAGGCCCACGACGTCCTCGCGGCCGGTGACCATCGACTTCCACCACTGCCGCTTGATGTTCTCCTTGAGCTCGACGCCCAGAGGGCCGTAGTCCCACGCGGAGCGCGTACCGCCGTAGATCTCCCCCGAGGCGAAGACGAATCCACGGCGCTTCGCGAGCGCGACGATGGTCTCGATCTTGGCGGATGACGGCTTGCTGGCCACGGACACTCCAGAACGGAAGGGACATGCGGATGACTCCAGAGTAGCGAGGTGCGCAGCGCCCCTGAACGGTGGCGGCCGGGGGTCGGGGCGCCCACCCCATCTGCGCGCCGTTTTGCGTCCTCGCACCGTCCACGGAGGGTGCGAGGACGCGAAATCGCGCGCGGATCGGCCTCAGGCTCGGTCGAAGGACGCGCGGATCCGGGCGACGACCGGTGCGAACCTCGGCGGCAGCTCGTCCCACGTCCAGCGGACCACACCGACCTGCTCGTCACGGACCCGGTCCTCACGGATCTTCTCCGCGACGACGGCATCCGCTGCCGTCTGTTCTGGCGCAAGCAGCCGCCCGTACTTCGCCAACCCGTCGAACTCACCGGCGGTGCGGAACATCGGCCACCAGAAGTCGACCTCCGCCCCGGTGCCCGGTATCTCGTACTGCAGCACGGGCGGCGGCAGACCGGCGCGGTGGATGGCCAGCCTGCTCAAGGTCTCGCCGGGACTCATCGATCCCGCGTCCGCGAAGGCGATCACCCGCCGAGCCCGCGGCGTGCCGCTCCGATGCGCACCGCGCCCGACGGCGTCGGTGAGATCGTCGGGCACGACGAGATGGCGATGCAGTGCTGCGTCCGCCGGGACCAGCGCCTGTTCGAACGACTCCGAGCGGGCGAGATCTGCGACGGTCCGGGCCACCGAGGTGACGGCGACTCCGTCGACCTCCACGATCTCGTCGCCGTCGAGGGCCGCGACGTGCACATGCAGCAGTGAGGTACGTCGTCCGCCCGAGCGACGATCCTTGGTGACGTGGACACGGTCCAGCGCCGTGCGCCACAGCGGGAGTCCGTGCAGCACCGCTGCCGAGGCGTGGCTGGCCACCGCATCCGGGGCGACCTTGCGCACCGTCGCGCGGACGAGGAGAACGTGTCTCGCGAACACGTCCTCGAGCCGCGGATCATCGGCCGGCAGGTACGCGCCGGGACGCAGCGTCGTCAGCGACTCGGACGCCCGGAGTTGACGCAGCTCGTCGTCGGTGACCCCGGAGGCCAGCAGAAGCGGCCGGAGCCCGATCTCGGAAGGACTGTTCTCCACGACGACGAGCCTGCCGCCCGCCCCCATCGCTCGCGGCCGAATGAGCGAACCTGTGGACAACCCTGATCCGCGCGCCGTTTTGCGTCCTCGCACCCTCCACGGAGGGTGCGAGGACGCAAAATCGCGCGCAGATCGGGATGGGCTCAGGCCAGGAGGCTCGGGTGCTCCGTCGCCTCCCCGTTCCTGGCTTCCACCAGCGTCTCGTACGTGCTCGTGTCCGGCTCCGCCTCCGACAGCAGCGGCACCACGTGCTCGCGCACC
>NZ_JAOPWR010000430.1 GCF_025965585.1 Pseudonocardia sp.
CCGCCGCGGTCGCCGCCTTCCTCGGCGGCACCATGGCCGACGCCCGAGCGGCGACCGAAGGGTTCCGGGCCATCTGCGCGGGAACGAGCAGCAGGTTCACGCTGCCGCCGATGGACTTCGCGGGCACTCCACTCGGAGTGGACGTGCGCAAGGTCGTCGAGCTCGGCATCACCCCGAAGGTCACCACCGGGATCCTGCACGCCACCGCCGGGACGGGCCAGGTCGGCGCCGGAGTCGCGGCGGCACCGATCGCGTGCTTCGTGGAAGCCCTCAGCGACCTCGCAGCGCGTCTCGGCTGAAGAGGACCCGAGCGTCCCTCCAAGGCGGGATGCCGGGCGTCAGGCCTGGGTGAACACGTACGTTCCGGGAGCGTCGTCGAGGGGCGGGCAGTGGCTGCTCCCGAGCCGGGTCGGAGCCTTCCGACGAGTCCCGGAGCGGGCGTCGATCCAGCCGGCCCAGTTCTCCCACCACGAGCCCGTGTGTTCGGTGGCGCTCTGCCGCCAGGCCTGCGGATCGCCGGTCGGCTCGGCACCTGTCCAGTAGCGGGACTTCGGGTTGCCCGGAGGGCAGACCAGGGTCTGGATGTGCCCGGTGTTGGCGAGCACGAACGTCGAGCGCCCGCCCAGAAGCCGCGCCGAGGCGAAACAACCGTTCCACGGGGTCAGGTGGTCGGTGGTGCCGCCGGTGACGTACGCGTCGACGGTGACGCGCGACAGGTCGACCGGCGACCCGAGGACGGTCATCGCGCCCGGCACGGTCAGCGCGTTGCCCTCGAACACATCGAGGAACTGGCCGTGCAACGCGGCCGGAAGGTTCGTGCTGTCGGCGTTCCAGGCCAGGATGTCGAACGTGGGCGGATCACCACCGAGCAGATAGTTGCTCACGACGTAGTTCCACACCAGATCGTTGGGCCGCATCCATGTGAACACCGACCCCAGGCTGCGACCGTCGAGCACACCCGCACGACCCGAGCGCCACCTGGCCAGCTTGAGCAACGCGGGCGCGGAGAGCATCCCGACGGGGGCGGGCGCCGACCAGTCCAGCAGCGTGACACCGAAGCTGGCCGACCTCACCCGATCGTCGCCGACGTCGGCCAGATGGTTGAGCACCGCGGAGGTCGTGATCCCGCCCGCGCACAACCCGAACACATTGACCTGCTCGGACCGCGTGATGTCCGCGATCACGTCCAGCGCGGAGATGATCGCCCCCGCGTACGTGTCGAGGTCCCAGTCCCGCTGCTCGCTCGTCGGGTTCCGCCACGAGATCGCGAACACCTGCTGGCCCTGCCCGACCGCGAACTCGATCAGCGACCGTCCCGGAGCAAGGTCCATGAAGTAGTACTTGTTGATCTGCGGCGGAACCACCACGATCGGGACGCTGCGCACCGTGCCGGTGACCGGGCGGTACTGCAGTAGCTCCAGCACCTCGTCGCGGTGGACGACCGCGCCGGGCGTGGCGGCGAGGTCACGGCCCACGGTGAAGGCGGAACGGTCGACCTGGCGCGGCATCCCACCGTTGTGCCACACATCGTCGACGAAGTTCCGCACCCCCCGCCCGAGGCTCCCCCCACCGGTCTCGAACGCGCGTTTCACCGCAGCGGGGTTGCCCAGCAAGGCATTGGTCGGGGCGAAGGTCGAGGTCAGCAAGGTGGCAACGAAACGGGCACGTTCCCGGTCGCGCCAATCGCCGAACCCGACACCCTCCACCACCTCCCCGACCGCGCCGCACACCGCCAGGTAGGCCTGCATCATCTGGTGGTAGGCACGGTTCTCCGCCCAGGTGGGATCAGCGAACCTCCGGTCACCCTTCGCCGGTGCCACCTCCGACCGGCCCAGCGTCACCCTGCCCAGCTCGCCCAGCAGCCGCCTGCCGGCACCCGCCACGACGGGCACCGCGGCCACCACCCGGGCCGCACGGCTGCCGAGCGAGCCGGTGGGCGAGCGTGTCGGTTCGGGCGCGTCCGGCACCGAGGACAAGCCCCGCGGGGCGTCGGACGGTGTGACGGCCATGTGACCCACCTCACTCCGCGCGATGCGCAGAGTCAAGGCGGCATGCCCCGCGGCCGGGCTGGAGCGTCCTGTGATCAGGGGACGACGAGGCGGGCCAGGCCCCTGATCGAGAGGACCACCTCCGCTCAGACCATGTGGGTGGTGCACAGTCCGTCGGCCCGGCGACCCGACCCGCCGCTCAGCCTGCCAGTGGGCCGACCACAGGCGTCCACGGCCACGACCGGCTCTCCACGACGACGCCGCGCACGCTGAACGGATCCTCGGCGATCCACTTCTGAAGCTCGTGCTCGTCCGCGACGTCGTAGACGAGCAGACCCCCGGAGCCGTCGCCGAACGGTCCGGCCTGCCGCACGACACCCCGCTGCACCATGTCGCCCAGGTACTCCCGATGCAGCGGGCGCACCTCGTCGAGCAGCGCCGTGTCGTCGGTGTAGCGCCAGACCACCGCGAAGAGCGCCATCAATCCCGCTTCCCCGTCAGGAAGTCGATCGCGAGCGCGTTGAACACCTCGTGCTGCTCCCACTGCGGCCAATGGCCCGCGTCCTTGATCACCTCGAACCGGGCGTCCGGCATCTTGTCGGCCATGGCCATCCCGGCCGCGGCGGGACCTGACGGGTCGTCGCTGGTCCACACGACCATCGCCGGCCCGACGACGGCCGCCAGCTCGGCGTCCGTGACGAGGTTGCGTGCCCGGATCTCCGGGTCCTGCAGGCACAGCAGGTGCCGCATCGAGTCGGCGAACCCGGGGCGCGCGTAGATCGTGCGCCGGATGTCGACCAGCTCCTCGGTGACCGAGGAGGGGTCGGCCATCAGCCACTCCAGCCGGGCCTTGATCCGCTCGTGGCTCGGGTCGTCGGCGGCGGCCTGCGACAGGCTGCGGATCCGCTCCATGACCTCGGGGGTCGCCATCGTTCCGCCCGGCGTGTTCAGCAGGACCCGGCCGACCCGCTCCGGGTGCGCGGCGGCGTACTTCAACGCGAGCCAGCCGCCGAGGGACTCCCCCGACAGGTGCGCACGCTCGACGTCGAGCGCGTCGAGCAGGCCGTCGAGGTGCGCGACGTAGTCGGGCAGCTCCAGGTCACGGGTGGTGTGGGTGGTCCACCCGTGTCCCGGGTACTCGTAGGCGATCACGCGGAAGTGCTGCGAGAGCGGCACGAGGTTGTGCGAATAGGCCTCGATGTGCCCGCCGGTGCCGTGCATGAGCACCAGCGGCTCACCCGTACCCGTCTCCAGGACGCGGGTACGCCACTCCCCGACCTGCACGTAGCGGACGGTGAACTCGAGGCCCGCGAGCGCTGACCAGATCGATGGACGGCTCATGCGGCGTCCGCCGCGGTCTTCAGCGCGGCCAGCACGTCTGCGGCGGTGACGACCTCGCCGAGCAGCCCGAGGCTGGCCAGTGACGCCTCGTGCGCCTCCGGGGCGGCGGCGCTGCACGCGTCGGACACGACGACGGTCCGGTAGCCGAGATCGCCGGCACTGCGCGCGGTGCTCTCGACGGACATGTTCGTGGCCACGCCGGTGATCACCACGGTGTCGACGCCGCGACCGCGCAGCACGGTGTCCAGCTCGCTGCCGACGAAACCGCTGACCCGCTGGTGGGTCACGACGATGTCGCCGTCCTGCGGCGTGAGCTCGTCCACGATGGCGGCCGCTGGGGTGCCGTCGACCAGGCAGCCCTGCTGACCGACCATCGCGAGCAGCGGGAAGTTCCCCACCAGGTCGCCGTAGCCGGGCTGGAACGCGACGCGCGTGTAGATCACCGGCGAGCCCGCGGCTCGCGCCGCCTCCTGCAGCGTCCTCGTGGTCGGGACGACGCCGGCCGCGGTGGCCTGCTCGGCGAAGAACGCGCCGAACGCGCCCTCCTGGCTGATCACGTCGTGCTGGTAGTGCACCGCGATGAATGCGGTCCGGCGGGGATCGAGCTCCATGACGGCCTCTTTCGGGTGGGTGTCTAGGCGGGGAGGGTGCGGGCTGTGGTGAGCCCGAACCCGGCGATCCATTCCGGGATCGCCTCGTAGAAGGAGGTCTCGACCTCGTAGCGGCCCGCGGCGCCGAGCGCGGCGTAGGCGGCGATCCAGGTGCGCACCTCGTGCGAGGAGTGCCCGGCGTGGGCCACGAACCAGTCGTTGGGCCGGGCGTCGATGCTCTCCAGGTCTCCGGCGGCGAGCAGCGCCATCAGGTCGACGTCCCACTCGGGGTTGAGCGGCATCAGGTTCGACGTGCCTGCGGCGAAGGCGGCTATCGCGTCCACCACCACGGCCTCCCGCGCCGCGCGCACCTCGGGGGCCGGGTTGCGCCCGGATATCAGCCGCTCGGCGAGCTCGGGTGCTGCGCCCTGGAACTGCGGCACCGGCGGATCGTGCGACAGCCCACCGGAACCCATGATCAGCACCCGCTTGCCGAGCGCCGCCGCGGCGCGGCCGACGGCGGCACCCAGGAGACGCGCCCGCGCCACCGGGCCCATCGGCTCGGCCACGCAGTTGATGAAGACCGGCACGACCGGCACGGCGTCGATCGCCCCGAAGAGCAGCTGCAGCGGCTGGGAGAACCCGTGGTCGACCTGCATCCGCTCGGACACCGCGACGTCGACCCCGGCGGCCAGCACCTCGGCGGCGATCCGCCGTGCGGCAGGCGCATCGACGGGGAGCGGACCCTTCGGGAGGCCGTAGTCCCCCACGGACTCGGCGTCCGCCGCGATGCAGAACGGCGGCATGACCTCGTAGAAGAAGCCGTTGTAGTGGTCCGGTCCGAACAGGACGACGAGCTCGGGATCATAGTCGCGAATGAACGCACGCGCCTCGTCGAACGCGGCCGCGACGCGGTCCGAGACATCGGCGCCCGGGTCGGCCTTGCCCATCAGCGGGGTGTGAGACGTCGTGCACAGCGCCAGCGTCATCGTTGACTCCCTGCTAGCATTCTAGCGTTCCAATGAATCCTAGGACGTGCAGACACCTGCGGACAAGGTCCGAAACGCGACGACGCCGCCAGCCGACCCGGTACCGGGACTGCTCGGGGCGCCGGGACCTGCCGGCCCGATTAAGCTGCGAGGATGACCATGAACGGCGACGAGGGCGGCTGGCCCGGGTCGGGGGTCGGCCCGGGCCGACGGCCGAACGCGCGGGGCCTCGGCTCGCTGGTCTACGCCCAGATCAAGGAGCGGCTGCTCGAGGGTGTCTTCGCCGCGGGCGAACGGTTGCAGGTCGAGGCGCTCAAGACCGAGTTCCAGGTCAGCAAGCAACCGGTCATGGAAGCGCTGCGCCGGCTCTCCGGCGAGGGTCTCGTGGAGATCATCCCGCAGGTCGGCTGCCAGGTGTGCAGCTACCCGCCCCAGGAGGTCGAGGATTTCTTCCGGCTCTTCGGGGCGATGGAGGGCACCGTGACCGAGATCGCGGCCGATCGCCGGACCGACGCCCAGCTCGCCCGGCTCGCCGCCGTCGAGAGCCGGATCGACGCCCTGCGGTCGCTCGACGACCCGACGGAACGCAGCCGCGGCTACCGCGCCCACAACCGCGCCTTCCACGGCGTCGTGCACGAGATGGCCGGGTCCCCGATCATGGCGGCCAACGTTCAGCGGATGTGGGACATGAGTGATTTCCTCATCAACACCAACGGTGTGCTCACCCCGCTGTCGCACGCGCTCGAGCAGCGCCATGCCGACCACCAGCGGATCCTCGAGGCGCTCCGGGCGCGCGACGGCGCAGCGGCCCGGAAGGAGACCGAGACCCACATCGTCAGCACGCTGGAGATCATCTGGGAGCCGGCGGCCCAGGCCGCCGCCGACGTCGAACCCTGACCGGCGCGGCCTCATCGCAGCGCTTCGGCGAGCAGGCCGACCTGATCCGGATCCGCGCCGCACGGGTAGAGCACCAGCTCGTCGCAGCCCTCCCCCGCCAGCCGCCGCACGGTGTCGCGTACCGCCCGCGGGCTGGTCAGCGCAGTGGACGCCAGGGTCGTGGCTGCCTCTGCCGCCACCCCGTAGTACTCCGGTAGGTAGCGCCGGGCCTGCGTGGGACCGTCCGCGCCGAGCGCGACGTACCCCACCGCCAGCAGCCGCGGGGCGCCCTCGCGGCCGTGCCGCCGCCATGCCTCGCGCACCACGGCCGCTCCCTCGGCGAAGAAGGCGGTGCTCCCGGCGACCCATCCGTCGCCGAGCCGGGCCGCGCGGTCCAGCGCCCGTGGCGAGCGGCCACCCAGCACCAGGCCCGGCCGCCCCCCGGGTGAGACCGGCCCGATGGCCCCGGCCGTTCCCGCCGACGCCCAGGTATGCCGCAGGGCGTCGACGACGCCGTCGAGCCGCCGTCCGCGGTCGGCGAACGGCGTCCCGGTGGCGGCGTAGTCCGCCGGGCGGACGCCCACCCCCAACCCGAGGGTGAACCGCCCCCCGGACAGCGAGTGGAGGGTCGCCGCCTGCTTGGCCAACAGGGCCGGCTCGCGGGTCGCGCCGAGCAGTACGTGGGTGGCCAGCGCGATCCGCTCGGTGACGGCCGCCGCGGCGGCCAGGGTGAGCAGCGGCTCGTGGTTGGCGTAGACCACCCGGTCCAGGGCGGCGAGGCTGGAGAACCCGGCGGCCTCCGCCCGCCGGGCCCAGCCGAGGATCTGATCGGGTCCCGCTCGCGGGACGGCGGCAGGCAGCCCCACCCCGACGCGCATCGGCGCCCGATCAGTCAAGGTCGAGTGCCTTCAGCGCGGGGATGACGTCCCGGCTGTAGAGCTCGTAGGAGCGGAGCGTCTGCTCCCTGGTCAACGTCCCGAACGAGCCCCAGAAGATGATGTTGCCGCACTGCAGCGTCTCCGCCTGGGCGACGAGCTGGTCGCGCACCGTCTCCGGCGAGCCGACACAGACGATGCCCGCCTGCTGCAGGCCCTCCCAGCTGATCGGCCCGGAGGTGAAGGGCCGGAAGAACGACGAGTAGTACTCGTAGCCCGCCGGCACGTTGTCCAGGTCGTCGAAGATCGCGTGCTCCTTGAACAGCGCGAAGAGATGGTCCAGCGCCGGCTCCGCGATGTCCCGGGCCTGCTCGTCGGAGTCCGCGACGAAGATGTTGCGCATCACCGCGAGCTGGTCCGCGCTCGTCGAGTTGCCGGCATCGGCCGCAGACTTGCGGTAGCGGTCGAACATGTCCTTCGTCTCGCCGATCGGCAGGAACGTGTGGCCCATCTTGTAGCCCTTGCGGCCCGCCCACTCGACGGTCGCAGGGCTCAGGGCCGTGATCCACACCGGCGGGTTGGGCTGCTGCAGCGGCCGCGGCCAGATGCTGACGTCCTCGTAGTCCCAGAACCGGCCGTGGTGGGTGAACGACGGGTTGCGCCACGCGTTGTGGATGAGCTCCATGCCCTCCTCGAAGCGCGGTCGCGTCTCCTCCATCGGCACTCCCTGCCGGAGGAACTCCTGCTCGTCGACGCCGCGGCCCATGCCCACCTCGAGCCGGCCACCGGTGAGGTAGTCGAGCATCGCCGCCTCCTCGGCGAGACGGCGCGGATCGTGGAACGGGATGATGTTGGCCATCACCCCCAGCCGCATGTTCCGCGTCAACCGCGCGATCGTCGCCACCAGCAGGTTCGGCGACGGGCTGACGTTGTAGGCGGTGAAGTGGTGCTCGCTGAAGAAGATCCCGTCGTAGCCCTGTTCGTCGGCCTTGAGCCACGACTCGAAGTGCCAGTCGTAGAGCTCCTGGCACTTCTGCGGGTCGAAGTCCGCCGGGTCCGGCGAGTGCGGGTAGTTGAAGATGTCGAAGATCCAGCTCTTGACCACGGAATGCTCCCTTGCACTCGATGACAGGCCTGGGCTCGGACGAACGGGGTCAGCGGGCGGGCTCGGTCCACGTCGGCGTGGCGAACTCCGGGCGCAGCGTCGGCTCGAACCGGTCGAGCTTGATGCCGATCTTCGGAAGGACCCGCTCGACCAGCAGCTCGTTGCTGCGCAGCATCTTGTCGATGGGCGCGGGCCCGATGCCCATCCAGAGCACGAGCAGCTCGATGCCGAACGTCTCGATCGCCTTCTCGAGCCGGCGGGCCACGGTGTCCACCGAGCCGGTGATCGAGAATCCGCGCTCGACCATGGCGCTGTAGTCGTTGGGGACCGGGCCCTCCTCCCCGGGGCGGCGCAGGGCCTCGTTGAACCCGAAGTGGTCGTGCCAGGCCGGCCAGATGAAGCCGAGCGCCTCCTTGCCGATGGCGAAGGCCTCCTCGTCGGTGTCGGCCACCACGACCTCGCGGAAGTGCCCGACGTTGCGGCCCCAGCCGATCGACGGGTCCCGGAGCTTGGCCTCCTCGTGATACGCATCGAGGCAGGCCTTCACCGTCTCCTCGATGGGGCTGAAGATGATCGGCCAGCCCCCCTCGCGCGCGGCCCATCGGATGGTGTTGGGGCTGAGCGTGAACGGCACCATCAGCTCGATGGTGGACGGGTCCTGCAGCGTGTTCGGGGCGATGCCAATCTTCTCCACGGTGCCGTCGGCGCTCACGGTGGACGGCGCCATCTCCTGGGTGCCCGGGTGGTCCCAGGTGATCCCGGGCGGTGGCACCTGCCAGTGCTTGCCCTGGAAGGCGAACTCGCGGTTCGCCCAGAGGCCGCGCACCACCTGGTAGGCCTCCTCGAACAGCTCGCGGTTGATCGCGTCGTGCTCCGCGTAGTTCGGGTCGGTCGCGTAGGTGGCGACAGCGCCGTTCTTCTGGCCGATGGTGGTGACGTGCCGGCTCTGGTAGCCGCGGGCGAAGCCGGCGAGCATCCGGCCGCCGCTGAAGTGGTCGAGCATGGCCAGGTCCTCGGCCACCAGGATCGGGTTGC
>NZ_JAOPWR010000310.1 GCF_025965585.1 Pseudonocardia sp.
TACGGTGACGGTGACCACAACGAAGGGGGACCCGTGGACGAGGCCGAGCACGGACTGCACGACCTGCTGCTCGAACGTCTCGTCGCCGACCCGGCCGTCGACGACCGGGTCGCCGGGATCGTCCTCGCCGCCTGGGAGAGCGACGAGGACCTCGCCGCCGCCGCGGCGGGCCGGCCGACGGCGGCCGGGGACCCCACCGTCCCTCCCGAGCGCGCCCAGCAGCCTGACATGTACCTCGCTGCCGTGCACGTCGAGGGCTTCCGCGGCATCGGTGAGCCTGCGACGTTGCCCCTGCTCCCCGGCCCGGGCTTGACCCTCGTGACCGGCCGCAACGGGTCCGGCAAGTCGAGCTTCGCCGAAGCCGCGGAGCTGGCGCTGACCGGCAACAGCGGCCGATGGTCGGGCCGCACCGCCGTCTGGCGTGACGGCTGGCGCAACCTCCACTCCGACGGCCCGACTACGGTCACGGTGGACCTCGTGACGGCCGGGACCTCCGCCACCACCCGGATCGAGCGCCGATGGGAGGCGGGCACGGAGCTCGACGGCGGACGCTGGACGCGGCAGCGCGGCAAGGACAAGCGCGAGCAGTTCGACGGCGCCGAGTGGCGCGAGGACATGACCACCTACCGGCCGTTCCTGTCCTACAGCGAGCTGGGCGCACTGATCGACGGCAAGCCCAGCGAGCTGCACGATGCGCTGCACAGCCTGCTCGGCCTCGGCCCGCTGGGCGAAGCTCAGGAGCGGATACGGCTGCTGCGCAAGCACCTTTCCGACGACGCGCGCGCCGTCGGCGCCACCCGCCGCGCTCTGCGTACCGAACTGGCCGAGATCGACGACCCGCGCGTCGCGCAGGCCGCTGCGCTGCTCAAGCCGACCGCACCCGACCTGCCCGCGCTCGCCGCGTTGGTCGCCGGCGTCGACGAGGAGAGCGGAGAGCCTGCGGTCCTCGCCACCCTGATCGCGTTGCGAGCGCCGGACGCCGGGATCCTCTCCGCGGCGACCAATCGGATCCGAACGGCCGCGGACCGGGTCAACGCAATGGCCGGCGACGAGGTGCGCTCCGCCGACCGGGTCGCGGCTCTGCTCCGGGACGCCCTGCACCACCACGACGGCCGCGAGACCGTCCCCTGCCCCGTCTGCCTGCGGGGCACGCTCGACGCCGGATGGCGCGCGGAAGCCGGCGAGCGGGCGGCCGCCCTCGAGCAGGCGGCTTCCGAACTGCGTCAGGCCAACGCCGAGCTGGCCGCTGCCGTCGCCGCCGCTCGCGCGCTCGCCGACCCGGTGCCGGAGGCACTGACCGGTCCGGCACCCGTCGCCGTCGAGCAGGTGCGCGAGTGCTGGACATCATGGGCGCAGGCTGGACGCACGGCGGGCCCCGTTGAGCTCGCGCATGCCCTCGACCGGGCACACGACCCCCTCGTCGAAGCGGTGGCCGACGTCGGCAAGCGCGCGCAGGAGGAGCTCACCCAGCGCGACGAGGTGTGGGCTCCCGTTGCGCGACGACTCAGCACCTTCCATGACGACGCGACCCGGGTCGCCTCCCAGGCCGGGCTGCTCGCGACCCTGCAGAAGGCCGAGGAATGGCTGGCCTCCACGGCCGGTGCCCTGCGCGACCAGCGGCTCGCCCCGTTCGCTGAAGCCTCCCAGAGGGTCTGGCAGCAGCTGCGCCAGCAGAGCAACGTCGATCTGGGGCCCGTGCGCCTCGACGGGACGAAGACCCGCCGCCGGGTCGCCATGGACGTCCGCATCGACGGCGCCGACGGCGGCACCGCTCTGGGCGTGATGAGCCAGGGCGAGCTGCACGCGCTCGGGCTGTCGCTGTTCCTGCCCCGCGCGACCGTCGAACAGAGCCCGTTCCGTTTCGTCCTCATCGACGACCCGGTGCAGGCCATGGATCCCGCGAAGGTCGACGGCCTCGCCCGCGTCCTCGCGGAGGTGGCCGCCACCCGCCAGGTCGTGGTGCTCACCCACGACGACCGCCTCGCAGACGCCGTCCGCCGCCTGGAGCTCTCGGCCACCGTCTGGGAGGTGCAGCGCGGCGAGCGGTCCGTGGTGGAGATGCGCCGCAGCGACGACCCGATCCAGCGCTATCTCGACGACGCCCGCGCGATGGCGCTGACGAAGGAGCTGCCACCCGACATCCGCGGCGAGCTGGTCGCGTCCTGCTGCCGCAGCGCGCTCGAGGCGGCGTGCCACGCGAAGATCCGCACCGTCCGCCTCAGCCGGGGCGAGACGCACGCGGCGGTGGAGACGGCGATCGCGGAAGCGACCACGACGAACAAGAAGGCCACGCTCGCCGTGTTCGACGACCCGAACCGGGGCGGGGACCTGCTCGGTCGCCTCAAGTCTGTGGGTCCGTGGGCGGTCGACGCCTTGCAGAAGTGCAAGCAGGGCGCCCACCACGGCCTCACCGGCGACCTCCGGCCGTTCGTGCAGGACGTGAAGAGGCTCGCCGAGTGGATCCAGAGATGAGCCACGACGCGCTGCGCCGTCTCGCCGTCGCCGATCGCATCCTCCGCGAGCCCGACCTCGTGGAGGCCGGGACCTGGCCGCGGGCGTGTACGTGGCTGATCCGACTGGCCCTGGAACATGCGGTGGACGACTACTGGACGACGCACCGCCCGGAGGTCGGCACCGCCTCCAGGCGGGCTCAGCTCCTGGCGCTGACCCGTACGGTCGACCCGGAACTGGGGCGGCGGGGGACGGAGCTGTGGCACCAGCTCAGCCGGGCGGCGCACCACCACGCCTACGAGCTGGCGCCGACAGCGGCGGAGCTCCGGGAGTGGCACACGGCCGTTCTCGGCGTCGTCGACGGTCTCCACGCCCGCTGATCGACTGCGGGAAGCCGACCACAACCCGATCAACTCCCGACGGTCGAGCCACTCGTCCGGTTCCGGCCTTCCGCTCTCCCGCGCGAGACGAACCCGGCCGCGCCCAGCTCGGCAGCGGTCAGGACGTCGATCTTCACCCCGCGATGCTCGGCCGGGAAACCCGCCTTCCCGGCGAGGCTGACGACGTAGCCGTGACGGCGGTCCTGGACATGCGGCGCGATCAGCCATGGTCGGGCCGCGGCCGCAGCCGCTCGACGGCGTCGAGGCCCACCTCGAACGGCACGCCGGAGAACGTCTCCCCGGTCGGCGCCGAGCTGCCACCACCCGAGCCCGACAACGCCGATCTCCCGGCCGAGCCGACCTGTCCCGCGGATCTCCGTGGGTGAATCGCTTCACGCGTCGTTTGACGGACAGGGCACCGGTGGGCGACGGTCGGCCCGTGCTCGTGATCGCCAGGGACGGAACGCACGAGATCGAGATCCATCGATCCCGGTTCCGCTGCCACCTGGCCCGCGTCGGCGATGTCGACGCCGCCATGGCCTTCATCGCCGCGATCCGCCGGGAGCACTGGGACGCCACCCACAACTGCTCGGCGCTGCGGGTGGGGCCCGACGGCGGTGCGCAGCGCTCCAGCGACGACGGCGAGCCCGCGGGTACAGCGGGTGTCCCGATGCTCGAGGTGCTGGTCCGGCGCGAGCTCACCGACACCGTCGCGGTGGTCACGCGATGGTTCGGTGGCACCAAGCTCGGCGCCGGCGGGCTCGTCCGCGCCTACGGCCGGGCGGTGTCCGAGGCGATCGACGCGGTCGGCACGCTGCGCCGCGTCCGCCACCGCACGTTCACCCTCGCCGCCCCGCACGCCGACGCCGGCCGGCTGCAGAACGCGCTGCACACCGCAGGCCACCCGATCGCGGACGTCGCCTACGGCCGCGACGCTGTGTTCACCGTGCACGTGCCCGAGGCGGCGGCGTCCGGCTTCGTCGGTTGGGTGGCGGAGCAGACGGGCGGGGCCGTCGAGCCGGTTGCGGGCGACGCGGTGGAGCTCGACGTCCTCTGATTACTGCCGATCAGAGCAGGTTGTGCCAGCTCACCATGCCCACCAGCCTGCCGTG
Source organism: Pseudonocardia sp. (assembly GCF_025965585.1). Lineage (GTDB taxonomy): Bacteria > Actinomycetota > Actinomycetes > Mycobacteriales > Pseudonocardiaceae > Pseudonocardia. Next base: position 3,944 of record NZ_JAOPWR010000310.1, read on the forward strand.
CTCGACCGCCGGCAGCCGCAGAGCCGCCCTCGCGAGGTCGGTGCGCGCGAGAATGCTGAGGTGCAGCGGACCCCGATGAGCGGGTGTGCAGCATCTCGGCGAGCTCCGCCTCCGACCCCGTGACGCACGTGCGCGAGCCGTGCAGCCGCACGCTGCCGTGGTGGCGGGCGCCGTCGCCCACATCGTCGGGAAGGTGGACGGACTCCTGCTCGTAGCTGCTGATCCAGACCGGACAGCATCGGGTGGTGGTGTGGCCGTCACCGACGCAGGACCATGCGACCGACGCAACTCAGGACCCGCACCGAGTAGTGGACCGCAGAAGGGGTATAGACAGTCACGTGAAATTCGGAATCGCCACGTTCGTGACCGACGAAGGTATCCGCCCGGACGCGCTGGGACGAGCGGTGGAGGAGCGTGGGTTCGACTCGGTGTTCCTCGCCGAGCACTCCCATATCCCCGCCAGCCGGGAGACGCCTTACCCGGGTGGCGGCGACCTGCCCCGGGTCTACTACCGCACGCTCGACCCGTTCGTCGCGCTCACGGCGGCCGGGGCGGCCACATCGACGTTGATACTCGGCACCGGTATCGCCCTGCTCCCCCAGCGCGATGTGATCCACACCGCGATGCAGGTCGCCAGCCTCGACCTGCTCTCCGGCGGCCGCGTGGCGTTCGGGGTCGGCTCCGGCTGGAATCGCGAGGAGATGCGCAACCACGGCGTCGAACCCCGCACCCGCGGCGCGCTCATGAACGAGCAGCTCGCCGCGCTCATCGAGATCTGGGGGAAGGACGTGGCCGAGTTCCACGGCGAGTACGTGGACTTCGGCCCGATCTACGCCTGGCCCAAGCCGGTGCAGAAGCCCCACCCACCGATCTACCTCGGCGGGGAGAGCCCTGCCGCGCTCGACCGGCTGCTGCGCTACGGCGACGCCTGGCTGCCCCGCGCCCACACCACCACCGACGAGCTGCGCCGCGTCCGGGCCTGGCTCGCCGAACACGGACGCACCGACGTGCC
>NZ_JAOPWR010000473.1 GCF_025965585.1 Pseudonocardia sp.
GTAACCACGCGCCGGAGCACGGGGCTCCGCAGCGCTCCACGAGGAGGCCGACCGTGCCGCGCCTGACCAAGGTTCTCATCGCGAACCGCGGGGAGATCGCCGTCCGCGTCATCCGCGCCTGCCGGGACGCCGGCCTGCCGAGCGTCGCCGTCTACGCCGATCCCGACCGCGACGCGCCGTTCGTCCGGCTCGCCGACGAGGCGTTCGCGCTCGGCGGCTCGACCGCGGCCGAGTCCTATCTGGTCATCGACAAGATCATCGATGCCGCGAAGCAGTCCGGCGCCGACGGCATCCACCCCGGCTACGGCTTCCTGAGCGAGAACGCCGAGTTCGCGCAGGCCGTCGTCGACGCCGGGATCACCTGGATCGGGCCCACCCCGCAGGCCATCCGCGACCTGGGCGACAAGGTCACCGCGCGCCACATCGCCACCCGGGCCGGTGCGCCGCTCGTCCCCGGCACGAACGACCCGGTCTCGGGCTCCGACGAGGTCGTCGCGTTCGCGAAGGAGCACGGGCTGCCCGTCGCGATCAAGGCGGCGTTCGGCGGCGGTGGGCGCGGTATGAAGGTCGCGCGCGAGGAGAAGGAGATCGCCGAGCTGTACGACTCGGCGGTGCGCGAGGCCACCGCGGCGTTCGGGCGCGGCGAGTGCTTCGTCGAGCGCTACCTCGACAAGCCCCGTCACGTCGAGGCGCAGGTCCTCGCCGACACCCACGGCAACGTCATCGTCGTCGGCACCCGCGACTGCTCGCTGCAGCGCCGCTTCCAGAAGCTCGTGGAGGAGGCGCCCGCCCCGTTCCTCACCGACGAGCAGCGCTCCACCATCCACGAGGCCGCGAAGGCCATCTGCAAGGAGGCCGGCTACCACGGCGCCGGCACCGTCGAGTTCCTCGTCGGGCAGGACGGGCTGATCTCGTTCCTCGAGGTGAACACCCGCCTGCAGGTGGAGCACCCCGTCTCGGAGGAGACGAGCGGGCTGGACCTGGTGCGCGAGCAGTTCCGCATCGCCGAGGGCGAGGTGCTCAACGTCCTGGAGGACCCCGAGCCGCGCGGCCACTCCATCGAGTTCCGCATCAACGGCGAGGACGCTGGCCGCGGCTTCCTTCCCGCCCCGGGAACCGTCACGTCCATCTCGTACCCGGCCGGTCCGGGCGTGCGCGTGGACGCTGGCGTCGAGTCCGGCTCGGTGATCGGCGGCCAGTTCGACTCGCTGCTGGCCAAGCTCATCGTCACGGGCTCCGACCGGGCGCAGGCACTGGAGCGCTCCCGTCGCGCGCTGGCGGAGTTCCAGGTCGAGGGCATGGCGACCGTGCTGCCGTTCCACCGCGCGGTGGTGGAGGACCCCGCGTTCGCCACCGACGACTTCACCGTCCACACCCGCTGGATCGAGACCGAGTGGGACAACACGGTCCCGCCGTTCGAGGGCGGCGAGGGCGCCGACGAGGAGTCCACCGAGCGCCAGACCGTCGTCGTGGAGGTCGGCGGCCGCCGGCTCGAGGTGTCGCTGCCCGGTGACCTCGCGCTCGGCGGGGGCGGCGGCGCGACCGCGGCGAAGGCTCCCCCGCGCAAGCGCGGCGGCGGCAAGGGCGGTGCCAAGGTGTCCGGTGACGCCGTCACGGCCCCGATGCAGGGCACGATCATCAAGGTCGCCGTGTCCGACGGCGACACCGTCTCCGCGGGCGACCTCGTCGTCGTGCTCGAGGCGATGAAGATGGAGAACCCGGTCACCGCCCACAAGGACGGCACGGTCACCGGGCTGTCGGCCGAGGCGGGCAGCTCCATCTCCCAGGGCACCGTGATCTGCGAGATCAAGGAGTAATGGAGCCGGTCGAGATCAACGCGGGCGCCTGGTACCTGCGCGCCCTGCGCTGCGACGACCGCATCGACGACCGGCACGCGGTCGTCGCCTCCTGCGAGGATCCCGAGATCCGGCGCTGGCGCCACCGGCCCGCGCCGGATCCGATCGAGGCCGAGGCGTACATCCGACGGCGCGCCCGGGACTGGTCACGCGACGAGCGCTACACCTGGGCGGTCTGCGAGCCCACCACCGGCGAGATGGTGGGTGAGGTGTCGCTCGACGCCGTCGACGTCCGGATGGGCAGCGCCGAAGCCGCTTGCTGGGCGCTCCCCCACGCCCGTGGCCGCGGCATGATCACCACGGCGCTGGGGGCGGTGCTGCGGTTCGGGTTCGGCGGGCTGGGCCTGCAGCGCGTCAGCTACCTGTGGGGCGTCGGCAACGAGGCTTCCGGACGCGTCGCGCAGAAGTGCGGGTTCGCGGTGGAGGGGCGCATGCGCTCGGCGTGGGTGGACGGCGACCGCCGCGTCGACGTCATCGTCTCGGGTCGGTTGGCGACCGACCGTTGACGATGTGCCGTATGCCCGTTTAACGTCGTCCGGCCAGGTTCTTCCACAGCGACCCGCACCGTGCTGGACAAGTGCATAGCGGAACAGCAGTGACGCCACCCGTGTGACCATCCACGGGGCCCGGTTCCTCCCGTCCGCCACGCAGGCTCAGCCGCGCCGTGGACACGCCCTCATCCCCATCGGCGACCAGGATCCGTCATGCCCCCCGAGACGTACGTGACCACCCACATCCACACCGAAGGGCCGATCCCCGGCCCACACTCCCTGCTCACCGTCACCGCCGCCGCCCACACAGCGGCGGGTGACCTGATCGGCTCCACCACCGTCAACGTGCGCGAGCTGCCCGGCGCCACCCTCCATCCCGTCGCCCTCCAGCAGTGGAGACGCCGGGCCGAGGACTGGCTCTCGTCCCGCCGGGCCAGCCGCCCACCCGCCCCCGCGATGACCGCCCTGACCCGCTGGATCGACGATCTGCCGGGCCGGAAGGTGTTCGTGGCCGACACCGCAGAGCCCGACTACCTGTTCCTGTACTGGTACCTGCAGCGCTTCACCGGGCGGTGGCCGTTCACCCGGACCACCACCGAGGCGGGGCTCCACGCCCGCCTCACCCCGACGGAGCTGTGCCCGCTGACCGGCTGCCGGTCACTGGCCAGGACGGGATAGCCCGCCACGACCACGGCCGGTGCGGCCGCAGCCGCACCGGCCGTTCTGCGTCCTCAGCGCAGGTCGCGGGACGTGACGCCGCGGCCGGCCACCGCACCGGCCACCCCGGCGACGACGGTGATGCCGGCGAGCAGGATCGCGACGAACCCGAGGCCGCCGATGATCAGCCCGACCACGGCCGACGTCAGGCCGACGGCAAGGCCCGTCCGTGCCAGCACGGCACCGCTGCGGCCGCGGGTGACGTAGCGCGCCGCCCCGGCTGTGGCGAGGATCGCGAGCAGACCGCTCACCAGGGCGAGGGGCGGCAGGAGCCACACGGCAGCGGCGGCCACGAGGGGCGCGCCGACACCGGCGACGAGGACGGGGGCCGCGGGGACGCGGTACGGAGCGGGTGCTGTGGTCATGCTCCGATCGTGGCGCTCCGCACGTCCCGCGGGATCGGGGATGACCCCGAGAGAACCCCGGAACGTCTCAGGACGGGTGGGGCCACCAGACCTGGGCCGCGGCCTTCTCCATGTCGTTCACGACCAGCGCGATGCGGGCGACACCCGTGAACGTCGGACCGGCAGCCGCTGAGCGTTGCCGCATGCCTCCGGGTGCCCACGCAGGCGGACGGCCGATCAGTCCAGGTCGCCGTGGCGCATGAGCTGACGTCCGGCCTCGGTGATGGATCCCGACAGCGACGGGTAGACGGAGAACGTGTACGCGAGGTCGGCCACGGTCAGCCCGTTCTGCACGGCCAGCGCGATGGGCAGGATCAGCTCGCTCGCCACGGGAGCCACCACGACCCCGCCGACGACCACGCCGGTGGCCGGGCGGCAGAACAGCTTGACGAAGCCGCGACGCAGCCCCTGCATCTTCGCGCGGGGGTTGGTGGAGAGCGGCAGCATGATCGTCCGGGCCGGCACCTCGCCGGCGTCGATCGCGCGCTGGCTGATGCCGACGGTGGCGATCTCCGGGCGGGTGAACACGGCCGCGGCCACGGTCTTGAGCTTGATCGGCGCGACTCCCTCGCCGAGGGCGTGCCACATCGCGATGCGCCCCTGCATGGCCGCGACGGACGCGAGCATGAGCACGCCGGTGCAGTCGCCCGCCGCGTAGACGCCCGGCACGGACGTCCGCGAGACGCGGTCCACGGGGATGAAGCCGCCCCGCCCGGTCTCGATGCCGATCTTCTCCAGGCCGAGGTCGGTGGTGTTGGGCACCGAGCCGACCGTCATCAGCGCGTGCGAGCCGCGGATGACGCGCCCGTCGGCGAGCTCCACCGCCACCCCGTCACCGTCACGGCGGACGGCCTCGGCGCGGGCCTGCGCGAGGATCTCCACGCCGCGGTCGGCGAACACGTCCTGCAGCACCGCGGCCGCGTCGGCGTCCTCACCGGGGAGCACACGGTCGCGGCTGGAGACCAGGGTGACCCGCGCGCCCATCTCGACGTAGGCCGACACGAACTCCGCACCCGTGACGCCCGACCCGACGACGACGAGGTGCTCGGGCAGCTCCTCGAGGTCGTAGAGCTGGCGCCAGGTGAGGATGCGCTCGCCGTCGGGCTTGGCGTCGTCGAGGACGCGGGGGGTGGCGCCGGTGGCGATGAGCACCACGTCGGCGGGCAGCTCCTCGACGTTGCCGTCGCGGGTGCGGGCCAGGACGACGTGCTGCGCGCGGGCCGACGGCTCGTCGCTGAACGCGGCGGTGCCGCGGAGGATGCGCACACCCTCGCGCTCGACGCGGGCCCGGATGTCGGCCGACTGCGCCTGCGCGAGGCCCTTGACACGGGCGTTGACGGTGGGCAGGTCCACGCCGACGGCCTGGCGGTCGGCGGTGAGGCCCAGGTCGGCGGCGCGGTGGAGGTCGACCCGGATACCTGCGGAGGAGATGAACGTCTTCGACGGCACGCAGTCGTCAAGGACGCAGGCGCCCCCCATGCCCTCGCGTTCGACGACCGTGACGTCGCTCCCGTGCTGCGCGGCCACCAGTGCGGCCTCGTAGCCCGCGGGCCCGCCGCCCATGATCACGATCCGCGTCACAGACGACGCCTCCTTCGATGTCCGGCTCGATCTCGGTTGCCCGATCACGGTACGCGGAAGCGTCGCACTACTCTGTGCTGGTGCCGTTGTACGCCGCCTACGGATCGAACATGGATCCGGCCCAGATGAAGGAACGCGCTCCGTACTCGCCCATGGCGGGCACGGGGTGGCTGATGGGATGGCGGCTGACGTTCGGGGGCGAGGACTACGCCTGGGAGGGCGCCCTCTCCACCGTCGTCGAGGAGCCGGGGTCGCAGGTCTTCGTCGTGCTCTACGACGTGCCCGACCACGACGCCGCCCAGCTGGACCGCTGGGAGGGTGGCGAGCTCGGCCTGCACAAGAAGCTCCGGCTGCGGGTGCACACGCTCGAGGGCGACGTTCTCGCGTGGATCTACGTGCTCAACGCCTACGAGGGTGGCGAACCCAGCGCCCGGTACCTGGGTGTGCTCGCCGACGCCGCCGAGCTGGCCGGCGCCCCCGCCGACTACGTGGCCGCGCTGCGCAACAGGCCGAGTTCGAAGTCCGTCTGAATCACGCCCGCCCCGGGGGTTCTGCCCCGGGGCGGGCGGAGTTCTAGTGGGTGAGGGCGGCCAGGGCCGCGTTCACCATGACCCGAACGCCGAACGGGAGGGCGCGCTCGTCCAGGTCGAAGGTGGGCTGGTGGATGTCGCGCATCGGCCCGTGGCCCGGCCAGACGCCGAGCCGTGCCATGGCACCGGGCACGCGCTCCAGGTACCAGGCGAAGTCCTCGCCGCCGCTGGACTGCTCGGTACTCGTGGACGCGTCCGGACCCAGCACGGTGGTGGCGGCCTCGGCGAGCATGCCGGCGCTCACCTCCTCGTTGACCACGGGCGGCACGCCGCGGATGTGGTCGAGCACGTAGCCGACGCCCATCGGGGCCAGTACGGCCGCCACGAGCGAGCGCATCTTGTCCTCGAGCTCGTTCCACGTGGCGTGGTCGGCGGTGCGCAGCGTGCCGCGAAGCAGGCCGTGCTGCGGGATGGCGTTGGCCGCCTCGCCTGCGTGCGCCGCACCCCACACGAGGACGGTGCCCGAGCGCGGGTCGACGTGACGGGTGAGAAGCAGCGGCAGCTGCGTGATGAGCAGGCCCATCGCCTCGACGAGGTCGGCCGTGAGGTGCGGGCGGGAGGTGTGGCCGCCGGGCGAGGTGAGCCGGATCTCGACGACGTCGCACGCCGAGGTGATCGGGCCGACGCGGGTGCCGAGCTTGCCGACCTCGAGACGCGGGTCGCAGTGCAGCGCGAACGCGCGGTCGACGCCCTCCATGGCGCCGTCGGCGACCATGTCGATGGCACCGCCGGGCTGGATCTCCTCGGCGGGTTGGAAGATCAGCCGGACGCGGCCGGGGAGCGACGGCGCCGAGGCCAGCGCCAGTGCGGCGCCGAGCAGGATCGAGGTGTGGGCGTCGTGTCCGCAGGCGTGCGAGACGCCCTCGACGGTGGACGCGAACGCCAGGCCGGTGTCCTCCTGCAGCGGCAGGGCGTCGAGGTCGGCGCGCAGCGCGACGCAGCGGTCGCCGTAGCCGACGTCACAGACGAGGCCGGTGCCGCCGGGAAGCGTGCGGGGTTCGAGGCCGACCGCCATGAGGCGACGGGCGACCATCGCGGTGGTGCGGTGCTCCTGGCGCCCGAGTTCCGGTACGGAGTGCAGCGAGCGACGCCACGCCACCACGTCGGAGCGGCGGGCGCCGAGCCACGAGTCGAGCCATGCGGGGCCACTGCCCGCACCGAGGTCGGCGACGGCCGGTTCGGCGACGGGCAGGAGGTCGTTGTGCGCGTCCAACAGGGTCACTGCACACCTTCAGAGCCGATGTCGGCGTGGTGCCGCAGCGGAGCGCGCATCGATGCTGCTCTGTCGTGCATCAGGCCATGGTGCTCACCCGGACGGCGGTGTACCAAGCGGAAACGGGGCCTGGCGGGAAACGCTCGCCGAGGGGTTGCCGAGCTGCTGCGGACGGCCCCGTCACCGTTGACGAGCGGTCGGGTGGTCCTACGCCGAGCGGCCTGATACCCCGTTCGTCGCAGGTAGCAGGCCTTGTCTCTCCAACATTCATGTGACACGACGTACCCGATCGTGTCGTACCCGACACGTCTCGACCCCCCACCGGCCGTTCCCACGCCGCACGCTTGTCCGAGGGGGCGACAGCGCAGCGTGATGGGCGGCTGGTCAGAATGGGTAAGTGCCTGAGGACAGTAACGACTCCGACCGCCGCATCGGCGGTCGTTATCGGCTGTCCGCCCACCTGGGCAGCGGCGCCATGGGCACCGTCTGGTCCGGGTACGACGAGGTGCTGCAGCGGCGGGTGGCCGTCAAGGAGCTGAAGGTGCCGCCGGGCGTCCCGTCGCAGGAGGCGCTGGACCTGCGCGAACGCATCATGCGCGAGGCGCGGGCCCTGGGCGGCCTTTCGCACCCCAACGTCATCACCGTCTTCGACGTCGTCGACAACGACGGCGAGCCGATGGTCGTCCTGGAGCTGGTGCCCTCCCGCAACCTCGCCACGATGATCGGCGAGCAGGGCTCGCTGACGATCCAGCAGGCCGCGGTCGTCGGCTTCGCCACGGCGGGCGGGCTGCGGGCCGCGCACCGCGCCGGCATCACCCATCGCGACGTGAAGCCCGGCAACGTCCTCGTCGCCGACGACGGGCGCGTCAAGCTCACCGACTTCGGCATCGCCCGCAACTCCGCCGACGCCCCGATGACCAGCGTCGGCCTGGTGCTCGGCTCGCCCGCGTACATCGCGCCGGAGGTGGCGGCCGGCCACGCCGTGACGCCGGCCGCGGACCTGTGGGGCCTCGGGGCCACGCTCTTCGCCGCCGTCGAGGGCCGCCCGCCCTACGACGTGCACGGCGACCCCGTCTCGACGATCACCGAGGTGGTCGACGGCGAGGTCCCCCGCCCGCGCGCGACCGGGCCCGTCTCCGACGTGATCCGCGCCCTGATGGTGAAGGACCCGGACGCGCGGATGCCCCTGGAGGAGGTCCGCCAGCGGCTGCGCCCGCTCATCGACGACCCTGACGACCCGATCTACCCCGGCTCCCCCGACGCACCGACGATGGCCTCCGCCGTGATGCGCCCGCCGGTCGGGCGGACCGAGGGCTCCGCCGCGCTCCCTAAGCAGGCGCCCGCACGGCCTGCGGCCGCCCCGATGCGCCCGCCCCCGGCCACCGGCACGCGGATGCCCTCGGTGCCCGCACCGCTGGCCGCCGCGCCGGGCCCGCTCCC
>NZ_JAOPWR010000483.1 GCF_025965585.1 Pseudonocardia sp.
CGCGCTGGGCGACCCGACCCGGCAGTCGATCATCGACGTGCTGTCCCGGGGGCCGCTGGCCGTCGGGCAGCTCGCCGACGTGCTGCCGGTCAGTCGACCGGCCGTCTCGCAGCACCTGAAGGTGCTCAAGGACGTCGGGCTCGTTATCGACCGTCAGGAGGGGACGCGCCGGCTCTACCAGGTCGATCCCGAGGCGCTGGCGGTGGTGCGCCGGCACCTCGACGCGTTCTGGGAGCGGTCGCTGACAGCGTTCGAGCAGAGGATCCGATCCGAGGAGGACGAACCCGATGACGCAGGTAGTAGAGACGATCCGGCGTGAGGTGACGGTCGGCGTGAGCAGAGTGCGCGCCTTCGAGATCTTCACGGCCGACATGACGTCGTGGTGGCCGACGGCGCATCACATCGGTTCGGCCCCGATTGCCGAGATCGTGGTCGAGCCCCGGGTCGGTGGTCGGTGGTTCACCCGGCACGAGGACGGGACGGAGACCTCGACCGGTCGGGTCGCGGTCTGGGACCCGCCCGGCCGGCTGGTGGTGACTTGGCAGATCGGAGCCGACTGGCGCTACCACGACGATCTCGTGACCTCGGTCGAGGTGCGGTTCCTCGAAGAGGCGCCTGCGAGGACGCGCGTCGTGTTGGAGCACCGCGACCTCGAGGGGTTCGGCGAGCATGCCGAGGCCATGCGCGACACGTTCGAGCAGCCGGGGGCGTGGACCGCCACCCTGGACGCCTATGCCGTCGCCGCTGGGAAGGCGTCGTGAAGTACGTCCTGTTCTACGAGTCGGCCGACGACGTCGCCTCGAAGGCGCCCGAGCACTTCCCGGCGCACCGACGGCGGCTCGCTGAGTTCCACGAGCGTGGGGAGTTGCTCATGGTCGGCACGTTCGCCGACCCGCAGAACCAGGGCTCCATGGGGATCTTCGCGACCAGACAGGCGGCGGAGTCGTTCGTGGCCGGGGACCCGTTCGTCGAGCACGGGGTGGTGAAGGCCTACGAGATCCGCGACTGGGCCGAGATCCTCACCTGAGGGTTTCCGCCTGTCCTGCGCGGATGGGTCAATGTTCCCGCAGCCTCGGTTCCCTCGGCCTCCCCACCGTTGTGCGGCGTCCTGGATCAGGTCGGCGATCTGGCTGAGGGAGGTGAGCAGGAGCAGCGCCGCGAGGCCCTGTCGGTCTCGGGCGGCGACCGTGCCTAGGATCGCTATCGCGAGCGCGAGGTCGCGGGCGGGACACGGTGTAGTCGACGTAGAGGCCCGCAGCGGCCCCTGTGGTGGTGGAGGCCGACGAGGTGGGTGACGAGGTTGGCGATCATCTGCTCGGCGGGTGGCCACGCGACCTTTAGGTCCGGTCGGTGCGCAGGATGGCCTGACCGTCCATGCCAGCCCTGACCAGCAGCGCCAATCGCGGGGAGGCTGGTGTGGGTGGGTGCGATCCCGGCGGCCTGGCAGCGGGTGATCCCTGCGCTGAGGGAGGCGAACGCATTCGGGCTCGTCGCGATGGCGCCGGCCGGGGTCACCAGGGCGGACAGTCCCGGCGGAGCCGCAGGCGCCGGTCCGCTCCGAGATCAGGTCGGACAGGTGCGGGCGGTGTCGTCGTGCTCAGTGAGGAACGTGGTGACGAGGGCGGCGAGCTGCTCTGGTGCGTCGTAGTTCGCGGCGTGCGGGGCGTCGGGGATGACCGCGAGGTGACCGTGGGGGAGGAGGGCGGTCACTTTCTCGGCCCACTCCTGGGAGACCATGGCGCCGTGCCCGCCGCGGACCACCAGCGTGGGGGAGTTCAGGTGCGCGAGCTGGTCCTGCACCGGAGAGTTCAGTGCGTCGAGCAGGGTGTGCCACATGCGCCGTGGACCGGCCCGCAGATAGTCGGCCGTGGCCAGGGCGACCTCGGAAGGATGTTCACGGGGTGCATCGGCGAGTAGACGAGCGATCTGCCGGATCGCGGAGGGGGCCGAGGGATCACAGGTCGGGCTGACGAGTATCGCCCGGGAGACCAGATCCGGGTGTCGTTGCGCGAGTGTGGTGATGACCTGGCATCCCAGCGAGTTGCCCAGCAGGGTCGCGCGGGACAGCCCGGCGGCCGACATCCAGCCGGCGACACTGTCGGCGAGGGCGGTCAGCGGCAGCGCGGTGTGCGGTCCGGAGCTGTGTCCGAAACCGGGCAGGTCGAGTGCGTACACGCGCAGTGTCGACATCAGTCGCACCAGCGTGGGCACCATGTAGCGGCTCGACACCCCGAGCCCGTGGATGAGCACGATCGGATCATGGTGGGTCACGGCCGACTGGTGGGTCGGGATGCGCACGTGGATCCGGTGGCCGTCGACGAGTGCGCTGGTGCAGGTCGCGCCGGACCGGGCGCACCCACTGTGTGACGGATGGATCTGCGCATTCTCGTCATCGATATGGACCAATTGCCTGAACAGGGTTTTCGCCCCGATTCTCGTCTTCTCGGGTACTGGGGGGACGCTCCGCATTCTGACTTCTCCTGCAATGATCTCATCCAGCGGTAGCCGACGGACGTCAACCGCTCTGGATGTCGGGGTGTGGAAAGGGCGGTACGCGTGGTGACATCGGCGTCCTCTGTCGAGGAGCGACCCGAATCCGAAGGCTCGGCTTCCGCTGGGCAGGCGGGCGTGCGGCCGCCCCTGAG
>NZ_JAOPWR010000490.1 GCF_025965585.1 Pseudonocardia sp.
GAGCGGTGCATGAGCGTCCGGCCCGGCGACCGGTCACGCTCTATCCACCGGTCGTGCGCGGGACGGCCGACGCCCGGCGCCCGCCGATGTCAGCACAGCCAAGCACGCAACTGGTTCATGCCCTCCCGGGCTGTACGAACGTCGAGCGGCCTGATGCCCGGGTGACAGGGGCGGCGCCGGCGAACGCCTTCAGGGCTCGGCCGTCGGCGAACCGGGTGTGGTCGTGGCCGATCTCGCCGAGAAGTCGGGCGCCGAGAGCGACACCGAGCCCGGGCACGCTTCTGATGATCCTTCCGTCGGGATGAGCGAGGAACGCAGCGTCGATGAGGCTCTCGAGCTCGGTAAGGGCTTCGCAGATCGCCTCGAGTTGGCGGACCAGGCCGCGCAGCGCCACTCCCATCACCTGCTCGACGGATGCGGGCCGGCGCATCTGCTCGGTGTCGAAATAGCCGTGCAGGCGGGTGGCCTCCGCGTCGATGCCGCGCTGGCGCCCGGCCTTGCGCAGCAGGATGGCGAGGCGTCGCTCGGTCAGCGCGCGGCCTCGTGCGGCGTGGGGGCCGCGGCGAGGATCGTGCGGCAGCTCGCCGACTCCAGGCGGTGTTTCCCGCCTCGTTCGAACGCGGCGACAGCCGCGGGGAAGTAGGCCTTGAGCAGGGAGCGGATCCGGTTGGTGATCGTGATCTTGTCCCAGACCGCGTCCTGCTGGGCGCGGCAGAGCACCTGCAAAGCACGGACCTGTTCACCGTCATCAGGCAGCGGACGGTGGGCGTCGCGATCGGTGCGCAGGATGTTCGCCAGGACCATCGCGTCGAAGGCGTCGGACTTCCCTCGCGAAGATCGGTAGCGATCTCGATAGCGCGACACCGCGAGCGGGTCGATCGCGAATAACGTCCGGCCCGCGGCACGAAGACCGGCCACCAGCAGCCCGCGGCTGGTCTCGATGGCTACCTCCAGTCGCTGCTGAGCCGGGTCCTGCTCACGGAGGATCTCCAAAAGCCGGGCCAGACCCGCGTGTCGTTGCCGATCCGCTCGGCGCAGATCACGGCGCCGTGCTCGTCGACGACGGCGACGTCGTGGTGGTCTTGCGCCCAATCGATCCCACAGCTCACCGCTGCCATGCAGAGTCCTCTCGTCTCGGTCGGCTGCGCGGCACCGGCGCCCTAATGCTCAGTGCTCTGGGCACGACATCTCACAAGCCGTCCCGCCCCGCGGAGCGGCAGGCGCCCCAGCTCGAATCAAGACTCGAAGTCTGTCGATGACATCGGGCTCGACCCTACGATCATGAACAGCACCATCCTCGCGGTGCGGTGCCGCCACCGAGCGTCATGCTCCTCTCGATCACCCGGGTCAAGCCCGACGGCTTCTACCGGCATCTGCGCGACAGCGACACCGCCAGGGAGGGGCGCCGCTCTCGATAACCCGGCTCGAAGGCCGACTGCTGATAAGAGCGTCCGCTCGGTTGCCATTAAGGCTTCTACAACCCCTTGCGCCGACACTCCCGGCTGGGCAACCTCAGCCCGCCGTCTACGAACAGCAGCTCACGACACAGACCGAGGTGTCCAGCTGACAGGGGCCACTTCAGTCCTCAACGGATTCGCCGTTCGCGCGCCGGCGAGCACGAGACATACGGAGGCACCAATGAAGGCAATCATCGCGACGGATCAGTCCGCGGAAGCAGCCGGGATCACACTCACGGAGCGGCCTGAACCGACGCCGGCGATCAACGACGTCGTCGTTGAAGTCCATGCGTCGGGCTTCGTCCCTGCAGAGTGGGAGTGGCCCTCGACGTGGGTCGATCGCTCCGGTCACGATCGAGCCCAGGCGATCATTGGCCACGAGTTCGCCGGAGTGGTCTCCTCCCTCGGCTACGGCACAACGGGACTCTCGCTGGGACAGCGGGTGTTCGGGATCACGGACTGGCACCGCGATGGAACCCTGGCCGAGTACGCGGCCGTGGAGGCACGCAACCTTGCGCCGCTGCCGGGGAATGTCGACTTCACGGTGGGTGCGAGCCTGCCGATCTCCGGCCTGACCGCGTGGCAGGGCCTGTTCCAGCACGGTCGTCTTCAGACCGGGCAGAGCGTCCTCGCACACGGCGCCGCCGGCGCGGTCGGGTCCGTGGTGACGCAGCTCGCCCGGGAGTTCGGCGCCTACGTCATCGGTACCGGGCGGGCGGTGGACCGCCAGGCGGCGCTCGACTTCGGCGCGAACGAGTTCCTCGACCTCGACCACGAGGATCTCGACGACATCGGCGGGGTCGACCTAGTCTTCGATGTCATCGGCGGTGACATCCAAAGGCGCTCGGCGAGCATCATCCGGCCTGGCGGGACGCTGGTGTCGGTGGTCGGGCCTGCTGAGGCTCGCCCTGTCGACGGCCTCGCGATTGACTTCGTCGTCGAGTCCGTTCCGAATCAGCTGGTGGAGATCGTTGACCGGGTCCGGGACGGGCGCCTTCGCACGCACATCGGAACCGTCGCGACCCTCGACGACGCCGTCCCCGCGCTTAACCCGACCGAGCGGCGCAAGGGCAAGACCGTCATTCGCGTGCGCCCCTGAGCGCTCTGGAACAGGCCAACAGCGCCGTCATGCCTAGTCACGACCGCCGAGCTCCGGTTCGGGCCTCGACCATGACGAGGCTGGTCAGCGGATGAGTCGGACGGTCAGGGCGAGACCGTCGAGGGGGAGCTGGGCCCAGGCGGTGTCGGCGGTGACCGCGGCACAGCCCACGCGCTCGGCGAGGGCCAGGCAGCACCGGTCCCCGAGGGACAGGCCCGCGGGGCAGCCGCGGTCCCAGAGCCGGGCGGCGGTGACCGCGTCGGCCGCGGTGAGCGGCTCGACCCGAACCCCGAGCATACGGAGCCGGCGGCCTGGGCCTCCTTCCACGAAGGCGGTCACGGCGATGCTGCGCGAAGCGCGTTCGCTGTCGCGGCGCGCCGACAAGCTCAACGTCACCGCCGCACATCCATGCCACAGGTAGCTGCCGTCCCGCCTCTGAGGAGCCGAAGCGGGACTGCAGCAGGCGCGGGGTCAGGCAGACGGGTCTACGAGCAGGTCGGCGGGCGCGGGGTCCGGAACCGGGTTGGAGTTGTCTGCGTCGAGCGCCTCGAGGCGGCGATGGGGTCGTCGAGCTTCGCCAGGGCGGCGTCGACAGCGGCCTGCTTGTCGGCGTGGTCGGAGGCGAGCCATCACCGCCGTGACCGCCAGTCGCGACGACACCGGCGGTCGGAGCCGCGACCGGCGTCACGGCGCCGATCAGGACGTGGAGCGAGATACGGCTCGGTTCCTCGCCTGGCTGGCCACCCCGGGCGCGACGGACCGGACTGCTGAAGGCAACGTTGGAGGGGATCGGGCTGCCCGATGAGCGCGGTGGCGTCGGAGGTGCCCGGTCGCGTCCCTGCCAGCCGTCGAACCGAGGGGCCACCGCCTCGTCGGGACCGACCACCTCGTCGCGGCTGCCGCGCAGCCTGCCCACTCAGACTCCAAGAGCCTCGCCCCGACCGCCGCGGACACCTCAAACGGTAGTCACTCAATAGTCACTCACCGACACGACGAACGGCCTGGCCGGAAGCTCTGAAAAGAGCCTCTGACCAGGCCATTCGGCTGTGGGCGATACTGGGATCGAACCAGTGA
>NZ_JAOPWR010000493.1 GCF_025965585.1 Pseudonocardia sp.
GGCGCGGACGGCCGGGCTGCAGACGGGGTCGGCGGCGGGGTCACCGCCGGCCGCGACCCGGCGCCCGACACGCGGATCGGCGCGGGGGCCTTCGCACGCGCGCGCGACCGCACGAACCACGCACCACCGCCGCCCGCAACCAGGGCGAGCACGATCCACCGCCGACGACGCCTCGATCCTCCTGCCACCGGACCACCCTTCACTCGATCGGTGTTGTCCCGCGTCATTCCTACCCCATATGGAGCAGCTCAGCCCCGGGAGGCCTTGACGTGCTCATAGCGTGCCAGGGCCTCGAGACGCTCCGTTCTGTGGTCCACCATCGGCTCCGGGTAGCCGTCGGGGATCCCGCCCGGCAGCGCCCACGGCTGGTGTACGGCCTTGCCCGCGACGCCGCGCAGCTCGGGCACGAACTCGCGCACATAGTCGCCGTCCGGGTCGAACTTCTCCCCCTGCGTGATGGGGTTGAACACCCGGAAGTAGGGCGAGGCATCGGTGCCGCTGCCGGCCGTCCACTGCCATCCGTGCTGGTTGGAGGCCAGGTCGCCGTCCACCAGCAGCCGCATGAAGTGCCGGGCGCCCCACCACCACGGCAGGTGCAGGTCCTTCACGAGGAAGCTCGCGACGATCATCCGCACCCGATTGTGCATCCACGCCCGCGCGCGCAGCTGGCGCATCCCGGCGTCGACGATCGGGAACCCGGTGCGGCCCTCGCACCACGCCTCGAACGCCACGCGCGCTGCCGCGCCGGACGCGGTGGGCAGCGCGTCGAAGGAACGGTCGTAGTTCTGCCGCGCCGAGTCGGGACGCCGGAACAGGATGTCGGCGTAGAACTCGCGCCAGGCGATCTCGGTGCGGTAGGTCGCCACGGACTCCGAGGACCGGGACGCGAGGTCGGCCAGCATCGTCCGGGGGTGGATGAGCCCGTACTTGAGGTACGGCGACATTCGGGAGGTGCCGGGCTTGTCGGGCCGGTCCCGCACGTCCTTGTAGCTTCCGGCGTCCCCGTCGAGGAACGCGTGCCAGCGCTCGTGGGCGGCCGCCTCGGTCGCCTCGGGCAGTGTGGCGTCCACCGGCACGTCGTCGGGGATCCGGACGGCACGCGGTCCGCCGTCCTTGTCCGACGGGTCGATCCACTCGACCGTGGACGCGTCCGTGCCCGCGGGCTTGCTCCAGCCGTACTCGCCCCAGGCCCGCCGGAACGGGGTGAAGACCCTGAACGGGTCGCCGTCGGCCTTGCGGACGCGGCCCGGCGCCACCGCGTACGGCGAGCCGGTACGGACGAGCTCGCGCCCGTCGTCCGCAAGCGCCTTACCGACGGTCTCGTCGCGCGTGCGGCCGTAGGGGCCGTAGTCGGCGGCGACGTGCACCGCGCCCGCCCCGACCGTGGCGGCGACGCGCGGCACCACGTCGGCGGGATCACCCCGGACCACCAGCAGCCGGCCGCCCAGCGCCTCGTCCAGGGAGCGCAGGGCGCCGTAGAGGAACGTCAGGCGCGCCGCCCCGGACGGCTCGACGAGCGCGGGGTCCAGCACGAACAGCGCCAGCGAACGGCCGGCTGCCTCCGCCGCTGCGAGGAACGTGGGTTGGTCGGCGACCCGCAGGTCACGACGGAACCAGACGACGGCGGACTCCACGGGGAGCGACGTTAGCCAGGTCTACGGACCGTCGCGCGTCGGGGAGAGGTCAGGTGCGCACCCCGGGCGACGAGGCTGTGCTCGTCGCCCGGTGCACCCGCATCGAACGCGAGGGTCAGCGGTCGCCCATGGGGACGAAGTCGCGCTCGGTCGGGCCGACGTACAGCTGCCGCGGGCGGCCGATCTTCGTGGTGGGATCGTTGATCATCTCGCGCCAGTGGGCGATCCAGCCGGGGAGCCGACCCAGGGCGAACAGGACCGTGAACATCTTCGTCGGGAAGCCCATGGCCCGGTAGATCACGCCGGTGTAGAAGTCGACGTTCGGGTAGAGCTTGCGCTCGATGAAGTAGTCGTCGGCCAGCGCCTTCTCCTCCAGCGCCATCGCGATGTCGAGCAGCGGGTCGGTGACGCCCAGCTTCTTGAGGATCTCGTCGGCGTTCTGCTTGACGATCTTCGCGCGCGGGTCGTAGTTCTTGTAGACCCGGTGCCCGAAGCCCATCAGCCGCGCGCCCTTGTCCTCCTTGTTCTTGACCCGGTTGACGTACGCCTCGACATCGCCGTTCTCCTCCTTCTGGATCTTCTGGAGCATCTCGAGAACGGCCTGGTTGGCGCCGCCGTGCAACGGGCCGAACAGGGCGTTGACGCCCGCGGAGATCGAGGCGAACAGGTTGGCCTGCGACGAGCCGACCATGCGCACCGTGGACGTCGAGCAGTTCTGCTCGTGGTCGGCGTGCAGGATCAGCAGGGTGTCGAGCGCCTTCACGAAGGCCGGGTCGACCTCGTAGGGCTCGGCCGGGAAGCCGAACGTCATGCGCAGGAAGTTCTCCACCAGCCCGAGCGAGTTGTCCGGGTAGAGGAACGGCTGCCCGATCGACTTCTTGTAGGCGTACGCCGCGATCGTCGGGACCTTGGCCAGCAGCCGGACCGTGGAGAGCTCGACGGCGTCCTGGTCGAACGGGTCGAGGCTGTCCTGGTAGAAGGTGGACAGCGCGCTCACGGCGGACGACAGCACCGGCATCGGGTGCGCGTCGCGCGGGAAGCCATCGAAGAAGCGCTTGAGGTCCTCGTGCAGCAGCGTATGGCGGCTGATCCTGGTGGTGAAGTCGTCCAACTGGGCCTGGGTCGGCAGCTCCCCGTAGATCAGCAGGTAGCTGACCTCGAGGAAGGACGACCCGTTTGCGAGTTGGTCGATCGGGTACCCGCGGTAGCGCAGGATCCCTGCGTCGCCGTCGATGTAGGTGATCTCGGAGCTGCAGGCAGCCGTGTTGCCGAAGCCTGAGTCGAGCGTGACGAGCCCGGTGGCGGGCAGCAGCTTCCCGATGTCGAACGCGGCCGCACCCTCGGTGGCGGGCTTGATCAGCATCTCGTGGTCGCCGCTGGGGTACTGCAGAACAGCGGTGGTCTTCTCGTCGGCCATGTGGAGGTTCCCTCACACTCAATCTGTATGCGTTGTTGGGCGCAACGCTAGTGCTCCGGGGGGTGGCTGCGCCCGCGCTGGCCCTGTGAGTTCGCGGACGAGGGCTCAGGCCGCGCGGTCTCCCGCGACGGGCCCCCGGTAGCGCCAGAAGTCGGGGAACCTCATCACGACCAGCACGGTGACGACGATCACCGCGATCCCGCCGACCGTGGCCGTCGTCCCGGGCCCGATCCAGACCGCCGCGCCCCCGTGCCAGAGGTCGGCCACCCGCGGGCCGCCGGCCACCACGACCATGAACACGCCCTGCATCCGGCCGCGCATCTCGTCGGTGGCCACGGTCTGCAGCATCGACGACCTGTACACCGAGCTGACCAGGTCGCCCGCCCCCGCGACGGCCAGCGCCAGCACCGCGAGCCACAGCGACCCCGTCAGGCCGAACAGCGCGACACCCAGTCCCCAGAGCCCGACCGCGAACACGACGGCGACGCCCTGCCGCCGCACGCGCTGCAACCAGCCCGAGAGCAGCCCCGCAACGACCATGCCGATCGGGATGGCGGCGAACAACAGACCCAGCGCCGGGCCGCCGCCCAGCGGGTCACCGAACGTCCGCTCCGACATCTCGGGGAACAGCACCCGCGGCATCCCGAAGCCCATCGCGACGACGTCGACGAGGAACGACACGAGCAGCACCTTGTGCATCGCGACGTAGCGGAAGCCGTTGACGATCTCCCGGATGCCCGCCTTGCGCGACGCCCCCTCCTCGGGCGGCATCGTCGGCAGGCGCCACGTGGCCCACAGCGTGGCGAGCAGGAAGACCGCGTCGATGAGGTAGAGCGTCGACAGCCCGACCACCGGGATCAGCACGCCGGCCAGCAGTGGCCCGGCGATCGCACCCACCTGGGCGACGGTCATGTTCAGCGCGTTGGCCGCGGGAAGCTGGTCGGCCGGGATCAGCCGTGGGATCACCGCACTGCGGGTGGGCTGGTTGATCGCGAGGAACGACGTCTGCACGGCGAACAGCACGAGCACCAGCCACACGCCGCCGACGCCGCTCGCGGCCGTCACCCACAGGGCCAGCGAGCTCGCCGCGATGAACCCACCGGTGACGAGCAGCAGCACCCGCCGGTCGACGGCGTCGGCGATCGCCCCGCCCCACAGCCCGAACACCACGAGTGGCACCAGGCCGAACAGCCCCGTCAGCCCGACCCATGCCGACGAGCCGGTGAGCTCGTAGATCTGTGTCGGGACCGCGACCACCGAGAGCTGGGCGCCGACCACCGTGACCACGCCGGCGAGCCACAGCCGCCGGTAGGCCGGGACCTGCAGCGGACGGGTGTCGGCGAGGGCCCTTCGCACGGCCCCCGAGAGGCGACGCCGTCCCGGGATCGCCCGCGTCGGCGCGTCCGGGCCGGCCCCGATCGCGGCCGTGACCTGCTCCCCCATTGCCGGTTTCGCCTTGTTCGGGCGGGTCGGCGGCTCAGGCCGGCGGCTGCTCACGCACCAGAACTACCACCTCGCAGCGCCCGCGGCCTCGTCAGTTCGGCTGCGGGATCACCACCATCCCGGTCCGCGCGCCTTCTGTCACCGGCGCGCACGCCGGAACGCGAGCGTGGGGAGGGACGCGCGCGCCGGTCGTGCCGCGGTCGCCGTGCGCCGTGGCCGCCGACCCACGCGCCAGAACGTGTCGACCCGCGCAGGCGGGGGTGTCGCCTCGCGCGCCGTTCCGTCGACTCGCGGGGGTGGGGCTACGGGGCCAGGCGGCGAACCGTCCAGCTGCGGTCGTGGCCGTTGACGACGAAGCGCAGGCGGTCATGCATGCGGTTGGTGCGGCCCTGCCAGAACTCCACCTCTTCGGGCACGATCCGCCAGCCACCCCAGTGCTGGGGCACCGGCACCGGCTGCTCGTCGAACCGCTGGGTGACGGCGGCCAGCCCGTCGTCCAGGACGCGGCGGTCGCGCACAACCACCGACTGCGCCGACGCCCACGCCCCCAGCTGCGAACCCCGCGGGCGCGACGACCAGTAAGCCCGGGTCTCGGCCGCGGAGACCATCTCCACCATGCCGCGCACGTGCACCTGCCGGTGCTGCAGGTACCAGGGGAAGGTGGCCGAGGCGTAGCGCGTCTGGCGCAGGTCGCGGCTCTTCGCGGACGTGTAGTTGGTGTAGAAGACGACGCCGCGCTCGTCGAGGCCCTTGCACAGCACGGTGCGCGAGGACGGCCTGCCGTCCTCGCCTGCTGTGGCGAGCACCATCGCGTTGGCCTCGACGACCCCGGCCTCCTCGGCCTCGGCCAGCCAGGCGGTCAGCTGCTCGTGCCAGGTCGGCGCGAGCATGTCCACGTCGAATCCCTCGGTGCGGTAGTCGACCCGCATCCCGGCCAGCTGCTGCTCCGCCATGGAGACTCCCCCGTCTACGTCGGCCCACGACCGTATGTGGCCTGCTCCCCTCCCCACAACGCTGGTGACCGATGCCACCCGGCTGCCCCGTTGCCCCGGGCGTGGCGCCGGTGCAAGGTGACGCCAACCACCGACCACGATGAGGAGGTCGCGGTGACCACTGCGCCTACCGCCCCGGGAACCGCCGGCGACGAGGCGGTACCGCCGCCGCCACCAGGCTTCAAGTCAGGGCTGGAGGGGCACGTCGCCTTCCGGACCCGGATCGCCGAGCCGGACAAGGACGGTGGCGCACTGCGCTACCGCGGTGTCGACATCGAGGACCTCGTCGGCAGGGTCACCTTCGGCAACGTCTGGGCGTTGCTCGTCGACGGTCGCTTCGGCCCGGGCCTGCCGCCCGCGGAGTCGTTCCCGATCCCGGTGCACACCGGTGACGTGCGGGTCGACGTCCAGGCCGCCCTCGCCATGCTCGCGCCCTACTGGGGCTACCGCCCGCTGCTCGACATCTCCGACGAGGACGCGCGTGAGCAGCTCGCCCGCGCGTCGGTGATGGCGCTGTCCTACGTCGCGCAGTCCGCCCGCGGCATCGGCGTTCCGGCGGTGCCGCAGAAGCGCATCGACGAGAGCACGACGATCACCGAGCGCTTCATGACCCGCTGGCGCGGCGAGCCCGACCCGGCCCACATCAAGGCCGTCGACGCCTACTGGGTGTCGGCAGCCGAGCACGGCATGAACGCCTCCACGTTCACCGCGCGCGTCATCGCCTCCACCGGCGCCGACGTGGCCGCGTCGCTGTCGGGTGCCATCGGCGCCATGTCCGGCCCGCTGCACGGCGGTGCGCCGGCGCGCGTGCTGCCGATGCTCGAGGAGACCGAGCGCACCGAGGACCCGGCCGCGCTGGTCAAGGGCATCCTCGACCGCAAGGAGAAGCTCATGGGCTTCGGCCACCGGGTCTACCGGGCCGAGGACCCCCGTGCCCGCGTGCTGCGCCGCACCTGCAAGGAGCTCAAGGCGCCGCGCTACGAGGTGGCGGTCGCGCTGGAGCAGGCGGCGCTGAAGGAGCTGCGCGAGCGGCGCCCGGACCACCCCATCGAGACCAACGTCGAGTTCTGGGCGGCCGTGATCCTCGACTTCGCCGAGGTGCCGCCGCACATGATGCCCGCGATGTTCACCAGCGCCCGCACCGCGGGCTGGTCGGCGCACATCATGGAGCAGAAGCGCGAGAACAAGCTCGTGCGCCCGTCCGCGCAGTACATCGGGCCGGCCCCCCGCGAGCCCGAGGCCGTCGAGGGCTGGAGTGAGATCCAGCACGGCTGATCCCGCCCGGATCACAGCTCCGACGAACGGCACTCTCGTCCGACAGGTACCGACGAGAGTGCCGTTCGTCGTGGGCGGGCCGACCGGGGGGCGTGAGCACCCGCACCCGATCAGGGTCCGGCGCGGTGCAACACTGAGGAGGTGACCGCTTCGACGTCGACCGACCTGCAGATTCCCGCCGAACTCAAGCCCGCCGACGGCCGCTTCGGCTGCGGACCCTCGAAGGTCCGCCCCGAGGCCCTCTCCGTGCTCGCCGCCTCCGGCGACGTCATGGGCACCTCCCACCGGCAGAAGCCGGTGAAGTCTCTGGTCGGGCGTGTGCGGTCCGGCCTGGCCGACCTCTTCTCCCTCCCCGACGGCTACGAGGTCGTCCTGGGCAACGGCGGGTCCACCGCGTTCTGGGACGCCGCCGCGTTCGGCCTCGTCCGCGAGCGCGCGCTGCACCTGACCTACGGCGAGTTCTCCGCGAAGTTCGCCGAGTCCACCAAGGGCGCCCCGTTCCTCGCCGACCCGGTGGTGGTCAAGGCCGAGCCGGGCAGCGCGCCCGAGCCGCAGGCCGACCCGTCGTGCGACATCCTGGCCTGGGCCCACAACGAGACGTCCACGGGCGTGTCGGTGCCGGTCGTCCGCCCGGAGGCCGCACTCGAGGGTCAGCTCGTGGTCATCGACGCCACGTCCGGCGCCGGCGGCCTGCCGGTCGACATCCGCGACGCGGACGCCTACTACTTCGCGCCGCAGAAGGGCTTCGCCTCCGACGGCGGGCTCTACACCGCGATCCTCTCCCCGGCCGCGCTGGAGCGCGTCGCGGAGCTGGCCGCGTCCGACCGGTGGATCCCGCCGTTCCTCTCGCTGGCCACGGCGGTCGACAACTCGCTCAAGGACCAGACCTACAACACCCCCGCGGTGGCCACGCTGATCCTGATGGCCGAGCAGATCGAGTGGATGAACGGCCTCGGCGGCCTCGACGCGTGCGTCGAGCGCACCGCCGACTCCTCGGGCCGGCTCTACACGTGGGCCGAGAAGTCCTCGTTCGCCACACCGTTCGTGGCCGACCCGGCCCACCGCTCGCAGGTGGTCGGCACCATCGACTTCGACGACGCCGTGGACGCGGCCGCGGTGGCCAAGGTCCTGCGCGCCAATGGCATCGTCGACACCGAGCCCTACCGCAAGCTGGGCCGCAACCAGCTGCGCATCGGCATGTTCCCGGCGGTCGACCCGGACGACGTCAGCGCCCTGACGGCGTGCATCGACTGGGTCGTGGAGCGCCAGAGCTGATCTTCAGCGCGCCGGGCGAGGCGCGACGGCCGTTCCCGGGCGGCCGTCGCGCCTCGCTGCGTTTCAGCAGCGCCCGATGGTCACACCAGCAACTCCAGCCCCAGCTTTACCAAATGCGATCGGCATGACACGCTGCGTGTGCACGAGGGTGTGGACTAGCACTTTCCCTCGTCGGAGCGGGGATACCGCCCCGGCGCGCCTCCGTCGCAGGTTGCGTTTCGGCAACTACCGTCACCCGGACGGGTAAGAGAGAGCGGGGAGGCCGCCGATGCGGGCGCTGCGGGTCGTCGGGATCACCGAGGGCGACGGGGAACTCTCCGTGGTCCTCGAGGACCCGGACCGTCGAGAGCGCTTCAGCGTGCCGGCCGACGAGCAGTTGCGCGCTGCCGCCCGGGGGGATCTGACCCGGCTCGGACAGATCGCGATCGAGTTGGAGAGCCAGTTGCGTCCACGTGAGATCCAGGCCCGAATCCGCGCCGGAGCGTCCGTGGAGCAGGTCGCCGCGGCGGCGGGTGTTCCACAGCAGAAGATCGAACGCTTCGCCTACCCGGTGCTGCTCGAGCGCTCGCGCACGGCGGAGGTCGCGCAACGCGCGCATCCCGTCCGCGCCGACGGGCCCGACACCCGCATGCTCGGCGACGTCGTCGCCCACACGTTCGGCCTGCGCGGCCAGGACTACGCCGACGCCGAGTGGGACTCCTGGAAGGGCGAGGACGGCCGCTGGGTCGTCGCGCTGTCGTGGCGGGCCGGGCGCTCGGACAACCGCGCGCTGTGGACGTTCCAGCCCGGGGCGCACGGCGGCACGGTCACCGCCGTGGACGAGCACGCGACCGACCTGGTGGAGGGCCTGCCTGCGCGCCCGCTGCGCACGGTCGGCCCGGTGATCGACATCGCCCGGCAGGACGAGCACGCATCCGAGCCCACGCCTGTCGAGGAGCTGCGCGCCACCGCCACCGACGACGCCCGCGGCACCCGCGTCGAGAACGGCACGCGCGGCGACAACGGGGCCCGGACCGATACCTCCCGAGCCCCGGAGGCCCGCACCGCGGTCGAGCAGCGCCCGCCCGCCCGCACCGCCCCCGA
>NZ_JAOPWR010000495.1 GCF_025965585.1 Pseudonocardia sp.
CCATAGGGCGGGCCTCCATCAGACCCAGGACGACTCGGTCCCCGACTCGTTTTCGGATTGGTAACAGTCTCGGGTGCGGTCGCGTTGGTGATCG
The DNA here is from genome assembly GCF_025965585.1 of Pseudonocardia sp. GTDB lineage: Bacteria > Actinomycetota > Actinomycetes > Mycobacteriales > Pseudonocardiaceae > Pseudonocardia. The sequence goes on from NZ_JAOPWR010000495.1 coordinate 95, forward strand.
GCTGTAGGACTTACCGACGAGGTAGATCGCCCGTACGCTCGTCCGGGGTTCGTCCGGGGATCGCGCTGGTTGCGCCATCCGGGCTAGGAGGTGGTTCAGGTGGAGTCATCGAGTGGGGCTGCGGACGGGGTGGACGTCGAGCGGCCCAGTGCTGCTCGTGTGTACGACTATTACCTTGGTGGTTCGCACAACTTCCGGGTCGATCGGGAGATGGCTCGTCGAGCCATAAAGATGTGGCCGGCGTTGCCGCAGATCATGCAGGCAAATCGGGCGTTCTTGCGTCGGGTGGTGCGGTACGTGGTCGAGCAAGGAGTCACCCAGTTCCTCGACATCGGCTCGGGGATCCCGACGGTCGGCAATGTGCACGAGGTCGCGCAGGAGGCCACCCCGGACGCGCGCGTGGTCTACGTCGATATCGACCCGGTTGCGGTGGCACACAGCCGGGCGATCCTGGCCGACGACGAACGAACCGAGGTGGTCCACGCGGATGTGCGGGACGTCGGAGCGGTGCTTCAGGACCCCCGTACGGTGCGGCTGCTTGACCTGTCCCAGCCGGTCGGCGTACTGATGATCGCGCTGCTGCACTTCGTGCCGGACGAGTCTGATCCGGCGGCTGTTATCGCGCAGTACCGGGACGCGCTCGCGCCCGGCAGCTACCTGGCCGTTTCGCATGCCTCCTACGAGGGCCAGCCCGATCAAGCAGGGCCGCACACGGGGCTATATGAGCGGACCGGCACACCGATGACAATGCGCTCACGGGACGAGGTCGGCGGGCTCCTCGACGGATTCGAAATGGTGGAACCGGGTGTCGTCTTCCTCCCTCTGTGGCGGCCGGAGCCGGGGCCCGTGTACGAGCACCCGGAATGGACGACCGGGTTCGCCGCGGTCGGCCGACGAGGCGAACGGTGATCGGCGAAAGTCGTGACGGAGCCAGTATCGCCGATGCCCGGCGGTCATTCGCCACGTCATGGGCGGTTACCGTAGCCGGCACCAGTTTCGTCGGCTGGGGATTCCGGGAACTCGCCGAGTACCTGCTCGGACTGACCAACCGCCTTGTCGACCTGATGCAGTCCGCCGAGGCGGACCCCGCGACCGCACATGCACTCGGCGCTGACCTGGTCGCGGTGCACTTCACCGCGCCAGAGACGCTGAGCCGCTCACTGGCCGTTCTCGGAGAGGGCCTGCCCGCGCTGGTGGCGGACCCTCGTCCGCCCGATCTGGCTCAGCGGCTGGCCCGCGCGATCGGGGCCCTTGCCGGCGGCTACGCCACGGCCTTGCGGGACCGCACGCTGGAGGAGCAGGACGAGATCCGGCGAGCGATGGTAGTGGCGAGCCGGGAGTCCGAGCAGAAACTGGCGGCCAGCGAGGCAAGGTTCCGGGCGATGTTCACCGAGGCGGCCATCGGAATCGGGATCGGCGACCTCGAGGGCAACATCCTGGAGGTCAACGCGTCGTTGCGGCGGATGTTCGGGTACACCGCCGAGGAGTTCCACCGGCGCAACGTGATCGACATGGTCCACCCGCTGGACGCCACGAGCATCTGGGATGCCTACAAACGGCTGATCGCCGGGCAGGATGATCACTTCCGCGTCGAGAAGCGCTTCTACCGCGCGGACGGCGAAGTGATCTGGACCCATCTCGCGGTGTCGTTGGTGCGAGGCGAGAGCGGAGAACCGGCGTATCAGGTCGCCATGCTGCAGGACATCACCGAGCGGCACCGGCTGCAGTGCGACCTGGAGCACCTGGCCTACCATGACCCGCTCACCGGACTGCCCAACCGGGCCGTGTTGTCCGAACGGCTAGCCGAGGTGTTCGCCAACCCGGCCGAGGACCGTCGCATCGCGTTGTGCTTCGTGGATCTCGACGGGTTCAAGGCGGTCAACGACAGCCTCGGCCACGACGTCGGCGATCAGCTCCTGGTGGCCGTCGCCGCACGACTGGCCGGCTGCTGTCGGCCCGGGCACCTGGTCGGGCGGATGGGCGGTGACGAGTTCGTCGTCCTGCTGCAGGATCCCACCACGGAGGACGAGGCCGTTGCGGTCGCCGAGGACATCCTCTCGGCGCTCGAGGCGCCGATCCGGCTGGGAGATCACGAGGTGATCGTCACGGCGAGCATCGGCATCGTCGAGCAACCCGTGGCGGCCACCTCTCCCGCCGACCTGATGTCGGCCGCGGACATCACCCTCTACTGGGCGAAGGGGGCCGGACGGAACCGGTACGCGTTGTTCGAGCGCGTGCGTACGGAGAAGGAGATCGCTCGGTTCACGCTGGCCTCGGCCATGCAGGCGGCGATCGAACGCGGTGAGTTCTTCGTCGACTATCAACCGCTGGTCGCCCTGAGCGACGGAAGGATGCTCGGTGTCGAGGCTCTGGTCCGCTGGCGTCACCCCACCTACGGCGACCTCCCTCCGGACCAGTTCATCGGCCTGGCCGAGGAGACGGGGGCGATCGTCCCGCTTGGTCGCTGGGTGCTGTCCACCGCGTGTTGGCAGGCGCGGCGGTGGCGCGACCAGTTCGGCGACGTGGCCCCCTTCGTCAGTGTCAACCTCGCCCCTCGCCAGCTGCAGGAGGACATGCTCCTCAGTGACGTCTCCGCCATACTCGACCAGACCGGACTGGAGACGGACCAGCTCCAGTTCGAGCTCACCGAAATAGCCGTGATGCGCGACGAGGTCGGCGCCCTGCGGACGCTCTCTACGCTTGACAAGATGGGCGTGCGTATCGCCATCGATGACTTCGGCACGGGCTACTCCAACCTGTCCTATCTGCGGCAGCTGCCGGTGCACGTGCTCAAACTCGACCGATCCTTCGTCGAGGGCTTGACCGGCTCCGACGGTGCGGATCCCCACGATGAATTGATCGTGTCCACGCTGATCACCCTCGCGCATGCGCTGGAGCTCACCGTCACCGCGGAAGGAATCGAGACCCACGCGCAGCTCGAGCGACTTCGCTCGATGGGTTGCGACGCCGGCCAGGGATGGTTCCTCGCCCGTCCATGCACACCCGAAGACATCACTGCCCTGCTCAGCAGAGGCGACTGACAGGCCCC
>NZ_JAOPWR010000328.1 GCF_025965585.1 Pseudonocardia sp.
CGGTCCTCCCACCGGCTGCCACCCTTTCCGGCCGGCACGGGCACGAGCCTGCGGGCCAGCAGCTCCGCGTCCGTCGCCCGTCCGCAGACGGGGCACAGGGGCCGTCCGTCCGGCGTGTAGGGCGACATCGTGGGGGTTCCGTTGACCGAGTAGAACTCCCACGTCCCACCGTCCGGATCGAGGTAGCGCACCACGTCGTAGTCGACGACCTGCTCCCAGTGCTCATCCGGACAGAACAGGCGCACACGCTCGATGGCGATCTCGTCGATCATGGGGCGGCCGTGACGTCGTTCGACATGCCCCTCACGGTGTCGGCAGCGCCGCGCTCGGCGCCTCGGCCTGGACGGCGCAAGCAGGGGCGTACCGGTCGGCCTGAGGGAGCAGGCGGCGCGTCCCCACATGGTTCTGGTGGGCCAGTCCAGGGCTGACCACCCTCTCGGTAGCCCGACATGGCCGCACGCGACCCTCGGGTGCGTGCGGCCATTCCGCCCCGGATGGCGACCGCCGGTCATGGCACGGCAAGAAGTGCCGACCGGCCCCAGGTTTTGCCGGCAGTTCACCTCCGGCAGACCGAGAGCGAACCCGTCGTCTCCTAGCGTCCGATTCGCCTGGTCCAGCTCCCCACCGCCCGGACACTCCCCTGGGTCTACCCCGCCTCACCGGCACGGCTGGGCCGCGTCCTGCCACCGAGACGAACGGACCGAGAACAGCTCGATGACCTCACACCACGCCCTCGCCCCGAGCCGCCAGATCCTCAACAAGGTCCCGGAGGTCACCCTCTGGTTCTGGATCGTCAAGGTCCTCTGCACGACCGTCGGCGAATCGGCCGCCGACTACCTCAACGTCAGCCTGAACCTCGGCCTGACCGGCGTCTCCGTCGTCACCGGGGTCCTGCTCGTCGTCGCGCTCGTCCTCCAGTTCCGGACCGACCGGTACCGGCCCGGCACCTACTGGCTGACGGTGGCGCTGGTGAGCGTCTTCGGCACGCTGGTGACCGACAACCTCACTGACAACATCGGTGTGCCGCTCGAGGCGAGCACCCTCCTCTTCGCTGTGCTGCTCACCCTCACCTTCCTCGCCTGGTACCGCTCCGAGAAGACGCTCTCGATCCATTCCATCGTCACCCGGCGACGGGAGGCCTTCTACTGGCTCGCCATCCTCGTCACCTTCGCGCTCGGAACGGCGACCGGCGACCTCATGGCCGAGGTGCTCGGGCTCGGTTACCTGGTCACCGGCACCATCGTCGCCGCCCTGATCGCGGTCATGGCCGTCGGATGGCGCCTCGGGCTCAACCCCGTTCTCGCCTTCTGGTTCATCTACGTCCTGACCCGCCCGCTCGGAGCGTCGATCGGCGACTACCTCTCACAGCCCTCCGGCCTGGGCGGGCTCGGGCTGGGCGCGACGGTGACGAGCCTGATCTTCGTGGTCGGCATCGTGGGCATCGTGGCCTACCTCGCGGTGACGAAGGCCGACGTCATCACCGCTGCTGGCCTCGACACCGACGACGCCACGGAACGCGGGGGCCTGTGGCAGACGATCGTCGTCGTGGCGCTCGTCGTCGTGGCGGGAGGAACGGGATACGCCCTGCGCACGTCCGCGCTCCAGGCCGACACCACGACCACCGCCGACGCGACTCCGACACCCGGAGGCGGCAGCCCCACGGCCCGCCTCTCACCGCTCGGGGACCTCTCGGTTTTCCGCGGTACCACCCAGAACATGCTCGACCTGCTCGACGCGGGCGACCAGTCGGGAGCGACGGCCCGGGCCGACGACCTCGAGGTGGAGTGGGACGACGCCGAGGCACGCCTGAAGCCTCGGGACGAGGCGGCGTGGACCGACATCGACGGCAGGATCGACACCGTGCTGCGCGAGGTCCGGGCAGCGTCGCCGAACGCCGCCACCGAGAAGCCGGCACTCCTCAGCCTGCTCACGGCACTCGGCTGACCGGTCCAGACCTCGTTGCTCCCCCCGGCCGCGGGGCCTTCCTAGGTGTGCCGCGCATCTAGGGACGGAGTGTCAGCAGATGCGGGCGGCCCTTACTCCGCCGGTGGTGGCCTACTAGAAACAGTGATCCGCAATCATCGCCGGCACCGGCCATGCCCTGGAGCAGGCCACGAGGGGCGGCATCATGTCAGCGCCGAAGCAGGGCTCGACGGAGACGGACGACCCCGTCGTCCACATCCTCTGGATCAACGCGGGCCTGGGCTGTGACGGGGACTCCGTCGCCCTCACCGCGGCCACCCAGCCCAGCATCGAGGAGATCGCCCTCGGGGCGCTCCCGGGGCTGCCGAAGGTGGCCGTGCACTGGCCGTTGATCGATTTCGACAACGGGCCGGTGGGCGGCAACAACGACTTCATCGAGTGGTTCTTCAAGGCCGATCGCGGTGAGCTCGAGCCGTTCGTCCTGGTCGTCGAGGGGTCGATCCCGAACGAGAAGATCAAGCCGGAGGGCTACTGGTCCGGGTTCGGCAACAACCCCGAGACGGGCCAGCCGATGACCACCAGTGAGTGGCTCGACCGGCTCGCCCCCAAGGCGCTGGTCGTGCTGGCCGTGGGCACCTGCGCCACCTACGGCGGGATCCACGCCATGGCCGGTAACCCGACCGGCGCGATGGGCGTGCCCGACTACCTGGGCTGGAGCTGGAAGTCGAAGGCCGGCATCCCGATCGTCTGCGTCCCGGGCTGCCCGACCCACCCGGACAACCTGTCCGAGACCATCCTCTACCTGCTCTACCAGGCGGCGGGCAGCGCGCCGATGATCCCGCTCGACGACGCACTGCGGCCCACCTGGCTTTTCGGCCAGACGGTGCACGAGGGCTGCGACCGCGGCGGCTACTACGAGCAGGGTGAGTTCGCCAAGGAGTACGGCTCGCCGCAGTGCCTGGTGAAGCTGGGCTGCTGGGGGCCCGTCGTCAAGTGCAACGTGCCCAAGCGGGGGTGGATCAACGGTGTGGGCGGCTGCCCGAACGTCGGCGGCATCTGCATCGGCTGCACCATGCCGGGCTTCCCCGACAAGTTCATGCCCTTCATGGACGCGCCCCCGGGAAGCCTGGTCTCCGGCGCGGCCAGCGGAGCCTACGGCGGTGTGATCCGGCGGTTGCGCAAGATCACCGAGCGCAAGCTCGACAAGGAACCCATGTGGCGCAAGAACAGTCGCGAGCTGACGACCGGCTACCAGAAGGCCTGGTGACACCATGACCACCACGCAGGCGAAACCCTCCGACATCGACGCCGACAAGGCCGGCCTCGTGGAGATGGCCTGGGACCCGATCACCCGGATCGTCGGCAGCCTCGGCATCTACACGAAGATCGACTTCTCGCAGAAGCGCGTGGCCGAGTGCCACTCCACGTCGTCGATCTTCCGCGGCTACTCGATCTTCATGAAGGGCAAGGACCCCCGCGACGCCCACTTCATCACCAGCCGCATCTGCGGGATCTGCGGCGACAACCACGCCACCTGCTCGGTCTACAACCAGAACATGGCCTACGGCGTGAAGCCGCCGCACCTCGGCGAGTGGATCATCAATCTCGGCGAGGCCGCGGAGTACATGTTCGACCACAACATCTTCCAGGAGAACCTCGTCGGGGTGGACTACTGCGAGAAGATGATCGCGGAGACCAACCCCGGCGTCCTGGAGCTGGCGAACCGCACCGAGGCCCCGCACGGCGCCGACCACGGCTACAAGACCATTGGCGACATCATGCGCGCCCTCAACCCGTTCACCGGCGACTTCTACCGCGAGGCGCTGCAGGTCAGCCGCTACACACGCGAGATGTTCTGCCTGATGGAGGGCCGCCACGTGCACCCCTCCACGCTCTACCCGGGCGGCGTCGGCACGGTGGCCACGATCCAGTTGTTCACCGACTACTACACCCGCCTGATGCGCTACGTGGAGTTCATGAAGCGCTGCCTGCCGATGCACGACGACCTCTGGGACTTCATGTACGAGGCGCTGCCCGGCTACGAGGAGGTCGGCCGCCGGCGTGTGCTGCTCGGCTGCTGGGGAGCGTTCAACGACCCGGAGTACTGCGACTTCCAGTACCGGACCATGAGCAACTGGGGCCGGAAGATGTTCGTCACGCCCGGCGTGGTCGTCGACGGCAAGCTCGTGACCACGGACCTGGTGGACATCAACCTGGGCATCCGGATCCTGCTCGGCCACTCGTTCTACCGTGACTGGGAGGACCAGGAGGTCTTCGCGACGCACGACCCGCTGGGCAATCCCGTCGACAAGCGCCACCCGTGGAACCAGCACACGATCCCGGCCCCGCAGAAGCGCGACTTCGACGACAAGTACAGCTGGACGATGTCGCCACGCTGGTTCGACGGCAAGGACCACCTCGCGCTCGACACCGGCGGCGGACCGCTGGCCCGGCTGTGGGCCACGGCGCTCGCCGGGCTCGTGAACTTCGACGAGATCCAGGCCACCGGACACAGCGTCAAGATCAACCTGCCGCGCACGATCCTGCGGCCCGAGGCCAGCTTCGAGTGGCACTGCCCCACGGACAAGGCGGGCAGGCCGCTGTCCAACGCGATCGAGCGCAACCGGGCGCGGACCTACTTCCAGGCCTACGCGGCCGCCTGCGCGCTGCACTTCGTCGAGAAGGCGCTCGCCGAGGTCCGTGGCGGCCACACGAAGACCTGGGAGAAGTTCGTCGTCCCGGACGAGGCGATCAGCGTCGGCTTCACCGAGGCGGTGCGCGGCGTCCTGTCGCACCACATGGTGATCCGCGGCGGCAAGATCGCGAACTACCACCCGTACCCACCGACGCCATGGAACGGCAGCGTCCGCGACTCCTTCGGCACCCCGGGGCCCTACGAGGACGCCGTGCAGAACACGCCGATCTTCGAGGAGAGCCGGTCGGAGAACTTCAAGGGCATCGACATCATGCGGGCGGTCCGGAGCTTCGACCCGTGCCTGCCCTGCGGCGTGCACATGTACTCCGGCGACGGGGTGTCCCTGGACAAGATGATCTCGCCATCGATGCTCAACACCATCTGATATGGCGTCCACCGACCTCGATGCGGAGGGGCTCGCGGGACGGATCGAGGAGCTTCTGGAGGCGATCACGACCGACGGCGGACCGGCCGTGGGGCACGCGGCCGAGGAGCTCGTGCGCGTGCTGATGCGGTTCTACGGCGCGGGCCTGGAACGGATGGTTGCCGTCGTCCGGGCCGGCGCCGGGGACACCATCGTGCACCGGATGGCGGCGGACCCGCTCGTGGCCGGGCTGCTGGCCCTGCACGACCTGCACCCGGTGCCGGTCGAGCAGCGACTGGAGCACGCCATGGACACCGCACGCCGCAGGCTCGGGTCCCACGGCTCCGGCGTGGCGCTGGACGGGATCGACGCCGAGGGGCAGGTCCACGTGCGCATCACGGGTGGCGGTTGCGGGACGGACACCGTCAAGGACGTCGTCGCCACCTCGATCAGCGAGCTGGCGCCTGAGGTGGTGGGCGTCGTCTTCGACGCCGTGCCACCGGGCCCTCCGCTGCTGCAGATCGGGGTGCGGCCACCGGAGAGGGTCACGTCGTGACGTCCCTCTCGCCCCTGCGCCGGTTCCTGGTCGACACAGCGGACCGGGAACCGGCGCAGGAGGTCTGCGAGCTGTGTGCCACCCCGGTGCCCTCGCAGCACCCGCACCTCGTGCAGGTCGCGGAACGCCGGATGCTGTGCGCCTGCGGGCCGTGCGGCTTCCTGTTCGACAACCCCGGGGCGGGTGGTGGTGGCTACCGGCGGGTGCCCGACCGGTACCTGGCCGACCCCGGGTTCCGGCTGACCGACGCGCAGTGGGACGCGCTGCAGATCCCGGTCGGCATGGCGTTCTTCCTGCACAACTCCGCGCAGGGCACGGTGATCGCCTGCTACCCGAGCCCGGCCGGGGCGACCGAGAGCGAGCTGGGCCTGGAAGCGTGGACCACGGGGATAGGCAGCGGCCGGCTCGCCGCCGAGCTGCAGCCCGACGTCGAGGCGCTGCTGGTGCGCCGGGAGAAGGACGGCCGGTCGGACTGCCTGCTGGTCCCGGTCGACGCCTGCTACCGGTTGGTCGGGCTGGTGCGATTGCACTGGCGCGGGTTCGACGGAGGAGCCGACGCCTGGCGGGAGATCGACGGCTTCTTCGACGCGCTCCACGAGAACGCGCGAGCGCTCGCCCCGGAGCGCTGACGTGCTGCGCTTCGCGTGCACCGGCGCGCGGCCCGAGCCGTTCGCGGCCGGCCCGTCACTGCTGCTGGACCTGCGGATCACCGACGACAGCGGCGCCCGGGTGCACTCGGTGGCGCTGCGCTGCCAGCTCCGGATCGAGCCCCGCGGCCGCACCTACACCCCCGACGAGCAGGCGAAGCTGGTGGCGCTGTTCGGCGAGCCGTCCCGCTGGGGCGAGACGCTCAACGCGTTGCAGCTCGCGACGATCGGCATCACCGTCACCGGGTTCACCGGTGAGACGACGGTGGAGCTGCCCGTGCCTCTGACCTACGACCTCGACATCGCCGCGACGAAGTACTTCCACGGTCTGGCCGAGGGTGAGGTCCCCCTGCTCCTGCTGTTCTCGGGCACCGTCTACTACGCGGGCCCCACCGGCGTGCAGCTCGGGCTGGTGTCGTGGAGCGAGGAGGCGAGCTTCCGGCTGCCCATCGCGACGTGGCGGGCGGCGATGGACGAGCACTACCCGGGCTCGGGATGGATCCGGCTCGACACCCGCACCATCGACGCCCTGGCGGCCTACCGGTCCGCACATGTGATCCCCACCTGGGACGACACCGTCGAGCGGCTGCTGAAGGAGGCGGAGCAGTGACCGGCCTCCAGCCCGATCCCGCTCTGGACGCGATGGCCGCCGTCGCCGACGCCGTGCTGTTCGAGGGCTATCTCCTCTACCCCTACCGCGCATCGGCGCAGAAGAACCGGCTGCGCTGGCAGTTCGGCGTCCTCACCCCCGCCGGTGACGGCACCGAGCCCACGCGCAACCGCACCGAGTGCCTCCTGGAACCGGGACCAGGGTCGCAGCTGCACCTGCGGCTGCGCTTCCTGCAGCTGCAGGCGCGCTCGCTGCGTACCCCGGACGGGGTGGAGGTGCCCGAGCTGGTGGTCGACGGGCAGCGCCACCTGCGTTTCGAGGAGGGCGTCGTCCGGCAGGTGGACCGGGTGCTGTCCGTCGAGGACCTCCTGACCGGCCGGTGCAGCCTGCCCGTCGCCTTCCCGGGGTTCCGGGAGACCGAGGAGCTCCGCGATGCCGACGGCGTGGCCGCCGGATTGCTCGTGCGGGAGTGCTGGCCGGTCACCGGGCGGATCGTGGTCACCCTCTCCGACCTCCCCGGGCCCTACCTCGTGCACCGGCTGCGGCTCGACATCGTCAACGACGGCCGGTGCTCCTCCGGCGCTCCGCGCGAGGAGGTGCTGCGCACGTCGTTGATCGCCGCCCACACCATGATCGCGGCCCGGCCGGGGACGTTCCTGTCGCTCACCGACCCCCCGCAGTGGGCCGCGCCCGCCGTCGCGGCGTGCATCAACGAGCACACGTGGCCCGTGCTGGCCGGGCCGGCGGAGCTCAGCGACCTCGTGCTGTCCTCGCCGATCATCCTGGCCGACCACCCGCAACTCGCGCCGGAGAGCACGATCAACCTGTTCGACGGCCTGGAGAACGACGAGATCCTCACCCTGCGCACGCTGGTGCTGACCGACGCGGAGAAAGCCGAGGCGCGGGCGACGGACCCCCGCGCCGCCGGCATCATCGACGCGGTCGACGCCCTGCCGCCGGAGATCCTGGAGCGGCTGCACGGCGCGATCCGCTCGCTGCGCCCCGCCGGGGCGGACAGCCCGTCGGAGGCGCCGCCCGAGCAGGTCCCCTGGTGGGACCCGGGCCAGGACGCGGCCGTCGACCCGGACACCGACTCGGTGCCGGTCGGGGGCGTGGACGTGGCCCGGGGCAGCGGTGTCGTGCTGCGACCAGGGCGGAGCAGCGACGCCCAGGACCGCTTCCTCGACGGCATGCGCGCCACCGTCCAGGCCGTGGTGCACGACGTCGACGGCGGCGTGCACGTCGCGGTGTCGGTGGACGGCGACCCCGCGGCGGAGATGCAGCTCGCGCACGGCCGCTTCCGCTACTTCCGGCCCGACGAGCTGGAGGCCGCTCCGTGAGGATCCTGGTAGCGGGCGTCGGCAACGTCTTCCTGTCCGACGACGGGTTCGGGGTGGAGGTCGTGCGCGCGCTGCACGGCGCCCTCCCCGAGGGTGTCGAGGTGGTCGACACCGGCATCCGGGGGATGCACCTGGCCTACCAGCTGCTCGACGGCTACGACGTGCTCGTGATCGTCGACGCCGTGCAGCGGGGCAGCGAGCCCGGCACCGTCCACACGCTCGAGCACGACCTCGACGCCCCCCGCGATGCCGCCCCTGTACCCGCACTGGACGCGCACGGCATGGATCCCGCCTCCGTGCTCTCCCTGCTCGACGGCCTGGCCGGGTCGATGGGCATCACACGTCCGGTCGGGCGGGTCCTCGTCGTCGGCTGCGAGCCCGCCGTCGTCACCGACGGCATCGGTCTGAGCCCGCCGGTCGCCGCCGCCGTCGCACCCGCGGCACGGGCCGTGACCGCGCTCGTCACCGCTCTCATGACCGAAGAAGGAGCCCTCACGTGATCCGCAAGGTTCTGCTGCTGGCCGCCGCGGCCGCCGCGGCCGGCGCGGCGGTGCTGGTCGTGCAGTCGCGCGACGAGATCGCCCGCTACCGCGCCCTGAGCAGGATGTGAGGAGGCGCCATGTGCCTGGGCATCCCCGGGGAGGTGGTCGCGTTCATCGACGGCTGCGACGACCTGGCCATGGTGCGCGTCGAGGGGGCCGAGCGGCCGGTGAACATCGGCATGCTGCGCGAGCCGGGGACGCGCGGGGTGTCGGTCGGCGACTGGGTGCTCATCCACGTCGGCTTCGCGATGGAGCTGATCGACAGGTCCGAGGCGACGGCGTCACTGGACTTCGTCACCGGCAACGCCGACTGGGACCCCTCGCCCGCCGATGCATGAGCTGTCGATCACCCAGAGCATCGTCACGACCGTCACCGAGCGGATGCACGAGCGGCCGGTCCGCCGCATCCGGCTCGAGGTCGGGCGGCTCTCGGGGCTGGTGCCGGACTCGGTGCGGTTCTGCTTCGAGCTGGTCGCCGCCGGCACGACGTGCGAGGGCGCCGTGCTGGAGATCGACGAACCGCCCGGCCGTGCCGAGTGCCGCAGCTGCGGCAGCGCCTTCGAGACCGACGAGGTGCTGCCGCTGTGCGCGTGCGGCAGCGCCGACGTCGACGTCCGGGGCGGGTCGGAGCTGAGGATCCGAGAGGTGGAGGTGGTCTGAGATGTGCGCGACCTGCGGATGCTCCGACGGCACCGGCGCGCGCGTGACCGACCCGCGTGCGTCGGTCCCGCCACACGACCACGACCACGACCACGGGCACGGGCACGGGCACAGGCATCAGCCGGACGCCCGGACGGTCGCGCTGGAGATCGACATCCTGGCCCGCAACGACGGGCTCGCCGACCGCAACCGGCGCACGCTGGCCGAGCTCGGCGTGCTGGCGCTCAACCTCATGAGCTCCCCCGGCTCGGGCAAGACGACCCTCCTGGAGCGCACGATCCGCGACCTCGGGACCGAGCTGCCCTGCGCGGTCCTCGAGGGCGACCAGGAGACCCTGCTCGACGCCGAACGGATCGACGCCACCGGGGCCCGGGTCGTGCAGATCAACACGGGGGCGGGCTGTCACCTCGATGCCGACATGGTCGCCGACGGCATCCGCGCCCTCGCGCCCGAGCGCGGTTCGCTGCTGTTCGTGGAGAACGTCGGCAACCTGGTGTGCCCGGCGCTGTTCGACCTCGGCGAGTCCGGCCGTGTCGTGATCATGTCCGTGACCGAGGGCGCCGACAAGCCGTTGAAGTATCCGCACATGTTCCGCACCGCGGACCTCATGCTGGTGAACAAGGTCGACCTGCTCCCCTACGTCGACTTCGACGTGGCCGCGTGCGTCGCGAACGCCCGTCGCGCCCGGCCCGGGATCGAGGTGCTGGAGGTGTCGGCCACCCGCGGCGACGGCCTCGGCGACTGGTACGGATGGTTGCGGGCACGGCACGCCCAGGACTGACGGGCCTGCTCACCGCCCCGAAGGGCGACCCGACCGTGGTCTCGAGCCTGCGCGCGCGCCGCCGGCGGCGACCGCGTCGTCCTGAGGCACGGCGCTGCTCACGGACCCCGGAACCGCCATCCTCTCGTAGCGCGCCATGAACAGGTGCAGCACCTCGTGGAGAGCCATCAGGTCGTGGGCCTGCGCATCGAGACTCCGCAGGCCTTCGGGCGTCACATGGTAGGTGCGGCAGGGCGGACCGACCTCGGACATGCGCCACTCCGAGCGGACGAGCCCCTGCCGCTCGAGGCCGCGCAGAGCGCGGTACACGCCGGTGGAGTCGCCGTCGCCGTCATGCATCGGACGCAGCCGGGCCGCCAGCTCGTAGCCGTGGTCGGCGCGCTCCTTGAGCAGCAGCAGCAGACAGGGTCGCAGGAAGTTGCGCGGTTCGAGATCGACCATCTCAGGCCCCCGGTCTGCGGAAACGGGTACGCCATCCCGATGTTGGCATCATGTGAC
>NZ_JAOPWR010000347.1 GCF_025965585.1 Pseudonocardia sp.
CGCGACCGCCGCGCACCGCTGTCCGTACCCGGTGGGTCCCTATCCGCCGAACCGCTGCCCGCCGAACCGCTGCTCACAGTGGCGCCGCCGGGACGGCCGCCCGGCCGGGTTCCGCCACCCGGCGAGCCAGGGCCGCGACGATCGCCCTGCCGCACGCCGTCCCGGTCGGCCACCGAGCCGTGCGAGTCGCTGTTGCGGGTGTCGCCGTTGCGCAAGTCGCCATTGCGCAAGTCGCCATTGCGCAAGTCGTCGTCGCGGGATGCCCGCCCGGCGCGGGCGGCGTTATCCGACTCCGTCGCACCGTTGCGGGTGGGACGGGTCGCCCTATCGGCAGGCCCTCCCGGCCGAAGCGGATCGTCGACGGGCGGGCGGCCGGCGTTCCGGTCGCGGGCGACCGCGCTGCTCCAGTCCGTCCAGGGTCCGCCGGTGGGCGGGCCACCGCCGTTGCGGGCCGGCAGGGGTCCGGTGGTGCCGTTGCGGCCGGTGTCGATCGGGCGATGCTGGCGCGAACGCCGGGCCGGACTTCCGTTCACCTCCGTGGCAACCGCATCCGACGAGCCTCGCTGCGCACCGTCACCCGCCGGGACGGCGGCCACGCCGGACTCGGCAGCGCCGACCTCAGGAACGGTGGTCATGACGCTGTCCAGCGCGGCGCGGAACCGCCCGGCACGCGCCTCGTCCCTCCGCTGCGCCGCGACACCGAGACGGATGGACCCGAGGACCTCGTCCAGCCGGTCGGTCTTCTCCTGCAACGCGCCGAGCGTGGACCAGCAGACCGACTCCAGATCCGGCACGTCACACGCACCGGCGTCCCGTGCAGCCTGCTCCAGCTCCCGGGCGACGGCGTCGGAGCCGGAGGTGGCGAGGGTACGCGCCACGGTGAGACGCAGCAGAGCTATCTGGCGGCTCGGCCGGGTGGTGTCGTTCAGCCGTGGCCCGAGCGGCGCGCAGCCCTCCTGCGCCTCCTCCAGGCGACCGGCGTCGAGCAGGCCCCCGATCCACTCGGCGGCGAGACCCGCCGCGAGATGACGCGACGGGCTCTGCGCGCGTGCGCCCCGGGCGCGGTCGAGCGAGGCCAGGCCCAGCGCGGCGCGCTCGACCGCCGCCGACGGGCGTGCGGCCCGCCGCTCGGCCCCGGCAGCCACGAGGGAGGCAGCAGCCGCACCGATCTCGCCCCGTCTGCCGCCGACCTCGGCCCAGATCGCCGCGACTCGCTGCACGAGTCCGTCGACCGCTGCGGGGCGGTCCTCCATCGTGCACCGCGACAGCACCACGAGCGCGTCGGCCCGCAGCTCTGGTGCCGTGTCGGCCACCGCCACCGGTGTCAGGAGCGCCCGGGCCACGTCGAGCCGCCCCGCGCCTGCCGCGAGGACGGCGAGCTCGACCCTGAGCCGATCCGCGGCCGGCTCTTCGAGCAGCGAAGCCCCTCGCCGAGCGACCTGCTCGAGAACCTCCGAGGCCGTGTCACGGCCGTCTCCGGTGGCGGAGCGTGCATGGACGGCCCAGCCTGCCGCACGCAGCCACCCGGCGTCGTCACCATCGGAGAGAGCGTTCTGCAGGACGTGCTCGGCGATGGCCCCGGTCAGATCCGGCCGGGACCACCGCAGTGCCGAGGCCGATCCGAGCAGGTCAGCCCCGGTCTCGTCACCGTCATCTCCGAGCACCGCTCGCGTCGAGGCCACCTGATCTCCAGACGTTCGGGGCTTCCCACGGCGGACCGACCGTGATCATCGACCGGCTGAGGCATCGCTCTCAGTCACGAGTGAGCTTACGATGCGTCACGCGGTGCGGTCGCGCGGCCTCCGCTCCGAGCCGCTCCACCTTGTTCTTCTCGTACGCCTCGAAGTTGCCCTCGAACCAGAACCACGATGCCGGTGTGTCGTCGGTGCCCTCCCACGCCAGGATGTGGGTGACGACGCGGTCGAGGAACCAGCGGTCGTGCGAGATGACCACCGCGCAACCGGGGAACTGCTCGAGAGCGTTCTCCAGCGATCCCAGGGTCTCGACGTCCAGGTCGTTGGTCGGCTCGTCGAGCAGGATCAGGTTGCCGCCCTGCTTGAGCGTCATGGCCAGGTTCAGCCGGTTCCGCTCACCGCCGGACAGCACGCCCGCGGGCTTCTGCTGATCCGGACCCTTGAAGCCGAACGCCGCGACGTAGGCCCGCGACGGCATCTCCGTCTGACCGACCTTGATGTGGTCGAGCCCATCGGAGACTGTCTCCCACACGTTCTTCTTCGGGTCGAGGCCTGCGCGGTTCTGGTCCACGTACGAGAGCTTCACCGTCTCGCCGACCTTCACCGTGCCGGAGTCCGGCTGCTCGAGACCGACGATCGTCTTGAACAGCGTGCTCTTGCCGACCCCGTTGGGCCCGATCACGCCGACGATGCCGTTGCGCGGAAGCGTGAACGACAGGTCCTTGATGAGCATGCGCCCGTCGAAGCCCTTGTCGAGGTGATCCACGTCGACCACGATGCTCCCCAGCCGCGGACCCGCGGGGATCTGGATCTCCTCGAAGTCGAGCTTGCGGTGCGACTCGGCCTCGGTGGCCATCTCCTCGTAGCGCTGCAGGCGGGCGCGGCTCTTCGCCTGCCGCGCCTTGGCCCCGGACCGCACCCAGGCCAGCTCGTCGGTGAGCCGCTTCTGCAGCTTGGCGTCCTTGCGCCCCTGCACCGCCAGGCGCTCTGCCTTCTTCTCCAGGTACGTGGAGTAGTTGCCCTCGTAGGGGTAGGTGTGCCCCCGGTCGATCTCGAGGATCCACTCCGCGACGTTGTCGAGGAAGTACCGGTCGTGCGTGACGGCCAGGACGGCACCCGGGTAGCTCGCGAGGTGCTGCTCCAGCCAGAGGACGCTCTCCGCGTCCAGGTGGTTGGTCGGCTCGTCGAGCAGCAGCAGATCGGGCTTGCTGAGCAGGAGCTTGCACAGCGCCACCCGGCGCCGCTCCCCGCCGGAGAGGGTGGTGACGGGAGAATCCGGAGGCGGGCAGCGCAAGGCGTCCATCGCCTGCTCCAGCTGGGAGTCGAGCTCCCAGGCGTCGTTGTGGTCCAGGATCTCCTGGAGCTGCCCCATCTCCTCCATCAGCTCGTCTGAGTAGTCGGTGGCCATCTGCTCGGCGATCGCGTTGTAGCGGTCGAGCTGCTCCTTGATCTCGCCGAGCCCCTCCTCGACGTTGCCGAGGACGGTCTTCTCCTCGTTGAGAGGAGGCTCCTGCTGGAGGATGCCGACCGACGCGCCCGGCTTGAGGTACGCCTCGCCGTTGTTGGGTTGGTCCAGTCCCGCCATGATCTTGAGGACGCTCGACTTGCCGGCCCCGTTCGGACCGACAACGCCGATCTTCGCGCCCGGCAGGAAGTTCAGCGTCACATTGTCGAGGATGACCTTGTCGCCGTGGGCCTTGCGGACCTTCAGCATGCTGTAGATGAACTCTGCCACTCCCCGATGGTAGTAGCGCGTCATCGCGCCCCGACGGCCACCTCACCTGCCCGTACCTCGGCTTCCACCGGCTCCTCCTCGTACGCTCCGTCGATGGGCGGCTCCGACAGCTGCTCCGCCTCCGCCGGGGCCGCTTGCGACGAGGACGTCCGCGTGAGTGCAGCGGTGCACCACATCAGGTCCGGCCCGACCGCCGACGCCTCCACCTCGATCACCGTGTTGCGCCGGCCGTCCTTTTCGTAGTCGCGGGCGAACATCCGCCCGTGCACCATCACCGGGTCGCCGGTCTTCAGGGTCAGGAGAGCGTGCTCCGCGAGTCCCCGCCAGCACTGGACGGTGATGAACAGCGAACGCCCCGTGCGCCACTCACGGGTCTTCGTGTCGTAGCGCCGCTCGCTTGCCGCGAGCCGGAAGCTCGCCTTCACCGTGCCGTCGGCGAACCGCCAGGGGTTCACGTCGCCGGCCAGCCGGCCCACCAGGGTCACCGTCATCTCGTCCATGTCCGTCTCCTTCTCTCGTGGATGAACCGTGCGAGATCGACACTGCCCGGAGCGGAACCGGTGCGGCAGGGTCATTCCGGAACTGTGGACAGTGTCAGGACGATGGGGACAACGGTGGCCGGCCGCGCCAGGACCGTCGGTGGCCCATGCGACGATGCCGGGCCGCCTGAACGCAAAAAAAGGTGCGCCCCCTGTCCGAAGACAGAGGGCGCACCCATCCACATTTGATGTCGGCGGCGACCTACTCTCCCACACCCTGACGAGTGCAGTACCATCGGCGCTGGAGGGCTTAGCTTCCGGGT
>NZ_JAOPWR010000392.1 GCF_025965585.1 Pseudonocardia sp.
TCGCGGCGGGGCACTCGACGGGGCCGAGCTCGTGGGATGGCTATGCCGCGACCGTCGTGACCGACGCGGCGTTGGCGGCGCACCGCTCGGGCGCGCGGGCGGTGGTCTCGATGCGGGAGCGCCCCGATCTCTACAAGGAGCCCTGAGCGCATGGTGAAGATCGCGCTCGACCCCGCGATGTATCATGCGGAGCTGTCGGTGGCCGACGAGGTGCGCAAGGCCGCCGAGCTGGGCTACCGCTACCTGGAGCTCTCCCCGCGCGCGGACTTCTTCTTCTGGCACCGCTACCCCAAGGCCGACGACGCCGCGGTCGCCGAGGTTCGCAAGGCGTGCGCGGAGACCGGTGTGGAGATCGCGACGCTGGTGCCGGTGTTCGACTGGTCCTGCCCCGACGAGCAGGAGCGCCAGGCCCAGGTGCGCAACTGGCGGCGGCTGTTGCAGATCGCGTCCGACCTGGGGTGCCCGATCGTCAACTCCGAGCTGTCGGGCGACCCGAACGACCCGGTGCGTTCCGAGCACGCGTTCTACAAGTCGCTCGAGGAGCTGGCTCCGATGTTCGAGGAGCACGGGATCGGGCTCAACCTGGAGGCCCACCCCTACGACTTCGCCGAGCGCAACGACGAGGCCGTGCAGATCGTCCGCGGGCTGAACCTGCCGTGGGTGAACTACGTGTTCTGCGCCCCGCACGCCTTCCACCTCTCCGACGGGGCGGGCGATGTCCGTCGGATGATCGACTACGCGGGAGAGCGCGTGCGGCACGTGCACGTCGCGGACTGTTTCAACCACCGCGCGAACGTGGGCAACCGCTACATCCTCAACCCGCCCGGTGTGGACGCCCGGGTCCACCAGCACAACGAGATCGGCCACGGCGACCTCGACTGGGACGAGTTCTTCGGCGCGTTGCGCGACAACACCTTCGACGGCATCGTCACGGTCTGCGTGTTCGGCTGGGAACAGGACGCCGACGCGATCCACCGCCGGATGCTGGAACGGGTGAAAGCCGAGCTCGGTGGCTGAGCCGGTGCAGGTCGGGGACATCACCTGCGTGCTCGACGCGCGCGCCCAGCTGGGGGAGTGCCCGGTCTGGTCGGTCGACGAGCAGGCCCTCTACTGGGTCGACATCCTCGCGCCCGCCCTGCACCGGCTCGACCCCGCGACCGGTGCGACCCGCACCTGGTCGATGCCCTCGCGCATCGGCTCGTTCGGGCTGCGCGAGACCGGCGGCGCGGTGGTGGCGCTCGTCGACGGCTTCCACCTGCTCGACCTCGACACCGGTGCGCTCACCTTCGTCGCCGGCCCCGAGCGCGTGCCGGGCACCCGGTTCAACGACGGCAAGGTCTCACCCGAGGGCCGGTTCTTCGCCGGGACCATGGACGAGGAGCAGCTGTCCCGCCCGATCGCCGCGCTCTACCGGCTCGACCCCGACCACACCCTGCACCGGATGCTCGACGGGCTGATCGTCTCCAACGGCCTGGCCTGGACCGCCGACGGCGCCACGATGTTCCACTCCGACAGCAAGGGGCCGGTGGTCTGGGTCCACGACTACGACCCGGTCCACGGCACGGTCACGCACCGCCGCGTCCTCGCCCGGCCCACCGACGAGCAGGGCCGCCCCGACGGCGCCGCGGCCGACATGGACGGCTTCTACTGGAGCGCCGGGATCTCCGCCGGGGTGCTCAACCGCTGGGCGCCCGACGGCCGGCTCGACCGCTCGATCCCGCTGCCCTGCTCCAACCCGACCGCCCCGTGCTTCGGCGGCCCGGACCTGCGCACGATCTTCGTCACCTCGCTGCGGCACGGCATGGCGCCGGACGTACTGGCCGCCAAACCGCTCTCGGGCGGGATCTTCGCCGTCCGCGTCGACGTACCCGGCGTTCCGATCGCCCGCTACCGGGGCTGAGGCCGGCCGATGGAACCACGGAGGAAGCGATGCTGAACGTCTGCATGGTCGGTCACGGGATGATGGGGGTCTGGCACTCCGAGGCGCTGAAGGGCGCGGACTGCCGGCTCCACACGGTCGTGGGTCGCCCGCCGGCCGACGGGGCCGCCCCCGTCCCCACGGCGGGGATCACACCGCCGTCGACGCGGGAGTTCGCCGGCCGGTACGGCTACGAGAAGTGGACCACCGACCTCGGCACCGCGCTCGACGACCCGGCCGTCGACATCGTCATCGTGGCCGGGCCCAGCGAGACTCACGCCGACATGACGATCGCGGCCCTGGAGCACGGCAAGCATGTGCTCGTGGAGATCCCGATCGCGATGAACCTGGACGGGGCCGAGCGGGTGGTGGCCACGGCACGCGAGCGCGGGCTGACCCTCGGCGTCGTGCACCCGATGCGCTTCCGCCCCGAACGGACGGCGGTCGTCGAGCGCATCCACAGCGGCGCGGAGCGGATCAGCCACGTCCAGGGCCGGTTCTTCATCCACCGGCTGCAGAACATCGGGGCCACCGGTCTGCAGCGCAGCTGGACCGACAACCTGCTCTGGCACCACACCACGCACCTGGTCGACCTCGGGCTGTGGATGGTCGCCGGGGGCGACATGGCGACCGTCGAGGACCGCATCCGGAGCGTCTACAGCGCGTACCCGCCGATCGAGCCCCGCACCGGCATCCCGATGGAGCTGGTGCTGGTGGTCGAGACCCGCGACGACCAGACGATCGTCTGCACCGGCTCCTACTACTCGGGCGAGTACATCTACGAGACGCTGGCCGTGACCGACCACGACAGCTACCGCGTCGACGAGCGCCGGTCGACGCTGACGACACGGGCGGGGGAGCAGCGCGTCGCGTCCGAGCAGGAGAACGCCGAGCTCATCGCCCCGGACTTCGTGGCCGCCGTCAGCGAGGGCCGTGAGCCGGCGGTGCCGGGGTGGTCGGTGCTGCCGGCGATGCGGGTCCTGCACGAGGTGCAGGAGGAGTGGGACGCGCGCCACGGCGCCCGGGCGCTGCCCGGCAGGCCCGTCGTCTGACCAGCTGATCGAACACCGACAGAGAGGTCGCCATGACCAGCGCACCCCAGCTCGACCCGCTGCCCGACGGAGTGCTCGACAAGCTCCGGCAGGCCAGCGCGTCCACGATCGCCACACAGCTGTTCAAGCGGGGCTTCCGGCAGCCGCAGCTGCTCGGTGTCCGCCCGCTGAGCCAGGTGGCGGACGGGTTCGTCGCCGAGGCCTTCACCATGCGGTTCATCCCCGCCCGTGAAGACGTCAACACCGCCGACCCCTACCGCAGCGGCAACACCCTGCAGTGGGAGGCGATCGAGTCCGTCCCACCCGGGCACGTCATCGTCGTCGACAGCCGCGGCGACGCCCGGGCGGCGTCGGGCGGCGACATGCTGATGACGCGCGCCATGAAGCGCGGCGCAGCCGGGTTCGTCACCGACGGCGGCCTGCGCGACGGGCACGTGCTGGCCCAGCTGCCCTTCCCCACCTACGCGTCCGCCGTGACGATCACCACCCGCGCCGCGTGGCACCAGGTCGCCGACCTGCAGGTGCCGATCGGCTGCGCCGGGGTGGCCGTCTACCCCGGTGACGTGCTCGTCGGCGACCGGGACGGCGTCATCGTCGTGCCTCGGTCGATCGCCGCGGAGATCGCGGACCCCTCGCTGGAGCAGGAGCAGCTGGAGGCCTACGTGAGCACGAAGATCCACGCCGGTGAGCCCCTGCAGGGCAACTACCCGCCCGGCGAGGACACCATCGCCGAGTTCAAGGCGATGCGGGAGGAGGCCTCCGGTGACTGACCGCGTGGTGGTGGTCGGCGGCGGGTTCGGCGGGCTCAACGCCGTGCGTGCCCTTGACGGCGCCGACGTCGAGGTCACCGTCGTCGACCGGACGAACCACCACCTGTTCCAACCGTTGCTCTACCAGGTGGCCACCGGGATCCTGCCGCCCGGCCTGATCGCGCCCGCGCTGCGGAGCGTGATCAAGAAGCAGCGCAACGCGCGGGCGCTGCTGGCCGACGTGTACGACCTGGATCTGGACGCGAAGGTGGTGCGCGCCCACGGGCCCGACGGGCGACCGGTCGAGCTGCCCTACGACACGCTGATCGTCGCGGCCGGGGCGTCGCACTCGTACTTCGGCAACGACCACTTCGCGGAGTTCGCGCCCGGGATGAAGACGATCGAGGACGCCCGGTACCTGCGCGACGGGATCCTGTCGAAGTTCGAGATGGCCGAGATCGCCACCGATCCGCAGGAGCGCGCGGAGTGGCTGACGTTCGTGGTGATCGGCGCCGGACCCACCGGGGTCGAGCTCGTCGGGCAGATCGCCGAGCTGGCGCACGTCGTGCTGCCGCGCGACTACCGGACCGTCGACACCCACGAGGCGCGGATCATCCTGCTGGAGGGCGCGAGCGCGGTGCTGCCGCCGTTCGCGCCGAAGCTGCAGGCGTACACGCAGCGGAAGCTGGAGAAGGAGGGCGTGGAGGTTCGGCTGAACACGCTCGCCGTCGACATGGACCACGAGTCGATCACGGTGAAGGGCCCGGACGGGCCGGAGACGATCCGGGCCCGCACCCGCATCTGGGCCGCCGGCGTGCAGGCCTCCCCGCTGGCGCGCATGCTCGCCGACAAGACCGGGGCACAGACCGACCGCGCCGGGCGGATCCCGGTCAACCCCGACTGCAGCCTGCCGGGACACCCCGAGGTCTTCGCCGTCGGCGACATGGTGTCGCTGAACGGTCTGCCCGGCGTCGCCCAGCCCGCGATGCAGGAGGGCAAGTACGTCGGGAAGGTCATCCGCGACCGGATCGCGGGGAAGACCGCGGAGCCCTTCGCGTACTTCGACAAGGGCACGATGGCCACGATCGGCTATCGGTCCGCGGTCGCCGACGCGTTCGGCGTCAAGGTCACCGGGCTGATCGCCTACGCCATGTGGGCGTTCATCCACGTGCTCTACCTGGTGGGCTGGGGCAACCGGCTCGGCACGCTCTACACGTGGGCCCGCGGGATCTGGTTCGGGCACAACCGCGCCCACCGGATCATCACCTTCGAGACGGCCCGCGACGAGCTCGCCGAGGGCCGCACCGCCTCCGGGCGGCCGGCCCCCATCATGCCGCCGCCCAGGTGACCGCACCGAGATGATCGCGTTGACGTGAAGGTGTTCGTCGAGCTCACCGACTTCGCGGCCACCGCCGGACGCCGGCAGCTGCGCGACCGGGTCCGGCAGCTGGAGGACGCCGGGGCGGACGGCGTCAGCGTGTCCGACCACCTGTTCGTCACGACCGCCGGGCGGCCGCGCGGCGACGGCGTCACCTCCAGCTGCGACCCCGTGACGACGCTGGCCGCCGTCGCCGGCATGGCCGAGCGACTGGAGGTGCAGACGGTCGTCATGAACGCGGCGTGGATCCACCCGGCCCTGCTGCTCCGGCAGTTCAGCCAGCTCGCCGTGCTCGTCGGCGGCGAGCGGGTGACCGCCGGGCTCGGCGCGGGCTGGAGCACCGAGGAGTTCGCCGCGCTGGGCACGGAGCTGCCCCTGTTCCGGGACCGGATGCAGCGGTTGGAGGAGGTGCTGGCGCTGGCCCGGACCCTCTATGACGAAGGCACGGTGACCCTGGAGGGCTGCACAGTGGTGGCCAGGGACCTGCCGCTCGTGCCGCGGCCGGACGTGCCGCCGCGACTGCTCGTCGGTGGCGGTTCGGACCGGGTGCTGGCCATGGCCGGCCGGTACGCCGACGTGCTGGACCTGCATGGGGACCCACGCCACGGCCGCGTCGCCGGCGCGACGATGGCGGAGGCCGCGGCCGCCGACGTGCACCGCCGCGCCCTGACCACCGTCGAGGACCTGGCGTCGCGCATCGAGCTGGTGCGGAAGTCGGCGCAGGAGGCGGGCCGGCCGTATGACGCGGTGGGCGTGTCGACCCAGATCTGGTTCACCGTCTTCGGCTCGCCCGCTGACGTCCGGGCCGCGGAAGCCGATCTCTGCGCCACCTGGGCCGGGATCTCCGACCGGCCCCTGGACCGCAACCCGTACCTGCTGCTGGGAAGCCCCGCGCAGATGGCGGAGGCCCTGCTGGAGCGGCGCGAGGTCTACGGGCTGGAGCGGATCTCGTTGAAGGAGGACGGAGTCGACCCCGTCCGGTTCTGCCGCGAGGTCGTACCGCTGCTGCCCTGAGGAGGCTGTCACACCACGCGCGGCAGGGTCCGGACGACGAGCCGCTCCTCGACCGTCTGCCCGTCCAGGATCAACCGCACCCGCCAGACTCCCGTGCTGCGCAGCGGCGTGATCGGATCGCCCGCGATCACGCGCTCGTAGGCCTCGCGCGCCTCCCCGACGCTCGGGTAGGGCTCATGGTGCGGATGGCGGTCCAGCGGCCCCCGGATCTCGACATGGTGGGGTGCCGGGTCGTCCGCAGAGTCCTCTGCCTCGCCGTGCTCCCGCACGGCTGACAGGCGGGGCCGGCCGAGCACGAAGCGGCCGCTGGTGCGCCGGACCCCGATCCAGTCGTAGTTGACGGTGGCGAGCTTGTCCCACAGCGTCTGCGGCGTGCGGCACGACTCGACGATGGCGTACAGCTGCTGGCCGGCGTCCGGGTCGCCGAGGGAACGTTGGAGGGTCACGCGCTGCGGGACGCCTCGAGCAACGTCTCCGCCGCGGACTCCAGGCCCTCCAGCTGACCCAGCTCGGCGTCCTCGTGCTCGATGTTGACGGCCATGTCCGGGTCGACCTTCTGCAGCGCGGCCAGGAACCTGCTCCAGTAGGCGACGTCGTGGCCGCGCCCGACCGCGACGAAGTCCCACGAGGAGCTCTCCGGCCAGGTGCTGAGCGTGTAGCGGCCGCCCAGCGAGATCGCATTCGGGTCGTCGGCGGCCACGCGACCGTGCCGGTCGTCCAGCACGCCGTTGACCTGCACGGCGTCGTTGATCCGGACGTCCTTGGCGGCGGCGTGGTAGACGAGCCCGCCCAATGCCTCGATCGCGCGGACGGGGTCGATGCCCTGCCACATCAGGTGGCTCGGGTCCATCTCCGCGCCGACATGTGTGGCGTCGATCTGCTCTGCCAGCCGCAGCATCGTCGCCGGGTTGTAGACGACGTTGTGCGGATGCATCTCGATGCACACCCTGACGTCGGCGTCGACCGCGCGGGCCTGTACGTCGCGCCAGTACGGGACGGCGACCTCGTTCCACTGGTAGTCACGGGCGTCGAGGTAGGAGGAGTCCCACGGCAGTACCGACCAGGCCGGCAGCTTCGCACCCGCATCGGTACCGGGCAGCCCGGACATCGTGACCACGCGCTTGACACCGAGCAGCGCTCCGAGCTCGATCGCGTCGAGGACGTCCTGGCCGTGCTTGTTGCGCACCTCGGGGTCCGGGTGCAGCGGGTTGCCGTTGCAGTTGAGGGCGGTGAGCGTGATCCCGGCATCGGTGAACATCCCGAGATACGTGTCGCGGGCGTCCTGGCTCACCCGGATGTCGGCGATCGGAAGGTGCGGTGCGGGGAGGAACC
The DNA here is from genome assembly GCF_025965585.1 of Pseudonocardia sp. Lineage (GTDB taxonomy): Bacteria > Actinomycetota > Actinomycetes > Mycobacteriales > Pseudonocardiaceae > Pseudonocardia. The sequence continues at coordinate 7,444 of NZ_JAOPWR010000392.1, forward strand.
CCCCTGAGTTGATCTCCGCGCTGGTCAGGCCCAGGTCGCGCAGCATTGTGAGGGCCTCGGCGATCGGCTTGTCGTGCAGGACAGCGGTGTAGGCACCGAGCTTCATCTCGTCATCATGCGCTCGCCTGCCGCCGGCTCCTCGTCGGGCGGAACCGAATCCCGATGGTCGGGAAAGCTATCGAACACAGCTCTCGCGCCGAATGACCTGCCGCGCTGGGCGCCGACGGTCTGGCGGGCGACGCGTGTACCGAACCACATGCTGCTTCGCCGCCATCGCGCTGCTCACGCAGTCAGCATGGTCATCGTCGCGGGCACTTCTTCGCGTCAATCTGCCACCGGGAAGAAGGTTGGAGGGACGGATCCTTGGCGCGCACCAATTGAACTGAGATTCGTTATCGCACCACGGGATCCACATTCCCGTGAAGGCCGGTTCCTGGTGCAATGGTTCGCCGCGTTCGGTCTCGGTGCCGCCTTGAGGCCGACGACCCAGAGGCGGACGAGGCCGTCGCGGATCATCGGGCCCATGGCACGCATGGGGTTCCGAACGAGGGACCGTTGCCCGCTCCCGAGGCACCGACGACCAGGACGTGCTTGCCGCGGACGCGGAGCAGGAACGGTACGCCGCGCTCGTTGTCCCCGACGTCCAGCGCGCCGAGGTCGACCTCCTCCGACGTGACGGGGATCGGTGCGGCGACGATGTCGCGTTCGACCGGCATCCGGCGCTCGATCACGACGGTGAGGACGCCGGGCCGGGCGCGGGTGACCGCGACGCGGTGGGCGCCGAGGGCGTCGGCGAAGGCGAGGGTGTGGTCGGTCCGATGCTTCACGTCCTGGCCCCGGATCATTCGTACCCGGAGTGAGCTTGACCTCCGGAGCAGGACAGCGCGAGTGGGGGTGTGGCGAAGGTGGGGGAGATCCGTGCTCGGGCGGCGCTGAGGTGGAGCCCGACCTGCCCAGTGATGCGTTCGGCGTCATCCGCCCATCGTTGGGAGCGTTCCGGTTCGGGCAAGGACTCGTAGACGACCATGAGCCCGTTCAAGGCCTCGAACAGTTCCGCCACGGCCGCGTACCGCGCCGCTTCGGCCGGGTTCAGTGATGTGTTCACGTGTTCGTTGATACGGCAGCCGCGGCGGGGAGTGGGGGCATGCGCTGCGACGAGACGGTGAACGTTCGTGCCTGGCCCGCTCCAGGTCTGGCGCCGTGACCGGCGCGGCGAGATCGCGGGATCGTGTGGGCCGGGCCGCGGTCACGGGTAGGCGAGGGTGTAGCGCCGGGCCCGGGTGACGGGGTCGGGCTCGGTGGCGCGCCGGTAGATCGCCGCGATCCTGGTCTCAGGAGGTAAGCCATGCCGTGTTCTTGGGTGTGCGCAGCCTGTTCCAGGCCCGGGGCAGGGCGTGCTCGATTTCTCTGGCGCGGACGGTTTCGGTGGCATAGAGAATGCCATAGGTGAAGCCGTTACCGCCGTCGAGGTGTGCGTTTATGGCAAGTTCGCGCAGCACCGGTCGGGCAATCACCGTGTCGTGGTGCTCGCCGAGCAGGTCCTGCACCGCCGCCAGCTGTTGGCGTAGCCGCGTGGCGGGTTTGCCCACAGCCGGCTCGACGGCCTCGATCGCATAGCGCAGCCGCTTGGCGGCCTTGCGCGCCTCGTGCAATGCCACGTCGCGGCTGTCCCCGGACGGAAGGGAGATCGCCTCATCCATGGTGCAGCTCACCCTCCGGTATGCCCGCAGGATGCTCCTGGGCAGTTCTTGTTTCGCCGGGCGCCGGGCACGCCTGGTCAGCGGTGGATCGGCGAGCAGCATGTCGATCGCGTCCTGCACGGCCCCGATAGCGGTCGCTGCCCAAGGCAGCGAGCAGTCGCTCCCGGGCATCGGCACGTCGGCGCGCGAACGCCTTATCGATGTCGGCGGAGACCGGTCCCAGCTTCACATCGTCGGGTAGCTGATTCAGCATCGAGGTGAACCGCTGACTCAGCACCTCCGCGTCACGTGCGCCCGACAACTCAGCGCCGATCCATTTGAGCTCGTTGGTGAGCGACCGGGTGCGGTCGCGCGCGAGTACCCGGCCGAAGGCCTGCAGCGTGCTCCGAATACGTCGAGCTGCGACCCGCATCTGGTGGACCGCGTCGGGTGTGTCTTGGCGCACCAGTGGGTCGTAGCGGCGGAGGGCCTCTGCTTGTGTCCTCAGGTAGTCGAGCACGACACGTCCTGCCGACCCTGGTCGTTCCCGGTCCGTGGTGACCCGATGCGGCGGGAGCCGATCGACGAGCAGCCGACCGAGTTTCGAGTTCCACGTCGAGCGTCGTGCGCCGAGTTCGAGCAGCCAACTCTCGATGCGATCCAGTATCTCGAGATCACCCTGTGGGGCGAGTTCGACCTCGATCTCGCGCCAGGAGTCCGTCCGGGTCTGCGCACCCAGCGTGCATGCGACGACGTGATCATCGACCAATTCAGCGAGTTCGTGCCCATCAGCCTCTGTCAGCCGCCATCGGCGTCGGTGCGTGGTCAACTCGGCCACCGGCTCCAACGCCGAGCCTCGGGTGTGTGCCCGAGCCAGCTTGACCAGCTTTGCCGGCGGTCGGCGGCCATCGCCCAGAGGCAGTCGCAGCTCGTCACGGCTGTCCCGGCCGGCGGGCAGCTTCATGTGCCAACCCGGATCAGGCCCACCCTCCCGCCGCCGCAGCGTGATCCCCGCACGGAGCAGCCGCAGGTCGGCAGTGTCGTAATAGACCGCCGTGAGCACCTGTTCCTCGACGTCACCATTGAGTCCCAGCGATTCGAGCGGATTCGGCAGCTCGAGCGCATCCGCCGCCTCGTATTTGCGCTCGGTCTCCTGCACAACCGTCAGGCTCGTCGTCGTCGCCACCTCTTCTCGGGCTGACCGGATCTCGTCCGCCACGCGGGGGTCGGACGTGTTCACCCCCGCGCCTACTGCGGATACCTACACCCTCAGTCGCATTGCCTCGAGCATTCCGTGCAGATGCGCCACGGCGAGCTCAATGTCATAGTATTTCCGTTGTCCGGCCCGCGACTCCGCGGCCAGCAGACCGCAGCGGTGAACCTTCTCGAAGTCACCGTAAGGAAACTTGTAATGCTCCTTACGATCCGGATCTTGTTGATCGTCAACCCCGAGGTGCCACTTCGCGTATTCACCCATTCCGTGCTGCTCGATGAAAGCGTTCTCCTGCCGCGCAGAGGGCTGGTGCTCACTCCATGAGTCGCGGTCGTCGATGACGTACTGACCCGACGCGATGAGCTCGCGAGCATGGTCGAATGCCTTTTGATTCATGGTGACTGTCATTTTCTCCATCCCCAGTCGAGATCATGATTGAGTCGGTCAGCTCACGCCGTCGTGCCGAGGCGGCAAGGTCGCGGCCGGGCCGACATCGTGGTCGATTCGGCCTACCTTTGATGCGCCACCCCGGTGAGCCGACCTCGTCGAAGAAGTCGGCGTTCGCCTGTAGGTGCTCCACTCGCTCGGAACGTCGTCCTTGTAGAAGATCGCCTCGACCGGACACACTGGCTCGCAAGCACCCAGTCCACACACTCGTCCGGATGGATGTACAACGTCCTCCGGCCCGTGTAGATGCAGTCGACCGGGCATTCCTCGATGCCCGCCCTGTGACGTCCACACTTGGCTCCGTGATCGCATAGGTCACCGGGTGGATCTCCGCGCGGGATGGACGTTCGGTCGAGGTACGCCTCGATCCGCTCCAGCACCAGGGCAAGCAGAAGGCACCCGGTCACTGTGCGGCGACGCCGGTCAGCCCGGCATCAGCCCGCCGGCACCAAAATCGCTCGCGTCGTGGACCTCACGGAGCAATGTCCCGAATCACCAGAGATGACGCCAACGCGTCAGATCGAGCAGTTGCACGTCGCCTTTGTGGCTGACTTCGGTCCGGCCGTCTCGACGAGCCCGACTGCCTGTGTGTGCCGCGTGTGTCGACATCTGCTGACTCCGGGCCGGGACCTGCCGGTGCGAAGCCGGGCAGTCCGCTCGGCGCCCCGTGGTGCTTGATCACCTGTGGGGCCGGCTGGGGATCGACGCGGCGATGGCGCGGCTGCCGGCCGGGCGGGTGCTGTTCGCCCTGGTGGCGAACCGGGCGTTGGATCCGTCCTCGAAGATGGCCGCCGCCGGTTGGGTGAACCGCCGCCCGCACATCGACGGCCTCCCCGAGGTCAGTGACGACGCCTGCTATCGGGCGATGGACTGGTTGATCGAGATCGCGCCCGAGCTGGAGAAAGAGGTGTTCTGGCAGGTCGCCACCCTGCTCGACAGCCAGGTCGACCTCTTTTTCTTCGACACCACCTCCAGCTACTTCGAGATCGAAGAACCCGACCAGCCGGTCGTCCACGACGACCACGGCCGACGACTGCCCGACCACCCCGCATGCTGCGCGAACTCGCTTCTAGAGCACCCGACCCCACGCGGACCGACCCGGCCGTGATCAGCCGTCTCAACCGCGAGTTCCTCGAGCTAGCCGGGCCCCTCACCGTCGTGCGCGTCGTCCTCCAGGCAGGCCACGACCTCGACGAGCTACACCCTTGGCGCTGCCCGAGTTGTTGGAAGCCTCGCCCGGCAACGCCTGCTCGAGACGGCCGGCCGATGAATCACAGCACGCTCCACCAGCCCGCCGGGCCCAGCGCCGACAGCGACATGACCAAGGACACGATCAAGGCAGTCATCGGGCACTCGCCGCACTTCGCGGACAGTCTGTCGGCGTCGTGGGTGGTGCCGGATGTATCGAGAAAAGGCAGTTTCCGCGTGCGTCGAGGGTGAGACTTGGAGCATGGCAGATCCTGAGTACTTCCCTCCCCGGATTGGCGACCACGTCCAGATCAAGACCCCCGGCCGCGTCGTCCAGTTGCGCCTCCTCGCCGGCGTGCCTGGCGCTGTCGTGCAGCTGGACCCGATCAGCACGTTCACCCATGACCACCCTGACGGCGTCCAGCCGGCCCGCGTGTGGCTCCCGCTCGAGGCGCTCGTCGTCCTTCCTGCCAAGTCATGAGGCTCACAGCTTGTTGGCGGCTTGGTGGTGCCGGAGGTCCTCGACACCCCTTCTGAACCCGCTCGGACTGAGCGGGTTTCAGGTGAGTTCGCGATAGTCGGCGTGCCTGAAGGCCCCCAACCAACCGATACCCGAGCGCTGGCTGAGCGGGCTACAGACGAGCACCGCGCTCGCCAGCACGCACGGGTCCGCGGAAGTGGTCGTATTCGGCTGGTGCCGCGTCGCGTTCGGCAGGAGTGGGCGGCCGACTCACACGACCGCTGCTTCGGTTCGGGCGATGTGCGCGCGGCTGGCGGCCGCGGCGGCGTCCGGCTGCCGGCGGGCGATGGCGTCGACGATGGCGCGATGTTCGGCGA
>NZ_JAOPWR010000398.1 GCF_025965585.1 Pseudonocardia sp.
ACCCGATCAACGCGACGGGGTCGCGCCACCGAGCAAACAAACTGGCATAAAACCAATTCAAACAATAGCTCGACACACTGTTGAGTTCTCAAAAGACACACGCACACCATCGACCACCGCTAGGTGATGCTCCGGGGCTGTGTTACCACGGCGTTGCCCGGACTGTTCCGGAGCAACTTTTCTACCTTACATGGTCCTGGTCGCGGAGTCAAGCTCCGCCAGTCCCACTCCCTCCGGGCGGCATCTTGCGATGCTCGGTCCTTCGGGGCGGCCGCTCCGTGGGGACTGACTCTGGGCCAGATGAACTCTGTCCCGGTCTGTCGTGCTGTCCCCGTGGCGACTTGGAGAAAGTTACACACCCCCTCCAGGGCCCGTCAAATCGGGGGTCCCTTTCCGGCGTCGGTGCAGCTCAGAGGCCGTTTTCGTCAGACTTCGACGAGAGTGGCCCGCGCGCCCGCCAGGTTGCGCTTGCCCCGACGCACCACGAGCCAGCCCCCGGAGAGCAGGTCCGTCTCGGCCGGGACCCACTGCTCGTCGGTCACCTTCGCGTTGTTCACGTACGCGCCGCCCTCCCCCACAGCACGACGGGCGGCGCCCCGGCTCTCGACGAGTCCGGTGGCGACCAACAGGTCGACGATCGTCGGCCGCTCGTCGAGGCGCACCGATGTGGTGGGCACCTCGGAGAGCGCGGCGTCCAGCGTGCCGGCGTCGAGGTCCCGCAGTTCGCCGCGACCGAACAGCGCACCACTCGCCGCGATCACCTGCTCGGTCTGGTGCCGTCCGTGCACGAGGGTCGTGAGCTCCTCGGCCAGCTTCCGCTGTCCGGCGCGCAGATGGGGGCGTTCGGCGACCTCGCGTTCGAGCTCCTCGATCTCCTCGCGGGGTAGGAACGTGAACAGCCGCAGGTACTTGCCGACGTCCGCGTCGGCCACGTTCACGAAGTACTGGTACCAGGCGTAGGGCGATGTCATGCCCGGGTCGAGCCAGATGTTGCCGCCGCCGGTGGACTTGCCGAACTTGCGTCCCTCGGTGTCCGTCACGAGCGGCATCGTCAGCGCGTGCACGCCCGCACCGTCGACCCGCCGGATGAGATCCACACCACCGATGATGTTGCCCCACTGGTCGGAGCCGCCGATCTGCAGGCGGCACCCGTACTCCCGGTGCAGGTGCAGGTAGTCCTGGCTCTGCAGCAGCAGGTAGCTGAACTCCGTGTACGACATGCCGTCCCCCGCCAGGCGGCGCTTCACGGTCTCCCTGGCGAGCATCGTGTTGACCGAGAAGTGCTTGCCGATGTCACGCAGGAACTCCAGCGCGGTCTGCTGCCCCGTCCAGTCCAGGTTGTTGGCGACCAGCGCGCCCGTGGGCGAGTCGTCGAACTCCACGAACCGTTCGAGCTGTCCTCGGATGCGGCCGGCCCACTCCCCCACCGTGTCGACGGTGTTCATCGTCCGCTCGCCGGTGTCACGCGGATCACCGATCAGCCCGGTGGCGCCGCCCGCCAGCACGATGGGCCGAGCGCCCGACTGCTGGAAGCGCCGCAGCGTGAGCAACGGCACGAGGTTGCCGGCGTGCAGGCTCGGCGCAGTCGGGTCGAAGCCGCAGTACAGGGTGAGCACCCCGTCCGCCAGGTCGCGGCGCAGCGCGTCGCGGTCGGTGCTCTGCGCGATCAGGCCGCGCCATTCCAGCTCGTCGAGGATGTCCGTGCTCACGTCGGCGATCCTTCCCCACCGACCGCCGGGCCCGCGCGCCGGTTCCGGTCAGGACGCCGGGGTGACGACCTTCGCGAGCTGCGCGGGCACCGCGTCGAGGAGCTCGGGCAGGCTCAGAACGCTGCTGAACGACAGGGCGGCCGACTGCCGGTCGTCCGGGGCCAGCACCCTCCCCTCGCGCACGTCCTTCAGCGCGGAGTACCGCGGCAGCGTCTCGAACGTCGCCCGCTCCTGGGCGCTCGCGGTGATGAGCACCACGACGTCGGCGGTGTCGAGCCTGCTCAGTTCCTCGGTGCTGATCGTCGCGTAGAAGCTGTCACCGGCGAGCCGATCGAACTCCGGGGGCACCGTCATCCCGAGCGAGCTGAAGAAACGGGCGCGTAGGTCCTGCGGTCCCCAGACGAAGTAGTTGCTGCTGTCGGCCGCGCTCGGACGCACCCCGGCGACCGACTTCCCGGCCAGCGCCGGGTACTTCGCCCGGGCCGCGGCGAACCGGGCCTCCAGGTGGGTGACGAGCTCGTCCGCCTCGGGTGCCTTGCCGAGCGCGGTGCCGACCATCCGTGTCACGTCCTGCCAGGGCGTGCCGTAGTCGACGTACTGCTCAGGCGCGGCCACCACGGGCGCGATCCCCGAGTAGGTCTCGTACTGCTCGCGGGTCAGGCCCGCGGAGATGCCGACGATGAGATCTGGCCGCAGTGCAGCGATCGCCTCGGTGCTCACCTCCCCGGCGGGCAGCACCTCGGGCTTCTGCCCCTGGAGCATGCTCTGCGCCCACGGCCACGTGGCCGAGGGCTGCTGCCCGGTGAACTCGCGGATCGCCACCGGGACGACGCCGAGGGCCAGGATCGCGTCCTGGTCGGTGTACCCGAGCGAGACCACCCGCTGCGGACGGGCCCGGATCTCGGTGGTCCCGAACTTGTGGGTGACGGTCACCGGGAAAACGCCGTCGGCGGACGGGCCGGCGGACGGTCGGCTGGTACCGCCGGAGCACGAGGTCAGCAGGAACAGGGCCGTGAGGATCGCGCCGAGCAGGCGCCACCGTGAGTTCGACGGGGGGAGCACCCACGAAGGTTAGGCTACCCTTGTCTTGCAGGTCCAGCGCTGGGCGCTCCTCGTCCCGGGCGGTACGGACTGACCGCGGGCGACCCGTCCAGCCAGAACCGCCACGGCAGGTCGTGCGCGGCGGCGACGCCGACCCGCGGACCGGAGCGCACGAGTGCCGGATCCACTGGTGGCCCGGCCAGCACGCGCACCGGTGACGTCGGCGACGCCACGTCCACGCCGTTGTGCTCCCGGCCCAGCCCGAGCAGCGACGCCAGCCGGGCAGGCCCTCGGGCGAGATCGATCTCACGCCGCGCCGTCGGACGGCGCGCGAACGCCACCCCTGGATCCGACACGACCTCCCCCGCACGCAACAGCACCGCGCCGGCTTCCCCGTCCTCGAGGCACGTGATGTTGGCGCAGAAGTGCATGCCGTAGACGAAGTAGACGTACAGGTGGCCCGCCGGGCCGAACATCACGCCGTTGCGCGGGGTGCGGCCGCGGAAGCTGTGCGACGCGGGGTCGTCGGCGCCGCGGTAGGCCTCCACCTCGACGAGCCGTACCGCGACCGTGCCGTCCGGGGTGTCGGACTCGACCGTGCAGCCGAGCAGGCGGACGGCCGCGGGGAGCACGTCGGTGACGAGCTCCCCGCGGTCCAGCAGCGACAAGTGCTCAGGCGGCCTTCTGCGCAATCGCCAGCTTCACGCACACCGCGACGCCGGCCATGGCCTTCTCGACCTCGTCGAGCACCGGGAACGTCGGCGCCAGGCGGATGATCGCGTCCTGCGGGTCCTTGCCATAGGGGTGCGTGGCGCCCGCGGGGGTGAGCGCGATGCCCGCCTCCTTGGCCAGGCGCACCGTCTCCGACGCGACGCCGTCCGGCACCGTCAGCGTGACGAAGTAGCCGCCCGTCGGGGTGGACCACGTGACGTCCGGGGTGTCGGTGAACTGCTCGGCCAGTACGCGCTCGACGGCCGCGAACTTCGGGCCGATGATCTCGCGGTGCTTGCGCATGTGGTCGGCCACACCCGCGGCGTCGCGCAGGAACATGACGTGGCGCAGGTGGTTGGTCTTGTCCGGGCCGATGGTGCGCTTGCCCGCCAGCGCGAGCCACCACTTCACGTTGGCCTCGGACGCGCCCAGGAACGCGACACCCGCACCGGCCAGGGTGATCTTCGAGGTGGAGCCGAAGACGAACACGCGGTCGGCGTTGCCGGCCTCGGTGGCCAGGGCCAGCAGGTCGGCCAGCGGCGCGGGTTCGTCGGTGAGGGTGTGCACCGCGTAGGCGTTGTCCCACATGATGCGGAAGTCCGGGGCGGCCGTGGTCATCGAGGCCAGCCGCTTGACGACCTCGTCGGAGTACACCGCGCCCGTGGGGTTGGAGTACTTCGGCACGCACCAGATGCCCTTGATCGCGGCGTCGCCCGCAACGAGGCGCTCGACCTCGTCCATGTCGGGGCCGTCGTCGGTCATCGCGACCGGGATCAGCTCGACACCGAGTCGCTCGCACAGCGCGAAGTGGCGGTCGTAGCCGGGCACCGGCGCGAGGAACGCGACGCGCTCCTCCTCGATCCAGCGCTTCGGCGACCCCGGCATCGCGTTGAGCAGGGCGTTGACCACGGTGTCGTGCATGAGCTCGAGGCTGCCGTTGCCGAACGCGATGAGCTGCCCCACCGGCACCTGCAGCGCCTCGGAGAAGATCGCGCGCAGCTCCGGGAGGCCCTGGATCCCCTGGTAGTTGCGGGTGTCGGTGCCGTCGGCGGCCTTGAACCGATCACCAGGCAGGCTCAGCATCGGCGTCGCCAGGTCGAGCTGGGCGGCCGAGGGCTTGCCCCGGGTGAGGTCGAGCTTCATCCCCTGGGCGACGAGCGCGTCATAATCGGCGCGGGCCTGCTCCAGGGACGGGCGCGCCAGGTCGGCGGGCGAAGTCATGCTGATCCTCCGGATCTGCTTGCCGCGGTTGATGCGGACAGTGCGGTGCGGGCGGCGGTGGCCGCGGCGCGCAGCTCGTCGAGCTGTTCGTCGACGCGCTCCCCCGCGGTGCCGCCGCGGGCGTTCCTCGAGGCTATCGACCCCGCGACGGTGAGCACCTCGCGCACCCCGGACGTCAGTGCGGGATGGACGGCGGCCAGCTCGGCGTCGGTGAGATCGGCCAGGCCGACGCCGCGTCCCTCCGCCGCGCGGACACAGCCGCCCGCCGCCTCGTGCGCCACCCGGAACGGGACGCCCTGCCGGACCAGCCACTCGGCGACGTCCGTCGCGAGGGTGAACCCGGCCGGCGCGAGCTCGGCGAGGCGGTCGGTGTGGAACACGAGCGTGGCGATCATGCCCGCGACCGCCGGGAGCAGGAGCTCCAGCTGCTCGACGGAGTCGAAGAGCGGTTCCTTGTCCTCCTGCAGGTCGCGGTTGTAGGCCAGCGGCATGCCCTTGAGCGTGGCCAGCAGCCCGGCGAGGTTGCCGATGAGCCTGCCCGCCTTGCCCCGTGCGAGCTCCGCGACATCGGGGTTCTTCTTCTGCGGCATGATCGAGCTGCCGGTGGAGAACGCGTCGTCGAGCGTGACGTAGGAGAACTCCGCCGTGGCCCAGACGATCACCTCCTCCGCGATGCGGGAGAGGTCGACCGCGATCATCGCCAGCACGAACGCCGCCTCGGCTGCGAAGTCGCGGCTCGCGGTGCCGTCGATGGAGTTGGCCGCCGACGAGTCGAAGCCCAGCTCCGCGGCCACGGCCTCCGGGTCGAGGCCGAGCGACGAGCCTGCCAACGCCCCCGACCCGTACGGCGACACGGCGGCGCGCTTGTCCCAGTCGCGCAGCCGGTCGACGTCGCGCAGCAGCGCGTGGGCGTGCGCGGCCAGGTGGTGGCCGAGCAGTACCGGCTGGGCGTGCTGCAGGTGCGTACGGCCGGGCATCGGGGCGCCCGGGTGGGCGCTCGCCTGCCCGACCAGCGCGTCGACGACGTCCAGCACGCCGGCGCCGATCCGGCCGGCCGCATCACGCAGCCACATCCGGAACAGCGTGGCGACCTGGTCGTTGCGGGACCGGCCGGCGCGGAGCTTGCCGCCGAGCTCCGGCCCGGCCCGCTCGATCAGCCCGCGCTCCAGGGCGGAGTGCACGTCCTCGTCGTCCGGGGCCGGCCCGAACGCACCGGACTCGACGTCGGCGCCGAGCTTGGCCAGCGC
>NZ_JAOPWR010000458.1 GCF_025965585.1 Pseudonocardia sp.
CACCTGGCGCAGGCGCAGGCGGGCGGCGACCCCACCGTCGCGCTCGGGGAGGCCCAGTCCGCCGACGGCCTCGCCCGGCAGGCGCTGCAGCTGGCCCAGATCGACGTCTCGCGCTGGTCGGGCCCGACCTCCGGTGGGCACGGCGGCCGGGGCGGCAGCAGCCTCGGCGTGGACCTGGGCAGCCTCGTGCTGGGCGGCATCCTGTCCGGCGGCCTCTCGGGCGGCCGCAGCGGTGACTACGGCGGTGGCGGCTTCAGCGGGGGGTTCGGCGGCGGGGGCCGCTCACCCGGCAGCTTCGGCGGCTCCGGCACCCGCGGCCGCCGCGGCGGGGGCGGTCGCTTCTGACCGGCGGTCGATCAGCGTCCGCGCAACCTCACACAGGCAGCCACCTGCGCGAGCCTGTGCCGGGAACGAGCACTGCGCTCGGGCCACCCTCCGCGCTTCGGCGGCTGTCGAGGCCGTTCCCGGTCCGCATTTCCGGCCCACCGCGGAGGGTGGGTGCTGCCGCAGGAGCAGACGCCGGTTACGGACGCCCGAGGAATGGCGGTTCAGGTCCGCACCGCACCGCACCCTCGCGCAGGAGTGACCCGGGCGGCCGACGCCGAGGGGGCACCAGGTCGGTCGCGCGCCGGAACTGGTGCGCGCTCGGCGCGGTCACTCCGGGGTGACGGGGACGCCGTTCTCCAGGTACCAGGTGGCCCCGGCCTCCTTCGCCCCGAGCGCCGCGGTGACGCGCCGGACCAGGCGGGGCTCCATCATCACGAACAGCTCCTCAGGCGGGACGAACGCCCAGGACTCGAGCTCGTGGGGCGGCAGCTCGATCTTGTCCAGCAGATCGTCGGTGAGCATGCCGCCGTCGAACACGAACCGGACGCGCTCCTCGCGGACGTGCGGTGCCCAGTCCACGACGAGCAGCCTGCCCAGGGGGAGCTCGAACCCGAACTCCTCCTGGAGCTCGCGGGCGCAGGCATCCCGCGGCGTCTCGCCGGCCTCCATGCGTCCGCCCGGGATCTCCCAGGTGGCCTTGTACGTCGGCTCGACGAGGAGCACGTGGCCCTCGTCGTCGACGAACAGCACGCCCGCGGCGCACTCCGGCCTGACGCCCTCGTCAGCTTCGTCCACCGGGTCGTTCTCCTCATCGCGCGCACTCGCGTCTGCAGTGACCCGTGCGACAGCGTGGCAGCCCGCACGGGCACGGGCCAGCCGAAAGGTATATGCTTGCTAGCAGGCAACTAGTTGGGAGGCACCATGCCGGACACCTTCGACGGCGAGGACGTCACCCGACTGCGCGTGGCACTGGCCCGCGTCTCCCGCCAGCTCGACCGACACGCCCGCGGTGACACGCTCACGCGCACCCAGGCCTCGGTGCTCGCCAGCACGAGCAAGCACGGGCCGCTGCGGATCAGCGAGCTCGCCGACATCGAGGGCGTCAACCCCACGATGCTCTCCCGCATCGTCGGCAAGCTCGAGGACGCCGGTCTGCTGCACCGCCGCCCCGATCCCGGCGACGGGCGGGCGGCGCTCGTCGAGACCACCGAGCAGGGCCACGACCTGGACGTGGCGCTGCGCACCGAGCGCACCCGCCTCCTGGCCGAGCGCCTCGCGGCGATGCCTCCGGACAAGGCCGGCGAGCTGCTGGCCGCCCTCCCGTCGCTCGAGTCCCTCGCCGACGCCCTCACCCCCCTTCGCACCACCAGCACGGAGAACTCATGACGACCCTCGCGGCCCGCGCCGCGGCTCCTCTCACGGCACTGCGCCGGCAGACGTTCGCCGCGCTCGCCAACCCCAACTACCGCCTCTACGTCTCCGGCCAGGCCGTGTCGCTCGTCGGCACCTGGATGCAGTCGATCGCCCAGTCGTGGCTGGTCCTGCAGCTCACCGGTTCGGCCACCGCCCTGGGCCTCGTGATCGCCCTCCAGACCCTTCCCACCCTGGTGCTCGGCCCGTACGCCGGCGTCGTGGCCGACCGGCTCGACAAGCGCAAGCTGATGATCGGCCTGCAGTCCGGGATGGGCGTGCTCGCGCTGGCGCTCGGCGTACTGACCATCACGGGCACCGTCACCTTGTGGCAGGTCTACGTCCTGGCGTTCCTGCTCGGCATGAACAACTGCTTCGAGAACCCGGCGCGGCAGTCGTTCGTGCTGGAGATGGTCGGACCCACCGACCTACGCAACGCCGTGAGCCTCAACTCCGTGCTCGTCAACGTCGCCCGCGCTGTCGGCCCGGCCATCGCCGGCATCGTCATCGCGACCGGCGGCATCGGGCTGTGCTTCCTGCTCAACGCGCTGAGCTTCGTGGCCGTGGTCGTGTCGCTGGCCCGGCTGGACGTGAGCAGGCTCAGCCGCTCGATCCCGGCGCCGCGGGCCCCCGGGCAGCTGCGCGAGGGCTTCGCGTACGTCCGGCGCACACCCGAGCTCGCGATCCCGCTGCTGATGATGGCGCTGGTCGGGTGCCTGGCCTACGAGTTCCAGGTGGTGCTGCCGGTCTTCGCGCAGTCAGCCTTCGCCGGCAACGCCTCCACCTACGGCTTCCTCACCGCCGCGATGGGTGTCGGCGCCGTCGCCGGCGGGCTGTACGTCGCCGCCCGGGGCCGCACCGGGATGAGAGCGCTGGTCGTCGCGTCCGCCCTCTTCGGGCTCGCGATGCTGGGCACGGCGCTGGCGCCGAACCTGGTCATCGCCCTGGTCGGCATGGCGCTCGTCGGCGCGTTCAGCGTGGCGTTCCTGTCCACCGGCAACAGCACGCTGCAGCTCGCCGCGGCCCCTCAGATGCGCGGGCGCGTCATGGCGCTGTGGGCAGTGGCGTTCCTCGGCTCCACGCCGATCGGCGGACCCATCGCGGGCGTCGTGGTGCAGCACTTCGGCAGCCGCGCCGGCCTCGTCCTCGGGGCGGTCGCCTGTCTGGTGGCCGCGGCCATGGGGGCCGTGGTGGCCCGGCGCGCCGCATCCCGGGCGCGGTCGTCCGCGCCGGACCCGGTCGCCGTCGGGGCCACCGCCACCGGACCGGTCGCCGCGGGATCAGCAGCCGCCGGGTCATCCGCTGCCGGGAGCGCCGAAGTCCTCCGGTGAGACGTCCGCCAGGAACTCCTTGAAGTCCTGGAGCTGCTTCTCCGGGGGCGCGTCGGTGCCGTCGGGGAAGAACTGCGAGATCGGCTGGCCGACGTCGTCGAGGATGTCGTCGGCGACCCCGATCGGCAGGCCCTCGCGCACGGCGATCGCGAGCGCGTCGCTGGGCAGCACCGGCACGCGCGTATCGCCGTCGAACACCAGCTCCGCGGTGTAGACGCTGTCCACCAGCGACGTGATCTCGGCCCGCTCCAGCTTGCGACCGAGACCCGCGAGCACGGGGATCAGCACGTCCTGCGGCAGCAGTGGGTCCTCCTCCGTGCGGGTGCCCACCGAGATCACGTCGGCCTGGGCGCGGCGCAGGAACACCGGCAGGCAGCGGTCGCCGTCCTCCTCGCCGAGCAACAGCACCGGCTCGCGCGTCCGCGCGTGGACCACCAACCGCAGCACCCGCATCGTCTTCATGTCTCGACCCCGATCGTCGGCGTGCGGTGGAGTGTGACGCACCGGAGGACGGACGTCCGGCTCTAATTGACACACTCTGCGGTGTGCAGAACACCGACCAGCTGGAGTTCGTGTCCGGGCTCTACCGCAAGTACGGGTCCGACCTCGCCGCCGTCATCGAGCAGCAGCGGGAGTTCCACGCAGCCAACAGGGCGCGGATGACGCCGCAGCTCGACGACATCGAAGCCGAGGTCACCTACCTCCGCCTGCGCGAGCTGCGCCCGGACAAGGTCATGGAGCTCGGCACTTTCCACGGCTGGAGCACCACCTGGCTGCTCAGCGCGCTGCGCGACAACGGCACCGGCCACCTGTACTCCTACGACCGCATCGACAACGTGATCGCCAACGTCCCCGCCGACCTGGCGGGACAGCGCTGGACCTTCACCCGCGGCGACGTGCAGGCCAGCCTGGACGAGATCCCGCGCGACCTCGGCTACCTGTTCGTCGACGCCGACCACGGCAGGCGCTTCGGGCAGTGGTACCTCGCCCACCTGTTCCCGATCGTCCCGTCCGGCACCACGGTGAGCGTCCACGACGTGTTCCACGGCCGGAAGGCCCGCGCCTGGTCGGAGGGCGCCGAGGTGGTGTCCTGGCTCGAGGCGCGCGACGTGCCGCTGTTCACCGCCGCGCGCAAGCGGACGCCGGAGGTCTTCGAGGCGCTGAACGCGGTGCGCGCCGAGCTGGGCATCGAGGGTGCCCGCGGCACCACGAAGAACCCGATGATCTGGTTCACCCTGCCCTGAGCGCGGGGCGCCCGGGCTCAGGCGGCGCAGGTGGCCGAGCCGGGGCAGCTGCGCAGCAGCTTCACGGTGGGCGGCGCGGTGATGGTGGCCGGGGCCGCGCCCCCGCCCGGCCACTGCACCGAGAACGCGGCCGACGACGAGTTGTTCGCGTAGTCGGACTCGCTGATGCTGTGGTCCGGGTTCACGGTGTTGACCACGGTGTAGACGCCGGATGCGACCTTCGAGATGTCGAGCCACTGGTAGTCGACCGTGTAGTCGTAGTTGTCGCCCTGCCCCACCGAGATGCCCTCGGTGACGTCGGTGGCCGAGGGCTCCTTGCGCTTGCACGTGCTCTCGGCCAGCGTCTGCGCGAGGTCGCCCTCGGGGGTGCCGGGGGCCGGCTTGTCCACGATGGACGACACGCCGGGGACGTCGTAGCGGTCGCCCAGGCAGAACCCGTTCTTGCGGTCGGCCACGACCATTTTCCCGTCCTGGGTGCGGAGCTGGAAGCGGTCGAACCCGAGTAGGTGCCAGTGCCGGTGCATGGGGGCGGGCTCGTAGTAGGTGGTGGCCGAGGTGGCGTGCTGGGCGTCGGCGTAGGAGCCGGGGATGTCGCCGTGCCTCCCGTTCTGGAACGCCTGGCGCACGCTCATCGTGGGCGAGCTCGTGCTGTCGCGGTGCCCGTAGAGCAGCAGCGGGCCGGCGCCGACGTTCTCCTCCGACGAGGTGAACCGCAGCCGGACGCCCTGCATCCGGCCGGACGTGATGCACTCGCCGTTGGGCTTGGACGCGTCGGCGACCGCGCAGACGTCCCAGTCGGAGCAGTTCATCGGGTCGCCGCCGTAGCCCGCCTCGCAGCCGATGGGGGCCTGCCGCAGGTCGGGCAGCAGGGCCTCGTCGGCAGCCAGCGCGGGGGCCGCCCACGCGACGACGCCCAGCACCGCGGCGATCCCGATCCCGACGTACGTCTTCCGCTTCACGGGGACCCAACGAGCCCGGGCGGACCGGCGGTTCAGGCCCGAACGGGTGATGTCACGACTCCGCGGAGTGAGTGACGCTCAGTCAAGCGTGAGGGGCAGCCCGAACTGCGGGAACAGGACGGACGTGTCGAGGAACGAGTTGAGGCCGACGATGCGATCTCCCGACAGCTCCAGCACCTGCAGCGCCCACGCCTCGTGCCCGCCGCCGGCCCTGGGGCGGTACTGGCCGAAGCCGGGCATGCCGTTGGCCGTGATGGGCAGCAGGCGCGAGTCCCTGCACTCGGCGCCGGGCCCGACCCACCACGTCGCGACGTGGACGGGGCCCTGCAGCCACAGGGCGTACGGGGGCATCGACAGCACGACGTCCTCGTGCAGGAGCGCGACCATCGCCTCGATGTCGTAGCGCTCGAACGCCTGGGAGTACCGGTCGAGCAGGCTCTGCTGATCGGCGCCGACCACCTGCGGGCCCTCGCTCGGGGTGAGATCCCGCTCGGCGAGCGTGGCCCTGGCCCGCTGCAGCGCACTGTTGACCGAGGCCACCGACGTGCCGAGCAGCTCCGCGGTCTCGGCCGCGCTCCACTGGAGGACCTCGCGCAGGATCAGCACGCCCCGCTGGCGGGCGGGGAGGTGCTGCAGCGCGGCGACGAACGCGAGCCGGATGCTCTCCCTCGCCACCGCGACATCGGCCGGATCGCCCCCGGTGGGCACGACCATCGCATCGGGCACCGGCTGCAGCCACGTGGCCTCGCCCTGCGGCTCGCCCAGCGAGGACGGCTCCGGTGTGCCCGCCGAGCCGAAGTCCATCGGGCGGGCACGGCGGCCACGGCCCTCCAGCATCGTGAGGCAGACGTTGGTGGCGATGCGGTAGAGCCAGGAGCGCAGCGACGAGCGTCCCTCGAACTTGTCGATGCTGCGCCAGGCGCGGACCATCGTGTCCTGCACGGCGTCCTCGGCATCGAAGCCGGAGCCCAGCATCCGGTAGCAGTAGCCGGTGAGCTCGACGCGGTACTGCTCGAGCTGATGCTGCAGCTCGCCCTCCGGAGCGGTGGCCAGATCCGTCATCGTGAGATCCCTCTCGTGGGACGCCCGGCGCCGCCTCCGGGCCGGGCCCCGAGCCTAGAACGGCGCACCGACAGTTCCGGAGGAGTTTGCGGGGAGATGTCCTGTTCGCGAGACGGATGGGGCTCCTCGGTCGCGCAGCGTGTCGCTCGGTGACCGACCGAGACGGCCGCGGGGGGAGCGTCTCCAGCGCCGTGGCGACGATCATCCGGAACACCTGGCTCATGTCCAGCGGGTCGGCCTGGACGCCCGGGTTGGCGGCCACCCCGCCCGAGACGTACCGCATGAGCTGCCGCCAGTGCCGGGCCCGCGACTCGTCAGGCGGCCGGGCCTGCTCGGGATCTCACTCGCGCGTGCCGGAGGGACCTCGGCAGGAGGGGGCGCGAGGTCCCTCCGGTCGAGCGCGCAGGCCCGGGCTCAGCCCCGGCCGATGAACGGCATCGTCGTCGCGGCGATCGTCATGAACTGGACGTTGACGTCGAGCGGCAGCCGCGCCATCGCCAGCACCGCGTCCGCCACGTGGACGGCGTCGAAGGTCGGCTCGGGGCGCACGCTGTGGTCGGCCTGCTTGGCTCCCGCACCCATCGCGGCGGTCATCTCGGTGGCCGCGTTGCCGATGTCGATCTGGCCGCACGCGATGCCGAACGGCCTGCCGTCGAGCGAGAGCGACCTGGTCAGGCCGGTGATCGCGTGCTTCGTGGCGGTGTAGGCGGCGCTGCCGGGCCGCGGGACGTGCGCGGAGATCGACCCGTTGTTGACGATCCGCCCGCCCTGCGGACGCTGCTCGCGCATCAGGGCGAACGCCTCGCGGGCGCAGAGGAACGAGCCCGTGAGGTTGACGTCCACCGTGGCCCGCCACTGCGCGACGTCGATCTCGTCGACCAGGCCGGACGGCCCGAACGCGCCCGCGTTGTTGAACAGCAGGTCCACGCGGCCCCAGCGCTCGCGGACGGCCGCGAACAGCGCCGCCACGGAGTTCTCGTCGGCGACGTCGGTGGGCACGGCGAGCGCCCGGTCACCCGCGGCCGAGGCGGTCTCCTCGAGGGGCTCGCGACGGCGTCCGGCCAGCGCCACCCGGAAGCCGGCGTCGAGCATGGCGACCGCGACCACCCGTCCGATCCCCGATCCCGCTCCCGTCACCACGGCCACGTCTCCGGCCGCATCACCGCCCGCCATCACGGTCCTCCGCTCCGGCGCCGGACCGTCCGGCGCGCGGCGACATCCTCCCCGACATCGGACGTCGTGACTTCTCGAGTGAGGTCCCCGTGTGAAACGCGTGTTCAGCGTTCGTAGGTTCGGGGGTGGACCGTGGCGTTCGGGGGGAGCGCGCGGGGTCCGCGGGGACCCATGAACCAGTCCGTCGGTGCGCGGATCAGCCGTCCGGAGCGGGCACGGTGATCGGGGCCGGCGTGGGCCTGCCGAACAGCAGCGCGGCCACGTCGCTCACTGTGTGCGCGCCGTCGGCAAGCGAGCCCGACGGGTCCACCTGGTACATGATCGCCACGGCGTAGCGCTCGGCCGGGCCGGCGAAGCCGACGGTGTCGGTCACCCAGTGCTTGCCGTAGGAGTCGGACTCGAACGACCAGCCGTCCTTGTTGCCGGGCTGCTCCGTCGGACCGGCGCCCCACACGCCCCACTGCTGGTTGGACGCGACGCCACGCAGGGCGTCCACGAGGTAGGTGCGGTCGGCCGGGTCGGTGCGGGTCAGCACATGGCCCATCAGCGCGGCCAGGTCGTCGGTGGTGCACTTGACGAAGCCCCAGTAGGTGGCCTTGGTGAAGCCGGGGACGAAGTGCAGGCCGGTCATGCCGAGGTCGCTGCGGAAGCGGGCGAGCATGGCGTCACCGCCGTACTTCTTCCACAGCCGGTCCGACGCGGCCTCGTCGGAGAAGTTGAGCATGGTGTCCATGTCGTGCCGGTCGGACGCGGCGAGCGCGATGGTGCCGGCGCGCTCGCGCTGCAGCAGGTCGGTTGCGATCGCGAGCTTGATCGTGGAGGCCGTCCAGCCCTCATGGTCGGTGGCCCCGGAGCGCCATACCGCGCCCGTCCGGCGGTCGGTGAAGACGACGCCGAGATAGCCGTGGGCGCCCACCTCGCGGCGCGTGTAGGACTCGACCGCGGTGAACCGCTGCTGCTGCTCGCAGCTCCACGCGGGGTCGGGGCAGGCGGGCGGCGCGGACGTGGGAGCGGCGGACGCCGGAGCCGATGTCGGAGCCGACGTCGCCACCGGGGGCGTGGCGGGCAGGGGTGCCGCGGCCCCCGCGACCGGCACGGCACACCCGGCCAGCACGGCGCAGGCGAGCAGGGCCGGCGCGAGGGATCGGCGCGTCATCGCCGCGGACGCTACCCGCGCCCCGGGCGACGGCGTCCTCGCAGGGGTGGTGCGCACGTCGAGGGGTTGGAGACCCTGCGGGGAGACGGCACGGTCAGCGAGGACGGGCGGATCGCGGACGGCACCCGTACCGCCCGGGTACGTCGGGCGTTGTCCCGGCGTGCACCCTGCACGCCCGGTCCTTCCTCTCCGACGGTGCGGAGGCCGCGGCCGGGCCCACCACTCCGCAAGAGTCGAGGACCCCGTGACCAGCACCGTTCCCTGCCCCGACTGCGACCGCACCGCCACCGTGCTCGGCCGCTTCACCCTCCCCGGCCCGGACGGCCCGGCCGAGTTCCTGCGGGTGCGGTGCGCGGGCCCACTCACCCTGCTGGTGCCCGTCGCCGAGGTGCGGCAGCCCGTCGAACGCCCGTGACCGGTTGAGAAGTCCACCGGAATCTCCTGGAGGCGTGTCGAAGTCCGGCCGGTCCGTTCGACGCAGGGTGAGGCCGGCGCCGGGGC
Organism: Pseudonocardia sp.; assembly: GCF_025965585.1. Classification (GTDB taxonomy): domain Bacteria; phylum Actinomycetota; class Actinomycetes; order Mycobacteriales; family Pseudonocardiaceae; genus Pseudonocardia. The sequence continues at coordinate 9,164 of NZ_JAOPWR010000458.1, forward strand.
GCCTGAGCCGTCTCCTCGCCGGGCTCGCGCCGGACGAACCGGAGGTGCACGGGCTGCTGGGCCTGATGGAGATCCAGGCGGCGCGGGCCGCCGCGCACACCGGGGCGCCCGGCGAACCGGTGCTGCTCCTGGGGCAGGACCGCGCCCGCTGGGACGGGCTGCTGATCCACCGTGGACCGGCCGGGCTCGTCCGCGCCGACGAGCTGGGCGGCGAGCCCGGAGCCTGGGCTGAACGGGTGGGACGGCGTGCCAGAAGCTGCATTCCGTCGCCGCCGCGGGCACCCTTCGCCGCACGTCACCCGACAGTGCAGGGAAGGACTGATGAGCACCATCCTGGCAACGACGCCGCAGACCCACATATTGGCCGATTTCACGCAGGTCTACGACCCCCTCGGCGGGTCGCTCGGTCTGTCCTCGATCGTCGCGGTGCTGCCGCTGGTGGTGCTGTTCGTGCTGCTCGGCGTGGTGCGGATGCGGGCGTGGCTCGCGTCCGTGATCGGGCTGGTGGTCGCGCTGCTCGTGGCGATCCTCTTCTACTCCATGCCCGTCGGCGACGCGCTGAACAGCGGCCTGCTCGGCGCGGCGTTCGGCTTCTTCCCGATCATGTGGATCGTCATCAACGCGATCTGGATCTACAACCTGACCGTCGAGACCGGCCACTTCGACGTGCTGCGCCGGTCGTTCGCCTCCGTCAGCGACGACCAGCGGGTTCAGGCGATCATCATCGCGTTCTGCTTCGGCGCGCTCATGGAGGCGCTCGCCGGCTTCGGGACGCCGGTGGCGATCAGCTCGGTCATGCTCATCGCCCTGGGCTTCCGCCCGCTCAAGGCCGCGACCGTGGCGCTCGTGGCGAACACGGCCCCGGTGGCGTTCGGAGCGCTCGCCGTTCCGATCACCACGCTGGCCACCGTGACGAAGCTGCCCGTCGACGACCTTGGCGCGATGGTGGGCCGCCAGACGCCCATCCTGTCGGTGTTCGTGCCGCTGGCCCTGGTGTTCATCGTGGACGGGAAGCGCGGGCTGAAGCAGGTCTGGCCGACGGCCATCGTCTGCGGGCTGACGTTCGGCGTCTTCCAGTACCTCGCGTCGAACTTCTGGTCCATCCCGTTGGCCGACATCATCGCCGCGCTCGCGTCGGCCGGCGCCGTGCTCGCGTTCAGCCGCGTCTGGCGGCCGGCCGAGGGCTACGTCGAGGCGTCCGACGAGCGGACGGACGAGCCCATCGGTGGCGGGGGCACCGCGGGCGGGGGCACCGTCACGGACACGCGGGTGGACACCCGGGGGGAGGTGCTCCGCGCCTACGCGCCCTACCTGATCATCATCGTGGTGTTCGTGCTGGCCACCCGTATCCCCGCGATCACCGGTGTCGCCCCGACGAAGCCCGGCCCGAACGGCACCGGCCTCGAGGTCGCCACCTGGATCTACAACTGGCCGGGGCTGCACATCGTCAGCGACACCGGCAAGGCCGTGGCCACCACGTTCAAGCTGAACCTGCTCTCGGCCGCCGGCACGCTGCTCCTGCTGTCAGGGCTGCTGACGCTGCCGGTGCTGAGAATCGGGTTCGGGACGGCTCTACGCATCTACGGCCGCAGCATCGCGCAGCTGAAGTCCGCGATCATCACGGTCATGGTGGTGCTGGCGCTCGGCTTCGTCATGAACGAGTCGGGGCAGACCACCACCCTGGGCCTGTGGCTGGCCGGGGCGGGCGGGATCTTCGCGCTGCTGGCGCCGATCCTCGGCTGGCTCGGCGTGGCCGTCACCGGGTCGGACACCTCGTCCAACTCGCTGTTCGGCGCCCTGCAGATCAGCGCGGCGTCGTCGGCGAACCTGTCGCCGACACTGCTCGCGGCCGCGAACTCCTCCGGGGGTGTGCTCGGCAAGATGATCTCTCCGCAGAACCTGGCGATCGCGGCGGGCGCCGTCGGCCTGGAGGGACGTGAGGGCGAGATCTTCCGCCGGGTGCTGATCTGGAGCGTCGTGTTCCTGCTGTTCATGTGCGTGCTGGTGTACCTGCAGTCCACCCCGGTGCTGTCGTGGATGGTCGTCGGGTGACCTCGGGATGCGCCGTTCCGGCTACAGCTCGGCGGGGCCCTCCTGGGGGACCATGCCGAGCTGGTCGGCCACCTGCCCCATCACGTCCTGCACTGCCACGGTGTCGGCGAGCGGCATCACCGCGCTCTCCCGACGTCCCGCGGCGACGCACTCGGTGACCTCGATGAGCTCGTGCGCGAACCCGCCGCCGACGTGGGGCGCGACGATCTCCTCGGGCTCCGCGTCGCCGCGGTGCAGCACGATCACGTCGGGGTGGTGGAAGCGCGGCGGCACGTCGATCCAGCCCTCGGTGCCGTAGACGCGCATCTGGCCGGGCGTGGCACAGCGCAGCGACGTGAACAGCGACGCGGAGCGACCGTCGTCCCAGCCGAGTAGGACGGCCTCCTCGACGTCCACGCCGTTCGCGTCCAGGACGCCGTGGGCGGTGACGGTGTCGGGCGTGCCGAGCACCATCTGCGCGAACGAGATCGGGTAGACCGTCAGGTCGAACAGCGCCCCGCCACCGATCGCCGGGTTGTAGAAGCGGTCGGACGGGTCGGTGGGCGCGTTGACGCCGAGATCGCCCTGCACCGCGCGCACCTCACCGATCGCGCCGTCCGCGATCAGCTCGCGCATTCGGACGACGGCGGGCTGGAAGCGCGTCCACATGGCCTCCATCGCGAACACGCCCGTCTCCGCGGCGACCGCGGCGATCTCGCGCGTGGCGGCCGGCGTCACGGTGAACGCCTTCTCCACCAGCACCGCCTTGCCCGCCCGCAGCGCGGCCAGCGTCACCGCGCGGTGCTGCGGGTGCGGGGTGGCGATGTAGAGCACGTCGACGCCCTCGTCGTCGACGATCCCGCGGTAGGAGTCGTGGGTGCGGGCGATGCCGAACTTCGCGGCGAAGGCCTTGGCCCGGTCGACCGAGCGCGACGCGACCGCCACCACCTCGGCCCCCGGCACGTGCGGGAAGTCCGCCACCACCCTGGACGCGATCCGACCCGGACCGACGACACCCCACCGCACAGTCATGCCGCCATCCTGCCCCGGTTCACCCGTCGGCCCGAACGGCACGCCTGTGGCTGACGGCGAAGTACGCGGCGAGCAGCGCCCCCAGCACCACCCCCATCGCGAGCACAGCCGGCCCCAGGCCGATCACGCCGGCCAGCGCCCCGCAGACCAGCACCAGCACGGCCGTCGCGGCGACGAAACCGTGGTTCAGCACGCCCGCGGGCCAGGTCAGGCGTCGCAGCTGGCTGATCACCACCAGGAACACCGCGACGGGCACGGCGACGGCCAGGCCCGCGACGGCCTCCGGGATCTCGGCGGCGTGCTCGCTGGTCTGCACCGCCACCTCCAGGCCCGCTCCGAGCGCGGCGACGGAGCCGAAGACGAGGTAGTGCCCGTAGCCCCAGGTGAGAGCGGCCCTCAGCGAGGTCAGGCCCGCATCGTCGCCCCCGAGGAAGTACGTCCACCACAGGCCGAAGATCAGCAGGAGGCCGCCGACCGCGAGCAGGACGAGGTCGGCCGAGAAGCCGTGCCCGAGCGCCGACTGGAACGCGACGGTGGTGCCCAGCACGCACTCCCCGAGGACGATGAGGGTGAACAGCCCGTACCGCTCCGCGATGTGCTCGGGATGCCAGGTCGTCGGCTCACCGCGGAGCTCCGCGACGATCGGCACCGCGAGCTCGGCGACCACCAGCACCACGAAGCCCGCGATGTCCCACGGGTGCGGCAGCGCGAGGCGGGCGATCCACAGCACCTGCACCACGGCGATGCCGACGGCGTAGCGGAGACAGGTCGCGCGCCGGGCCGGGTCCTCTCGGGCCGCCCGCAGCCACTGCAGGACGCCCGGCACCCGCATGATCGCGTAGCCGATGGTGGCGACCGTGAAGTCGTAGTGGTCGAGTGCTGCGGGCACCCCCGCGGCGAGGACCAGCACGCCCGCCATCTGCACGAGCGTGAGCAGCCGGTACGGCACGTCGTCGGTGTCGTAGGCGGAGGCGAACCACGTGAAGTTCATCCACGCCCACCAGATCGCGAAGAACACCAGCAGGAAGCCCAGCAGCGCGGGCCCGACGTGGTCCTTCTCGATGCCGTGCGCCAGCTGCGCGGCGGCCTGCGAGATCGCCGCCACGAAGCAGAGGTCGAACAGCAGCTCCAAAGGAGTGGACGCCCGGTGCGGCTGCTCGGGGTCGCGTCCTGTCATCCGCCGCGTCCACGGCGCGCTGAACGCCGCGATCATCCCTCGTTCCCGTGTCACGGTGCAGCAGTCTGCGGGAGCGCCCGGTGGATCACCAGACGATGGCCGCCGGGTTCCGTACATTCGGCTCCATGGCACGGAAGATCCGGTTCCACGAGCTCGGCGGCCCCGAGGTCCTGCACATCGAGGACCTCCCGGTTCGCTCCCCGGGCCCGGGTGAGGTGCGGCTGCGCGTCGACGCGATCGGCCTCAACCGCGCCGAGGTCAACTTCCGGCGCGGCACCTACCTCGAACAACCGGTGCTCCCGGCCGGGCTGGGCACGGAGTGCTCCGGCGAGGTGCTGGAGGTGGGCCCGGGCGTCGAGCGGTGGAAGGCGGGGGACGCCGTGAGCGTCGTGCCGGCGTTCTCCCAGAACGACTACCCCGTCTACGCCGAGGAGGCCGTCGTGCCGGCCGCGGCGCTGGTCGCGCGCCCGCCGGGCCTGGACGCCGTCACCGCCGCGGCGGTCTGGATGCCGTACGTGACGGTGTACGGGATGGTGGCCGAGATCGTCCGGGTCCGGCCGGGCGACCACGTCGTGATCACGGCGGCGAGCAACAGCATCGGCGTGGCCGCGATCCAGGTCGTGCGGTACCTCGGGGCGGTCCCGGTCGCCACCACCCCGACCGGGGCGCAACGGCAGGCTCTGCTCGACGCCGGCGCGGAGACGGTGATCGTGTCGGGCGAGGGCGACCTGGCCGCCGCGATCCGCGACGCGACGGGCGGCGCGGGCGCCGACCTCGTCCTCGACGCCGAGGGCGGGCCGCAGGTCGAGCAGCTCGTCCGGGCCTGCGCCGACGGGGCCACCGTCATCGTGCACGGCGGCCTGTCCGGGCAGCCGACGCCGCTGCCCGGCGGCGGGTACGCGGCGGTGTGGCTGCGCCGCTACCGCGTCTTCGAGATCACCGGCGACCCCGCCGCCCTGCGCCGTGCCGAGCACTTCGTGCTGGCCGGGCTCGCGGCCGGCGCGTTCACGCCGATGGTCGACCGCGTCTTCGACTTCGACGACGTCGCGGCCGCTCACGCCTACGTCGACTCGCCGGACCGCGCGCCCGGCAAACCGGTGCTGCGCGTGCGGTGATCGCCGCGGGCCGCACCTGGGCGCCCGCCTCGGGGCGGTGAGGTGCTCGCCGCGGCGATCACCGACGGTCGCGGCTCGCGATCGCGAGCTCCCCGAGCGACACGTCGTGCCGGACCAGGACGACGGGATCGGCGAAGAGGCGGGCGACGGTGGAGTCGTGACCGGGCGCGCTCACGACCACGAGGTACGAGCCCATGTCCGGGACCGACACCCGGTAGCGACCCCGCTCGTCGGACCGGGCGGTACCGGCCTGGCCGCCGCGCTCGTCGATCAGGGTGACGGTGGCCTGGGCCACCGGGCCGCCCGACCAGCCCGTGACGACACCCGCGACGCCCGTGGGGCGGATTCGCGCGGGGACGGAGCGGCGGGGCACCAGCAGAGCCGCGTCGAGCATCGAGTCGGTGCTGAAGTCTCTGGTGGCGAGCTGGTGCAGCAGCTGCTGGAGGTGGATCAACGTGCGACCCGCCGGGTGCTCGGGGACGGCCGGGTCGAACAGGACCGCGTCGGCGCGGGCCAGCTCGTCGAGCACCTGCGGGTCGGGGCCGGGGGACGTCAGCGCCGCCAGGTGGCGTGCGGCCGCGGCCAGCGTGGTGCTGGCCACCGCGAGCTGCTCGGGCGTTCCCGGCGTCCGGCGTAGCCGGGCCGCCAGCGCACGGGCGTGGGTGGCGGACGCCGCGTAGAGCCTCAGGGCCCGCCGCACCCGCGCCGGGTCGTTGTCGAACAGCATGGGCCGCGTCATCGGGGCGGCCACCACGTTGAGCTGCCGGAGTGCGTTCTCCACGGCGCGGGCCATGCCGTCGAGGTCGGTGCTGAGCTCCGCGTCGACCTCGGGGGCCTCGACGGTGGGGTCGATGCGCCTGCCGGCCGCGTCCAGCAGTGTGGACAGGGCGGTGAGCAGGGACGCCCGGGCGTAGCGGGCGGTGTCGCGCGTGCTGACGGGCACCACGAACAGCGCCACGAGGATGCCGACGGCCGCGCCGATCGCCGTCTCCTCCAGCCGGAGCAGCAGCAGGGCGTCGCTGAACTCGTGCAACACGCTGTAGAGCTGCCCCACCATGATCGTGATGAAGAAGATCATGAAGGCGTAGGACACCTTGACCAGGTAGAAGCCGAGGAACATGCTCAGGACGATGGTGATCAGCACGAGCGGCGTGCTGCCCGCCGTCAGGTTGGCCACCCAGATCGAGGCGAACAGCCCCACCAGCGTGCCGACGACCCGGTTGCCGGCCTTGATGAACGTCTCCGAGCGCGTGGCCGTGCCGGTGAAGGCGATGAACGCCGCAAGGACCGCCCAGTAGTAGCGCTGCTCGGACAGCAGCCTGCCGAGCACGATCGCGAGCCCGCCGGCCACCGCGACCTGGATGGCCTGGCGCGTGGTCATGTCGAGGCGGGCGAGGGCGTTCCAGCGCCCGACGCGTGGGGCCACGTCGCGGGCGACGGCCGGTGAGCCGGGCAGGTCGCCCAACATCATGACGACGGCGGGCTCGTAGGTCTCGGCGCTGTCCAGCTGCTCAGCCGCGGCCTTCCCGTTCCGCGCCAGCTCGGCGTACTCCACCACGGCGGAGCCGGCCCGGCGCACGGCGAGGTCCACGCCGGAGGCGCCGTCCGTGGCCCGGCCGCCGAGCAACCGCGCCTCCCGCTCGGCGGCGGCGTAGTCGAACGCGGCGAGCCTGCGGGCCATGTGGGCCACCTGCGCGGCCTGCGTGCGGTGCGTGGTGGCGGCGTCGAGGGTGAGGGCCGACTGCGCCAGCGTGTCGATGGCCAGCTGGGCGTCGACGAGGTAGCGACGCAGCGCGGCGGCCGACCAGCCCGAGGGTGTGGCGCCGACGTCGGCGAGCGAGCCGTCGACCATGAGCGCGGTGTCGGCGAGACGCAGCTGCCGGTCGTGCAGCCGGGCACGGATGCGGCGGCGGCGGCGCCCCTCGGCGGGATCGGTCTCGAGCAGCTCGGCGACGAGCCCGGCAACCTCGCGCACCCGAGCCCCGAACGCCTTGCGCATCCGCTGGACGGTGCGGCGCGGGTGGGTGCGCAGCACCGTCACCGACAGCAGCAGGATCCAGGCCGCGGCGATGACCACCTCGAGCAGCAGCAGCGGGAGCATCCGGAACGTGGCGCCCAGGAACGACGCGAAGAAGTAGCCCATCCAGCCCATGAAGCCGTAGGAGAAGAACGCGGGCCCGAAGCGCCGCACGAAGACCGCGGCGAACATGACCACCACGAACACGGCCAGCATCAGGTCGGTGCGGCCCGCGACGAGGACGCCGGCGGTCATCCCGACGCCGATCGCCACGGGGAAGAAGACGGCCGTGCGCACCTTCTCGACGGCCGTGCCGGTCACGAGGGCCATCGAGCCCATCATCGCCATGACCGCGCCGAGCAGCATCGCGATGAGGGTGCTCTGGGCGGTGGACCCGATCAGCGCGGAGAAGCCGGCCTCGACGGCGAGCGCGGTGGCCATCGCGACGGCGGCGTTGCCCGCCTGGCGGAGCCGTCCCAGCCCCGGGTCGGAGGCCACCACCTTGTCCCGCAGACCCCGACCCCGCTCGCGCCACCCGACCGCACCCGTCACGGCAAACCTCAATTCCAAAACATGTATGCTACCGACAATAACCGGTACGGTACCGACTTTGGAGAGCAGGAGGGCTCCTGTGACGATCACCTCCAGCACCCACCCACTCGACGTGATCGAGATGCAGTCCGCGGTGCTGGTCCGCAACTTCGAGCTGCTGCGCCGCCGCGGGAAGGCCTACGTCGACCTGGACAGCGCCGAGTACCTGCTGCTGCGCACCCTCGACGACCTGGGCCCCATGGACATCGGCACGCTCGCGTCCGCGCTGGGCGTCGACCCGTCCACGGCGGGACGGCAGGTCTCCGCGATGGGCGCCGCCGGCCTCGTCGACCGCGAGCCGGCCCCGGACGACCGCCGCCGCAGCATCATCAGCGTCACCGAGGAGGGCCTGCGCCGCGCGGAGACGGTCCGCCAGCGCCGCCGCCAGAACCTCGCCGACCTGCTCGAGACCTGGTCGGCCGAGGATTTGCAGACGCTCGGCACGATGTTCGACCGCTACAATGTGGCGGTCTCCGACCGGTACATCGCGCACGCGTAGGAGATCCGACCTGTCCGTCCGGACGGTTCTCGGGCACACTGCGGTGCTGTTGACTCGGGGTGGTCCACCCACCGTCGAGAGGACGCCGATGACTGTCGTGGACGTGGCCGACGCGATCGACACCGACACCTACGAGCTCACCGACCCGGTCCTCGTGGCTCGCGTCCGGGAGGACCTTGCGAGCGCCGGCTGCTGCGTGCTCCCCGACTTCGTCCGCCCCGACGTACGCGAGACGCTCCGCCGCGAGGGCGCGAAGATGGCGCCGGGTGCGTACTACGACGTCGAGACGGTCAACGTCTACAACACCGAGCCGGACCCGTCGCTGCCCGACGGCCATCCCGCCCGCGTCCCGATGGAGCGGGGCAACGCGTTCGTGGCGCGCGACCTCGTGCCACCGGACGCGGTGATCCACCGGCTCTACACGAGCCCGGCGTTCCAGGGGTTCGTCGCCGCCTGCTTCGGCCTGGACGCGGTGCACGAGCTGGCCGACCCGCTCTCCGGGCTGACGCTCAACGTCCTCACTCCGGGCCGTTCGCACCCCTGGCACTTCGACACGAACGAGTTCACGGTGAGCATGCTCATGCAGGCCCCGCAGGTCGGTGGGGTCTTCGAGTTCTGCCCGGCCATCCGGTCCGCGGCGTCGGAGAACGTCGACGACGTGCGGGCCGTGGTGGACGGCCGCGGCGAGCACCTCGTGCGGCGCCTCACGCTGCGACCGGGCGACCTGCAGCTGTTCATGGGCCGCTACGCGCTGCACCGCGTGAGCACCGTGGAGGGCGGCCGGGCCCGGCACTCGGCGATCTTCGCCTACAGCGAGCGGGCCGGGGTGATCGGCTCGGTGTCGCGCACGCGCCAGCTGTTCGGCCGTGTCACGCCGGCCCATCTGGAGGCGACGGGCGGCGCGGTCCGGGGCGACCAGCTGATGGACTGACGCGAGAGATCAAGGATGATCGTGACGACCAGCCCGGACCTGTCCCCGCGCACCTTCGGCAACGAGGAGCGCCTCCCACGCGTGCCGCTCCCCACGCTGGAGGAGACCTGCGAGCGGTTCCTCGAGTGGTCGGCGCCGCTGCTCACCGCCGAGGAGCTGGCCGCCACCGAGGCCGCCGTGACGTCGTTCCTGCAGGTCGACGGCCCGGGCCGGACGCTGCACGCCGAGCTCGTCGCCTACGACCAGCAGCCCGGGGTGGTGAGCTGGCTCGACACGTTCTGGCCGTACCGCTACCTCGGCCGTCGCGACCGCATCGCGCTCGACGCCAACTTCTTCTTCCTCTTCGAGGACTCCCCACTCGGCCAGCTCGACCGCGCCGCGCGCCTGGTCGCGGGGTCGCTGGACTACGAGCTCCGCATCTCCGACGAGACGCTGCCGCCCGCCACCCAGCGCGGGCAGGCGCTGTCGATGGATCAGAACAAGTACCTGTTCTCCGCCACCCGCATCCCCGGTGAGGTGCAGGACAGCTCGCGTACGCCGTACACCGACGCGTGGCCGGGCCCGTCGCGGGAGCGGCACATCATCGTGTTCTTCCGCGGCAACATGATCAGCCTCGACGTCATGGACGACGACGGGCGGCCGTACACGGTCGACGAGATCGCGTCCGGCCTGCGCGCGGCGATGGCCTCGGGCGCGACGGCGGCCGCCCCCGGCACGTCCGTCGGGAGTCTCACCAGCAAGGCGCGGGCCGAGTGGGCCGCGAGCCGCCAGGCCCTGCTCGACGCCGGCAACGCCGAGGTGCTCGACGTCGTCGAGCGCGCCCTGTTCTGCGTCTGCCTCGAGGACTTCACGCCCGCGAGCCCGCTGGAGGCGTCGGACAACCTCCTGCACGGCGACAGCGGGAACCGCTGGTTCGACAAGGCCGTCTCGCTGATCATCTTCGCCGACGGCACCGCCGGCTACAACGGCGAGCACTGCAACCTCGACGGCACCACCGTGATCAGCTTCCTGGACACCGTCCTGGAGGCGCCCGAGCCGCCGTCGGGTGGTGACCGCGTCCCGGGGTGCGCCCTGCTGGAGTTCACCCTCGACGACACGCTGCGCGCCGACGTCCTGGCCGCGGCCTACGCCTTCACCGTGTACGCCGCCGACACTGCCACCACGACGCTCTCGGTCGACTTCGGCGCCGAGCGGGCCAAGGCGCTGAGGTGCTCGCCGGACGCGTTCGCGCAGATGGCGTTCCAGCTCGCCCACCAGCGAGCCAAGGGCCACGTCGGCGCCACCTACGAGTCGATCTCCACCCTCCAGTTCCGGCACGGGCGCACCGAGGCGATGCGCGTCGTCACGCCCGAGATCCTCGCCTTCGTGGCCGCGATGGACGAGCCGGCCGCCGACGCCGACACGCGTCGCGCGGCGTTCCGGGCCGCAGCCGACAAGCACGTGGCCCGGGCGAAGGAGTGCCAGGCGGGGCTCGCGCCCGAGCAGCACCTCTGGGAGCTGCAGCTGATCCAGAAGCGGGCCGGTGGCACCGAGCCGCTGCCGCTGTTCGACTCACCCGGCTGGCTGGTCATGCGCGACGACTACCTCAGCACCAGCGCCGTGCCGTCGTCGCACGTACGGTACTGGGGGTTCGGCTCGACGAGCGAGAAGTGCATCGGCGTCGGCTACGCCATGATGCCCGGCCGCTTCGACCTCTACCTGAGCACGCCGCGCGCGGTGAGCGCGCAGATGGGGGTGTTCGCGGGCGCTCTCGCCGACGCCGTCCGCGAGCTGGAGGAGCTGCTCCGCGATGACTGACGAGGCGCGGACGGCGACGAGCAAGGCGGACTTCAGCACGATCTACGCGCAGCCCGATCCCCGCGCGTACTTCCGGGCGCTGATGCCGCTGGAGTACCAGGTGCCGCAGCGGGCGCTGCCCGTCGTCGAGGCGCTGGTCGCGGCGTCCGGGAGCCGAACAGTGCTCGACGTCTGCTGTTCCTACGGCATCAACGCCGCGCTGCTGCGCCACGACCTCGATCTCGCCGCGATAGGCGCCCGCGCCACCGACCCGGCGCGGGCCGCCCTGCCGCCCGGGGAGCTGATCCGCGACGACGCGGTGTTCTACGCCGGGCACCTGCGCCGCCCCGACCTGGCCGTGCTCGGGCTGGACGCCTCGGCGCCCGCGATCGACTACGGGCTGCGGACCGGGCTCCTGACGAACGGCTGGGCCGAGGACCTGGAGGACGCCGGCCCGTCCCCGGCGCTGGCCGCGGGCCTGCGCGAGGTCGACCTCGTCGTCTGCACGGGGGGCGTGGGGTACATCGGGGAGCGGACGTTCGACCGGATCCTCGGCGCCGTCGGGGACCCGTCGCGGCTGTGGCTGGCCACGTTCGTGCTGCGGGTCTTCGACTACGCCCCGATCGCGAAGACGCTCGCCGGGTACGGACTGGTCACCGAGCGGGTACCGGGCATGACGTTCCCGCAGCGGCGCTTCGCCGACAGCGACGAGTCCGACGCGGCACAGGCCGACGTCGCGGCGCGCGGGCTGGACCCGGCGGGCAAGGAGGGCAGCGGCTGGTTCCACGCCGACGGCTACGTGACCCGCCCCGAGGCCACGCCCCCGCTCGCGGAGCTGCTGGCCGGGGTGGTTCCGGGCTGAGGCGGCTTCACGGAACGGGCCCGCGCCGGCGGCCCCCGACACGATTTCCCCCGTGCCGGGCGCCTGCGACCAGCCCGACGGCGACCTCACGCGCCGGGTCGAGTCGTGGAGGCTGCACCCTTCTACGCGCGGCGCCCCCCGCTGCAGCGTCCTCGCCGGCGGAGGCGTTCCGTGGGCACCGACACGGCGTCGGCACGTCCCGGACCGGTCATGGGCGGCGGGCGATCGCGGCGAGCCGGGCGGCCGGCGGCGGGGCGCCGTCCCGGTTGTCGATCTCCGTGTGCGGCACCGGAGGTGGGGTGTCGGGCTGCATTCGGGCCAGGAACGCGTCGAAGGCGGCACGCTTGCCGGCGTCGTGGGCACGTCCACGGTCGGCGAGGCGCCGGCGCAGCGTGGCGTCGTCGCTGCGCACCCACAGCAGCCGCACGGGATCGCCGCCCAGCTCCGCGACGAAGGACACCCAGCGCGCCGGGTCGCGGATCTGGCCCGTGAACGGCGCCACGAGCATCACCGGACAGCCGTGGGCGCGGACCTCGCGGGCCGTGGCGACCATGCCCCCGTACTCGTGGACCTTGACGTGCTCGTCGTACCACGCTCCCTCGCGTTCCCCCGGTGACCGCCCTGCCGCCGCCAACGTGGCCGCGACGAACCCGCCGTAGACCGTGTCCTTGTCCAGCAGCGCGGGCACCGGCACCAGCAGGGCGAGCAGCAGGCTTGCGATCGTGCTCTTGCCCGCGCCCGGCGGACCGGCGACGACCCAGACCTCGGCCGGCTTCATCGCCACGCCCGTCAGCCGCGCAGCGTGCGCAGGATGCGGGTCAGGTCCTTGCGGTCGGCGTCGCTGAGCACGCCGAAGTAGCTCTCGGCCTCCGCCGCGCGGGCGGCCCGGATGGCTGCGCCCACCTCGACGCCGCGGTCGGTGAGCTGGACGAGCGTGGCGCGCCGATCGTGGGGATCGGGCAGGCGCTCCACCAGGCCCGCCTCCTGCAGGTCGTCCACCACCTCGGTGGCCGACCGGGGCGCGATGCGCAGGTGCAGGGCCAGCTCGGACAGGCGCATGGTGCCGCGGCGGGCGAGGACGCCGACCGCGCGCGACTGTGACGGCGTGACGTCCCACGGGGCGAGGGCCTCGCGGCTGAGGTGCCGCAGCCGGCGCGCGACCGACCAGAACGCCTCGGCGAGGGACTCGTCCTTTTCGTCAGGCTCCACGGGAATACCGTATCAACATCTGGTGTTGCTCCCTCATGTTGAGGTAACCTCAGCATCACCCGAACAGAGGAGCACACCTTTGGAGCCCCCACGTATCAGATCCCGTCCCGTCAGTGCCGCCGAGAAGAAGCAGGCCCGCGAGGTATCCCTGCGCCGCATCGGCCGGCTCTTCACCCCCTACCGCTGGCAGCTCGTCATCGTCACGGCGATCATCGTCGCGTCGTCCGTCGTCGGGCTCGCCTCTCCGTTCCTGCTGCGCGCGGTGATCGACACCGCGCTGCCCGACCGGAACCTCAGGCTGCTCATCTGGCTGGTCATCGGCATGGTCGCCGTCGCCGCCGTCACGTCCGCCTTCGGCGTGGTCCAGACCTGGATCTCCACGAAGATCGGCCAACAGGTCATGCACCGGCTGCGCACGGACGTCTTCGCCCACCTGCAGCGCCAGTCCATCGCCTTCTTCACGCGCACCCGCACCGGCGAGGTGCAGTCGCGCATCACCAACGACATCGGCGGCATGCAGTCCGTCGTCACGTCGACGGCCACGTCCGTCGCCTCCAACCTCACCACCGCCGTCGCCACCGCGGTCGCGATGGCCGCGCTGTCCTGGCGGCTCTCGCTGATCTCGCTGGTGGTCATGCCGCCCGCCATCTACCTGACGCGCCGCGTCGCGCGGATGCGCCGCACCATCACCGCCCAGCAGCAGCGTGAGCTGGCCGACCTCAACGTCACCGTCGAGGAGGGCCTCTCGATCAGCGGTATCCAGCTCTCCAAGACCATGGGCGCCGGTCCCGCGCTCGTCGACCGCTTCACCGGCTCGTCCACGCGCCTGATCGACCTGGAGCTGCGCTCGCAGCTGGCCGGCCGCTGGCGGATGGCCTCGATGAGCGTCATCTTCGCCGCGATCCCCGCGGTCATCTACCTCGCCGCCGGCCTGCCGGTCGCGGCCGGGACCATGAGCATCGGCACGCTGATCGCCTTCACCACCCTGCAGGGCACCCTGTTCCGGCCCATCACGAGCCTGCTCAACGTCGGCGTCTCGCTGGTCAGCTCGCTGGCGCTGTTCGCCCGCATCTTCGAGTACCTCGACCTGCCCGTGGAGGTGGACGACCCCGCCGAGCCGGTGGCGGTCGACCCCGCCCGCGTCAAGGGCCACGTGCGCTTCGAGGACGTCACGTTCGCCTACGGCGGCAGCGACTCCGCGGCCGTGGCCGGCATCGACCTGGACGTCCCCGCGGGCACCACGCTCGCGCTCGTCGGCGAGACCGGCTCGGGCAAGAGCACGATCGCCTCGCTGGCCGCACGCCTCTACGACCCGAGCGCGGGCCGCGTCACCATCGACGACGTCGACCTGCGCGACATGACGCTCGCCGACCTCGCGTCGGTCGTCGGTGTGGTGAGCCAGGAGACCTACCTGCTGCACACCACCGTGCGCGAGAACCTGCGCTACGCCAAGCCCGACGCCTCCGACGCCGAGATCGAGGCCGCCGCCCGGGCCGCGCAGATCCACGACCTGATCGCGAACCTGCCCGAGGGCTACGACACCGTGGTCGGCTCCCGCGGCCACCGCTTCTCCGGCGGGGAGAAGCAGCGCATCGCCATCGCGCGCACGCTGCTGCGCAACCCCCGCGTCCTCGTCCTGGACGAGGCCACGAGCGCGCTGGACAACGAGACCGAGCGCGCCGTGCAGAAGGCCTTCGACGCGCTGGCGCAGGGCCGCACCACCATCACCATCGCCCACCGCCTCTCCACCGTGCGCGACGCCGACCAGATCGTGGTGATCGACCGCGGTCACGTGGTCGAGGCGGGCACCCACAGCAGCCTGGTGGCCGACAACGGGCGCTACGCCGCACTCGCCGCCTGAGCGCGGCTTCGGGTAGGAACACCCCATGCCTCCCGATCTGCCCATCACCGTGCACCACGACGACGGCCTCGCCGTGGTCACGATCGACCACCCGCCGCTCAACCTGTTCGACGGGGGGATGGGCGCCGCGCTCGTCACGGCCCTCGACGAGCTTGAACAGCTCGACCCCCGAGCGGTGCTGTTCCGGTTCGAGGGCCGGATCGTCACCGGCGGTGTGGACGTCGCCGTCTTCGGCGGACTCCGCAACGCCAAGGCGGCCACCGACCTGTTCACGGCGCTCGTCTCGATCGCGCAGCGCGTGGCCGCGCTGCCCTGCCCCACCGTCTTCGCCGCCCACAGCATGTGCCTGACCTGGGGCTTCGAGCTCGCGCTGGCCTGCGACATCATTCTGGCCGCCGACCGTGCGTCGTTCGGACTCGTCGAGGCCACCGTCGGGCTGACCCCGGCCATGGGCGGCACCCAGCGGCTCGCCGAGCGCGCGGGCACCGGACGAGCCCGCGAGTTCGTCATGACCGGCGACCGCTACGACGCCGCCACGATGCACAGCTGGGGTGTGGTGAACCGGGTGCTCCCCGCCGACGGCTTCGACGACGCGGCCCGCGCGTTCGCGCGGCGGCTGGCCGCCGGCCCCACGGTGGCCCACGCCGCCACGAAGAAGGTGATCGGCGCCTACCTCGAGGGCGGCGTCGCGAAGGCCGACGCCGACGTGCCCGCCGTCGCCGGCGCGCTGTTCGACACCGAGGACCTCCGCGGCGCCATCCGCACCTTCCTCGCCGAGGGCCCCGGCCACGCGACGTTCGAGGGCAGGTAGCCGCCCTCGGGCGCGCAGCACCGCACGCGCCGACGTCACAACGGGCGCGCCGTCGCCGCCGACGCCGGGTCGCGGGCCCACCAGCGTGATCGGGGTGCACCCCCGGGATGGTGCGGGCGCCGGCGAAGCGTCATGGTGGCGGGACATTCCAGTCCTCGGGAGTCGCCATGTCAGTTCTCTCCGCCGTGCTCGACGCAGCGCGCTCCGGCGCGGTCGAGGTCGTCGACCTCACCACCCCGCTGCAGTCCTCGACGCCGATCCTTGAGCTGCCGCCGCCGTTCGCGAACACGAGCCGGTTCCGGCTCGAGGAGCTCAGCCGCTACGACGACCGCGGCCCCGCCTGGTACTGGAACGACATCCACACCGGCGAGCACACCGGCACCCACCTCGACGCGCCCGTGCACTGGGTGTCGGGCAAGGACGGGCTGGACGTCTCGCAGGCCCCGCTGAGCACGCTCGTCGCGCCGGCCGTCGTGATCGACATGACCGCCGAGGTGGAGAAGGACGCCGACTTCCTGCTGCAGATCGACCACGTGACGGCGTGGGAGGCCGAGCACGGCCCGCTGCCCGACGGCGGCTGGCTGCTCTACCGCACCGGCTGGTCGTCGCGGGGTGAGGACGCCGTGGCGTTCGCCAACGCCGACGAGAACGGCCCGCACACGCCCGGCGTCGCCCCGGAGTGCGCGCGCTGGCTCGCGCAGGAGTCGCCGATCACCGGCTTCGGCACGGAGACGGTCGGCACGGACGCGGGCGCCGCGCACGGTTTCGACCCGCCCTTCGCCTGCCACAACCACCTCATGGGCGCGAACAAGTGGGGCCTGACGAGCCTGCGCAACCTCGACGCGCTGCCGCCCACCGGCGCGATGATCATCGTGTCGCCGCTGCCGATCGTCGGCGGCTCGGGCAGTCCGGCCCGCGTACTCGCGCTGGTGGAGCGATGACTGCGGGTACCACCGTCGCGGACGTCGTCGGGTCGGTGCTCGCCGGTCTCGGCGTCGGGCACGCGTTCGGGGTGGTCGGCAGCGGCAACTTCCACGTCACCAACGCCCTGCGCGCGCGCGGCGTGCCGTTCACCGCCGCCCGTCACGAGGGCGGGGCGGCGACGATGGCCGACGCCTACGCGCGGACGTCCGGCGAGGTCGCGGTGCTCTCGCTGCACCAGGGCTGCGGCCTGACCAACGCCCTCACCGGCATCACCGAGGCCGCGAAGAGTCGCACCCCACTGCTGGTACTGGCCGCCGACACGGGCGGCGCCGCGGTGCGGTCGAACTTCCGCATCGACCAGGACGCGCTCGCGGCCTCCGTCGGGGCGGTGCCGGAGCGGGTGTACTCGTCCGCGTCCGCGGTGGCGGACGTGCTGCGCGCCTACGAGACGTGTCGCGGACAGCGCCGGACCGTCGTGCTCAACCTGCCCCTCGACGTGCAGGAACAGCCGTGCGAACCCGCCACGCCCCGGTTCGTCCCGCAGCTCCCGGGTCGCCCGAACGCCGCCGCGGCGTCGGACCTGGCCCGGCTGCTCGACGGGGCAGAACGTCCGGTGTTCATCGCCGGCCGCGGCGCCCGGCACGCCGGACCCGAGCTTGCCGCGCTCGCCGACACCTGCGGGGCGCTGCTGGCCACGTCCGCCGTCGCGAACGGGCTGTTCACCGGCCACGCCTGGTCGCTGGGCATCTCCGGCGGGTTCGCCACCGACCTGGCCGCCGAGCTCATCACCGGCGCCGACCTCGTGGTGGCCTGGGGCGCGTCCCTGACGATGTGGACCACCCGCCACGGCGCCCTGATCGGCGACGGCACCATCGTCGTGCAGGTGGACGACACGCCGTCCGCGATCGGGGCGCAGCGGGCCGTGGACCTGGGGGTGCTGGGCGACGTCGGCGAGACAGCGCGGGACGTCGCCGTCCTGGTGAGCGGTGGTCCGGGCTACCGCACCCCCGCTCTCGCCGAGCGCATCGCCACCGCGGGCCGGTGGTCGCAGATCCCGGTGCCGCAGCAGGCACCTGATCCCGACCACATCGACCCGCGCACGCTCTCCGCCGCCCTCGACGCGCTGCTGCCCGCCGAGCGCACGGTGGCCGTCGACTCCGGCAACTTCATGGGCTACCCCAGCGCCTACCTGGCCGTCCCCGACTCCGACGGGTTCTGCTTCACGCAGGGCTTCCAGTCGATCGGGCTCGGGTTGGCCACCGCGCTGGGCGCCGCGATCGCCCGCCCCGGCCGGCTCACCGTGGCCGCACTCGGCGACGGCGGGTTCCTCATGGGCATCTCCGAGCTGGAGACGGCCGTGCGGCTCGGCATCGGCATGCTCGTGGTGGTCTACGACGACGCCGGCTACGGCGCCGAGTTCCACCACTTCACCGGCGCCGACCACGGCACCGTCCGCTTCCCCGACACCGACCTCGCCGCGATCGCCGCGGGCTACGGCTGCCCCGCGGCCACCGTCCGGTCCGAGGGCGACCTCGACGCCGTCCGCAAGTGGCTGGACGGGCCGCGGGACCGCCCGATGCTCGTCGACGCGAAGGTGCGCACGGACGAAGGGTCCTGGTGGCTGATGGAGGCGTTCCG